>CAXQRK010000110.1:0-15961 GCA_964226535.1 Polaribacter sp.
TAAGCTAGTAATCGACAACCCATCATCAAACCACTCCCAAATTGACATCGTAGTTTCCCAAAAAACGACGACTCATTATTTGACCTCTAAGCACCTGTTCCTACGTCGTGAATTCGGGCGTTAACACTCCAGTTAACCATGGGTATATGTATCAGTAGCACGCGGGTCAAATCAGTCCATCACGGCGTAGCAGTGCATCTGGATCGGGTGCGCGCCCCATGAAGTTTTTGAACAATTCTGCCGGGTCTTCGGCATTGCCCTTGGCCAAAATTTCCGTGCGGAAGGCGCGGCCGGTTGCGGGGTGGAGGACTCCTTCCTGTTGAAAGCGGGTGAAAGCGTCGGCATCCAGTACTTCGGCCCACTTGTAGCTGTAATAGCCGGCGGCATAACCAGTAGAACTGCTGAACAGGTGGCTGAAGTTAAACACATTTGACTTCGGTTCGGTCTTGTAGTCGGCTGTGTATCCGGTGAGTTGCCGTTTAATAAAAGCGTCGAGGTCTTGCTTGTCGGACATGGGCCAGTCGATGTGCAGGTTTAGATCCATTTTGCCAAAAGATAGCTGGCGCACGTTGGCACTGGCTTTCATGTAGTTGCGAGCGGCCAGCATTTTATCGAACAAATCTGGTGGAATGGTTGCGCCGGTCTCATGGTGACGGGCGAAGCGATCAAGGCTGTTGCGATCCCAGCACCAATTTTCCATGATTTGCGAGGGCAATTCAACAAAGTCCCATGGCACGTTGACTCCATTGAGTGATTTCACTTCGACCTCTCCGCAAAGGTGATGGAGCAGGTGGCCGAATTCGTGGAAGATCGTTTCGACTTCGCGGTGGGTCAGGCATGCGGGCTGATCGCCGATGGCCGGGGTGAGATTGCCGCAGATCAGGCCAAGGTGCGGGCTGCGGGGACCAGTCGAGAGGTCGCGATTGCCAGTGATTAGGTAATTCATCCATGCGCCGCCGCGCTTTGATTCGCGCGGATGCCAGTCGGCATAGAAGGCGCCGAGCTGCTCGCCTGAATCGGCATCGAACAGCTCGTAGAATTTGACTTCAGGATGCCAGACTTCGGGGTTTTGGATTTTGGATTTGGCATGATGGGAGGGTTCCTGTTTGGTGTCGTCAACCTCGCATATCGTATCTCGCTCCTCAATACGCAGGCCGAAGAGTTGCTCTGCGATGTCGAACAGGCCATTGATGACACGATCAATCGGAAAGTAGGGACGCAAGGCTTGTTCATCAAAATCATAATCAGCTTGGCGTTGTTTTTCGGCCCAGTAGCCAGCTTCCCATGGTTGCAGTAAATCGCATGGTTGGCCAGTGCTGTCGGCCTTAAATTGGCGCAGCGCATTGACTTCGTCGATAAATTGGGTTTGGATTTTGTTGAAGATGGTGGTGCCAAATTGCATGGCGGCCTCACCAGAGGCTGCCATGCGCCGCTGGGTGACGTGGTCGGCAAAGTTTGCGTGCCCGACCAATTGAGCAAATTCGTGGCGCAGCGCAAGGATCTCGCGCACCAGATCACGGTTGTCGTGTGGGGCGGTGCGACCGATAGCGGCGTGTGCTTGCCAGAGTTCCCGGCGCAGCTTGTCACTGTCGGCATAAGTGAGTATCGCAATCAGTGAGGGCGCCTGGAGTGTGAAGCGCCAACCTGTGGCGTGGCCTTTTTGTGCGGCATTTTGTCTGGCTGCTGTGATGGCTGATTGCGGTAGCCCGGCAAGTTCGCTGGCATCTGTGACGACGATTTCCCAGGCGTTGGTGGCATCCAGGCAATGTTCGGCATAGGTTTGGGTTAGTTCAGCGAGGCGCTGCTGGATTTCGCTGGCACGTGCTTTTTGATCGGCTGGAAGATCGGCACCCTGGCTGCGGAAGTCAGCGAGTGTTTCATCCACATGACGCTGCTTGGTGGTTGAGAGGGACTTGCTTGCGCGACTTTCGCCAAAGGCCTTCAGGGTTCGCCATAGCTGTTCGTTGAGCGGGATGCCGGCCAGGAATGCGCTTACTTTGGGCAGCATGGCATTATGCGCCTGGCGCAGTTCTGGGCTGTTGTTAACTGCGTCGAGGTGGCTGACCAATCCCCATGCGCGATGCAGCGGCTCAAGGCCGACATCAAGCGCGGCGACGGTGTTGGTGTAGTTCAATGTTTCAGGGGGATCCGTATGACGTGCCGCGATGCGATCAACGGCCGCTTGGGCGTCACTGAGTGCTTTGCCAATGTCTGCTTCGACCCGATCAGGGGTGAGTGTCGACCAGCGAATGTGGAAATCTTGTTGCAGGAATGCATGCATGAGAATGGTCTTGAGGATTGAAAGGTTGAAAGTTGCTTAAGTATAGGCTTTTATTCTTTATTGGTTTGAATGCTTCAAACTTAATCGCTTTGTGAACCTACAAAAAGCAATTCGTCACCATACATTTGGCCCGCCGCTTGAGGTATTGCGCTTGGAAGATGTGGCGCAAGCAGAGCCTCAGGCAGGTGAGGTGCGGGTACGTTTATTGGCTGCGGTGATCAATCCTTCCGACTGTGGTATGATACTTGGTAACTACGGCCGCTTGCCTCAATTGCCTGCCGTCGCAGGGCGTGAGGGGGTCGGCGTGGTTGACGCAATTGGTCCCGGCGTGTCCGGTGTGCATGTGGGGATGCGTGTACGTTTTCCAGAGGATGGGGCCTGGCAAGAGACCGCTTGTATGCCTGCGACGGAGCTATTGAGGGTGCCTGATGATCTGCCGATTGATCAGGTGGCTGGGTCATTTATAAATCCACCTACTGCGTATTGCTTGTTAAACAAGGTGATGGAGTTGGCCGCAGGCAGTTGGGTGGTGCAAAATGCCGGTAATTCTGCGGTCGGGCTTGCGGTGATTCAACTGGCTAAAGGAATGGGGCTGAACACGATCAGCCAGGTGCGGCGCGAAGCGCTGATCGAGCCCTTGCAGGCACTGGGTGCAGATCATGTGGTGCTGGAGGGCAGTGGCTGGCATGAACGAGTGCAGCAACTGACCGCCGGTGAGCCGATCCGGTTAGCGCTCAATTCAGTTGGTGGTCAGAGTGCAATCGATCAAATCAAGGCGCTCGGCGACGGCGGTACGCAGGTCACCTTTGGCGCAATGGTTGGCGATCCGGTGCGCTTTCCGACTCGCAGCTTAATTTTTAAGGATGTGCGACTGGTTGGATTTTGGTGGGATCGCTGGCGCCGTCAGGCGAGCCAGCAAGAGCTGAATGCAATCATGCGTACCATTCATACCATGATGCGCGAGGGTAGGTTGAACGTGCGAGTTGCCGCAGCTTACTCATTCTTGGAATACGAGGCTGCCCTGAATCATAACAAGCGGCCTCGACTGGGAAAAATTTTGCTCAAGCCTTCAGATGATTGAGGCTTGTGTGCGCTCAGTTGTTGGTTGCAGGTTGGCCAATCACGGTTCAATTTATTTGTATGATATTGCTATCTCGCTTTGTTTTTGTGGTTTGTGTGTGGCTCATGTGGGCGCTCGTTGCTTGTACGCCCGGTAAGGTTGAAATTGTCGGTGAGACTGATGAGAAACAGTATCAATTAGCCAAGGCTTATCAAAAAGAGGGCCGCACCGAAGATGCGCTGAGTGCATTTTTGCGGGTGATTGATGCCAGGCGTGATGCCCCAGAGTCTCATTTTGAAGCCGGCTACATTTATTTGCAGGTGATGCAAAACCCGTTGCGGGCGATTTATCATTTTGAGCGTTACCTCGAGTTTAAATTAAATTCGCCGCGAGCGACCGAGGTCACTCAATTAATTGAGACTGCTGAGAAGCAGTTTGTGCGGCGATTGCCGGCGCAACCGTATGAGGGTGAATTGGATCGGATTGATTTGATGGAATTGGTGAAGAGCCTGAGGCAAGAAAACGAGCGTCTCAAGCGCGGGTGGATTGCCGCTCAAAAGCGTGTACAACAATTAGAACATACGGTCGGAGATGCGCGGCGTGTCTCGACCTTGCAATCGAGGACTGAGGAGTCGCAAGCTGGGACCAGTGTCCGTACGCAAGTGCCTGATCCTGATCCGGCGACTGTGCCGCGTAGCTATACGGTGCAGTCCGGTGATTCACTTAGCACTATCAGTCGTCAGGTATATGGGACGCCTTCGCGTTGGATTGATATTTATCAGGCGAATCGTGATCGCCTCGCCAGTGAAAATGCTTTGCGCGTTGGCCAGCAACTGCGCATTCCCTAGCACCTTTGGCGGACCGCAGGTTGAATAATAGCTTTGATCCGTAGTTATGAATAGCGGCTTTTTTGATTGCAATGCCACCACGCCCTTATGCCCCGAGGCGCGTGCGGCATGGCTTGCGGCGACGGATGAGTGCTGGCTAAATCCATCCAGTCCATATCGCGCAGCTGCTCGTGTGCACGCGCATCTGGCTGATGCACGTCAGCGCTTTGCAGACCTGTTTGCAGTCCAACCGCAGCGGGTGCTGTTTAATTCCGGTGCCACCGAAGCGAATAATGCAGTGTTTGCGTATTGGGCAGCGACGCTGCCGACAAATGCGCGTATTGGAGTGAGTCCGACCGAGCATCCGAGTGTGGTGCAGGCCGCCAAACAGTACTTTGCTGGGCGCGTGCATTGGCTGACGCTTGATCCGCAGGGAGCGGTGGATCTGGCGGCACTACAGGCTCAACTGCAGCAGGGCGCGCTCTCGGCGATATCTGTGATGGCGGCAAATCATGAGACCGGCATCTTAAATAATTGGGTTGAGATCGCGGCACTGTGTCGTTCGCAGGCTGTGCCGTATCATTGTGATGCTTCGCAGTGGATTGCTAAGTTGCCACTTGAGGGCTTTGATTGCTGTGATTTTGTGACTGGCTGTGCGCATAAATTCGGCGGTCCTCGAGGCGTTGGCTTTAGTTTGCTCCCGGAGATTGATGGCGGGTTTACTTCGCTGGTCGGCGGGATGCAGGAGTTCGGGCATCGCGCGGGTACCGAAAATGTAGCAGGCGTGCTGGCGATGCTGGCCGCCCTGGAAGTGGCCGAACCTGGTTCTGCGCAGGGCCGAGATATGTTTCTAATTGAATTGAGGCGGCACTTGCCCTTGGTCGAGGTCATCGGCCTTGGTGCCGAACGCTTGTGGAATACTGCGCTGCTGGTGTTGCCCGAGTTTGCCAGTGTCCGCTGGATTCGCGGTCTGGAGAAGCGCGGTTTTTTAGTTTCTGCCGGTTCGGCCTGTTCAACTGGGCAGGCGGGCCCATCGCCGGTGTTGGCGGCCATGGGTGTGGATGCCGCTGCGATGCGGCGGGTCTTGCGCGTGAGTTCGAGCCGGGCCACGACCGTGGCGGATTGGCAGGCTTTAGCGCTGGCGATGATTGAATGTAATGTTGCATTGCGATCGGAGGCAGACGATTCGACTGCAACGGTGATTCGCATCTAGTAGACTACCCGAGTGATGCGTTTTCTTCAACTCCGCGTACAGAATTTTCGTAATATTGAGTTCGCTGAACTGGATCTGTCCGCTCCGCGTACCTTCCTGCTGGGTGCGAACGGACAGGGGAAATCAAATATATTGGAGGCCTTGGGCCTGGTCACCGCGCTGCGTTCGTTTCGCACCCAGAGTATCGCGGCATTAACGCGGCAAGGAAGTCGTGCATATACTGCGGTGTACAAGCTGATACACGATGTCGAGGGGCCGACGACGCTGGAACTATCCTACGGTCCGGCTGGTCGGCGGGTGACGTTAGATGATGAGCGGGTGTTACGACTGGGGGAATTTATCGGTCGTTTCCCGGTGGTGCCACTGAGTTCAGCGGATTTAATGCTGTTGCGCGGCTCCCCGGCGGAGCGCCGACGCTTTGTCGACCTGACACTTTCCGCGATTGATTCGAACTATTATCAAGCATTGCGCAGGTATCATCGTGCGCTGGCCGGGCGCAATCGCTTGCTCAAAATCAAGGGCAGTGCCGCCGAACTGGGGGCATTTGAAGCAGAAATTGCCCCGTATGCAGTGGCGCTGGCAACGCAGCGAAGTATTGGCGTGCAACGCTTGCGCGATGTATTGGTTACAGTGTATGCCGACATTGCCGAAGCGGATGAAGGTCCGGAATTTGAGATCAAAGTCAATGCTGCTTGTCCTGATGTCGAGTCGGTGCGTAGAATGTTGCACGACAGTCGTAAGCGCGATGCAGTTATGGGTGCGACTCAAAAAGGGCCACATCGCGATGACTTCCACCTTTCCTTGAGTGTTGGAGGGGCAAAAGAGTATGCTTCGGATGGTCAGCAGCGCGGGCTTTGTGTCGCATTGCGGATGGCACAGGCGCGAATTTTTCAACAAAGTCTGGGGCGGGCCCCCGTGTTACTTGCCGATGATGTGCTCGGCGAACTCGATCCACATCGTAAAGCGGGATTTTGGCGTACCTGTCCACCTGAGTTACAACTCATTGCGACGGGTACCCAGTTGCCGGAGGCACCGACCACCTGGTCGACTTGGAGCGTCGCAAATGGTCGATTCACTCCTCAACGCTGAGGCGGGCAAATATGCCTGTCCGGATGGTGTCGCATGGCCGTCGGCTCTAGTTTAAGTTCTTCGACGACAGTCAGTATGCCCTGCGGATCACAGTCGGCCCGGAGACCGACAAAGCCGTCATGGTAGCGATCGTAATAAGGCCAAATCAAGCTATGGTCGCTCGGTGGAATGGTCAATTGGTCGATCGCCTCACGACTGAAAAATTTAAACTGCCCCTCATCAATCGCTTCAGGCAGGCGGCTGGTTGGAACACGACAGTCAAATAGAAACATGAGCCAGTGGCCGCTGCCTTCATAGTTTTTTTCCGCGACATAGCCGAAACAATGTAAATCCTTGTCAGATAGTTTTAGCCCGACTTCTTCTTGTGCTTCACGACGGGCACATTCGTAGGGCGATTCGCCGGATATCATGTCAAGCTTGCCGCCAATCGGACTCCAGCATCCTTTGTTGGGAGACTTTAAGCGTTGTATAAGCAACTGTTCTCCGGCCACGTTGCGGATGAAAACAAGTACGCTGATTCTAAAAGGAAGTGGTGTTGTCATTCGCTTTAGGTGTGCGATGTCGAGTTTGGGCGCAAGTGTATTCGAATCGAGTTGTCATCAAACAATTTTGATGTTGTAGATAAACAGCCTGGCAGATCAATCTGCCAGGTGCGAGTAAGTAAAATACAAGAGAAATTGAAAAAGTGATTGCCACCGGGATAAACACCCTCTATCGATCGGCTTTTTTTACGGTTCACATCCACCCCTTATGAGTAGCTCCAAACGATTAATTATTAACTGTGGTGCCAGTCGGATCACCGCTGCTGTCATTGCATGGAATGAGGAGGGGCTTTCAATTGAGCAGTTGGTTACGGAAGATCTGCAATATGATTTGTCTAATGAGGATGCCATTTTACCGACTGTGGGCGAGGCGCTGAAAAAATTGGCCCGGGTGCACAAGCTTTCCGGTCGGGCGACCTTCATTATTCCAGGCAATCAGATCTTAACCAAGACGATTCGTATTCCGCACGTTGAAGCCTCCAAGCGTGCACAGATAATTGCTTTTGAAGCGCAACAGAATATTCCTTATCCGCTCAACGAAGTGGTTTGGGACAGTCAAATTTTGGGTGATGATGGGATCGAGACGGAGGTATTATTTATTGCGGCCAAGTCAAACATCGTAAATGAATTTTGTGACTATGTTTCGGCTGCCGGATTTTCCGCAGAGGCGATCAGTGCGGCGACTGTGCTGGATTACAACACACTGCAGTTTGCATATCCCCATTTGGATGATGATGTATTATTGATCAATATCGGTGCGCGTTCAACCAACTTGTTATTTCGGAATCCAGATGGTTTTTTTGTGCGCAATATTCAGTTGGGCGGCAACTCACTTACGCAAAACATTGCTGACAGCATCGGTAAACCGTTTACGGAGGCAGAGTTCATCAAGTGCCAGTTTTTTAGTGCGGAGTCGTCTCATTTAGCAGATGATTCGGGTGCCCAGTTGCTGACATCCTGTGCGAAATCGTTTATGCAACGTATGAGTCAGGAAGTTACGCGCTCAATCGTCAATTATCGTCGGCAAAAGGGTGGAGCGGCTCCGAAGCGTATTTTATTGAATGGTCGAGGCGCCTTGTTGCAGGGCTTGGCAGATCAGTTGTCAATCACCCAGAAGGTTGAAGTTGAATTTTTTGATCCTTTACAAAATGTGATTCTGGATGGAGCGATTGATAGCTCGAGCGAAACGCTTAAATCACAGACCAGTGAGATCATTGGTGAAGCCTGTCGCGAGATGGTTGCAAATCCAGCTGGGGTCAATTTATTGCCAGAAGAGATCCAGCGTGCCTTGCTATTTGCTCGCAAGAAGCCGTTTTTGATGGCTGCTGCAGTTTGTCTGGCCTTGGTGCCGCTGCCTTTTTGGGCAGCCTTTAAGCAGGCAAATCAATCATATGCAGAGCAAATTCAAGTGCTTGAGTCGAGCGTACAGCCCTTACAGTCTTATCAAGCCGAGATCCGCGATTATCAGCAAACAGCCGAGGCAAGCCACCAGGCGATTCAACAGGTCAAAGGCCTAGTCAATTCCAAATCAAATTGGATCCGATTTTTTGCAGAATTACAGGAAAGCCTCTATCAAGCCGAGGATGTGTGGCTTGATACGCTTAAGGTTATTCGTGAACCGGCCGCAGATGGCAGCTCTTCTTATGAGGTTGTTGTCGAGGGAGAATTGCTCGTACGTGAATCGGCCAATGGTACGGATGATATCGATGAAGATGCTTTATCAAACCAGATTGAGAGCTTATTTACGAGCTTTGCAGATTCCGAATTTATTGTCTCCTCACATTCGCCTGACTTTACATGGGCTAAATTACATGAAGGTTTGAATGTACTTCCTTTTAGTATCAACTTAGTCGTTGATACCAATAAACCACTCTAATTCTTATGGGTTTACTGAAGAAAAATCCGCTATTTTATATCATTTGCGTGACGGCTCTGCTTGTATTTGTCGGGGTCAGTGCGTTGGCTGTAATTGAATTTGGTCAATTATCAAAATTGAAGCAGCAATCAGCCAAAGTGGATCGTCAATTACAGATGCTGTTGTACGCCGATCCCACACCGAGTGCAGACAATTTGCAAGCAGCGCAACAAAATGCGACCCATTTGCAGGCCCAATTACACCGTGTTTGTGAAAAATTAAAGCGTGGTTCGCTGCTGACGATATCCAACGATGGCGTGCGCGTTATGTCTGGCTTGCAGAAATATATTGCCCACTACCGCAAGCAAGTAACGACCCACCTAGATGCGAATGAGGTGGCTGCGCCAATTCAGGTGCCGGATAATTTCGCATTTGGGTTTGAGGCATATATTGAGACCACAACAATTCCGGAGGGTGAATTTATTGCACTGTTGGATCAGCAGCGCAAGGTACTGAGTTATGTGCTGGATCAATTAATTGATGCCGATCCCAGTGGAATTCAAGCAGTCGAACGCGAGGCCCTTGAGCTGCCATCGGATGCGCGGAATGTTGGTTTTCGGGTTAATCCGGCGGTCTCTGCTCGGGTGCCAGATGCAATTGATACGCTTGCGTTTCGGATCACGTTTACCGGCTACACCTCAGTGCTACGTACCTTTTTAAACAATTTGGCCCGTTTCGAGTTGCCGGTCGTTGTGCGCAGTGTTGAAGTAAAGCGTTCAAGCACCGCGTCCGTCCAGGCTAGCTCAAGTGGTTCTCAGGGCAATCTAGAGGACATTTTTGGTATTTTTGGTGATAGCTCTGCCGCGGTGGCATCACCTGCCACCGCTTCCGAAACAAATCGAAAGCCTGTGATCTCAGAGACTGAATCGAGTTTCACGGTGACTCTGGAATTTATTGAAATCATCTTGACCTCTGACTCTGAGGCCGAGTCAAACCCATCTTAGCCCATATGAATAAACTATACGACAAGTTGCTGTTGGTTGTGGCAGTATTGGCATTGTTTACTGCTGTTGGGTTTTACCTGATGAAGTTCGGTCAAATATCGCTAGCGCCACAGTTGACCGAACCATCGGCCGCCAAGCCGTATCAAGCGATTCCGATGCCGGCGTTAGCCGATGCCGAGGCTACATGGCCGGATGCCCAGGAGCAGGCACCTGGCGAACGTTATGATGTATTCACTCCCCCCAAGATCTACATTGATCATAAGGGCAATTTTATTTTTGTATCTCCGGATGTGGGGCCAGCACCCTTCGATATTTATCTGGCAAAGTTTGAGCGTGATCCCTATCGTATTCAACTAGAAGGTTACATTGAAGAAGACTTGCAGGATGCGTCCAAGAGCCTGCTGCTGCTGTATGATGAAGAGCAGCAACAATCGGTGCGTGCACGGGTCGGCCAGGAAAAAGTTGAGTCCGAGTTTACTTTACTTGACTTTACCATTGAGCGTATCCGTGACGTGGATGGGAATATTTCCAAAAATGTATTTGCTCGTTTGCTCGATCATCGTACGGACAAGCAAGTTGTACTGAAGCATGGTGAGCGTCTGTACAAGGATGGCGCAACGATCATTCTGCGCTCAGAGCAAGATCCCACGGTTGAAGTACTGATTACACAGACACCACAAGCCTTTGAAACATCCGTTGGGAACTATATTGCAGAAGAAATCAATCTTGAAGCATTCAGTGTAATTGTAACCAAACTGGGCGATGATCAACTTGAACCGAAAACAAAGCAGTTGACGCTCAGTCCTTCAAGTGTACAAACAGCCACTCCAGAGTCATCCGAATCAACCAGCGATACAGATCGTGAAACTGGTGACACCTTTGATTTCTTGTTCTAAAAACATCTAACCGACAGTCCATCAGCGTAACCCAACTATGAAAATATACCTTGCTGCACAACAGCACATTTCAGCCCTCCTATTGGCTGTAGTGCTCGGAACATCTACATTTATTGCACAGCATCCGGCGGATGCTCAAAGTGCATCGGACAAGATTAAGCTGATGGCTGAAACTTTGCGGGCGCGTGATGCGGGAGATTTGCTCGCTGCCAAGCAAACAGCGGAAGAGTTGATCAAAATCGCTCCGCAGGATGAAAATGTGCAGCGTTTACTGGCCGCGATCAACAATGATCTGGCTCGTCAATCCGGTGTTTTCGGGCAGGCCCCGGACACCTCGGTCGAACGTGCAATGGCAGTCTCGCCAACGACTGGACTTGCAGCGGATGCCATTGTCGCGGCCACCGCATTAGATCAAAGTGCAAAGATTGCGGCAGCTGAGAATGCGATCGACGAAGCCCTTAAACTTGCCGAGCTTGGTGTATACCCAGAGGCTAACGAGCTGCTGACTGCCGCGCAAACTAGCCTGACACTGAACACATCTACCGCGACTGTACTTAAAGAGATTGAGGAGGCACAGACCGAGGTCATTTTAATCGAAGCCAGAGCGCTGGTTGCCGCGGGCAATGTCACCCAGGCAGAGGCGCTGCTTGAAACCTATCGTAGCGCGGGTGGTGATCCCAGCGCAGCAGATTCGATTGCGGCGGCGGTTGATGCCCAGATTTTCAATCCATATGAACTCGCCATCGAAGAGGTCAGCCCTGAATATGTGGTGCAAAGCAAATTGATTCGTGATCTGCTTACACGCGGCCGCGCGCAATATTTGAACGGTGATTACGATGGTGCAGCTAAGACCTTCAAAGAGGTGGAAGCGCGTGATGCCAACAATGCCGAGGCAAAATTATTTCAAACTCGAATTGCGGAACTTCTCGGTGATATTCACCAACAGAACCAGTATAAGACCCGCGAGCAGATGCTTACTGAAGTAGATCAAGCGTGGGAGCGTCCGAAAGTATTTGAAATGGATGTCAAGTCCAGCGGCAGCGGGATTGTCGATTCCGCTATTTTGCAAAAAATGAAGGGTATTGTGATTCCCAAGGTGAATTTTTCTGGTATGGAACTGACTCGCGTGATTGAGACCTTATCAGAATTATCGGTTGAATACGATACAGAAGGTGTTGGAGTGAACATTGTACCACTGTTTGATGCCAATCAAAACAACCCAACGGTCAGCATTAGTCTGCGCAATTTGGATTTGGATCGTATTCTTGAGTTCGTTACACAGCAAGTGAACTTTGCTTATTCTGTTGGTGCAGATGCGGTTACTGTGGATGCGAGTGATGCGATCGATGGAGAATCTTCGAATATCACCGAGTTTTTCCCAATTTCGCGGGCGACTGTTATTCGTTTGACCGGTTTTCGCGATAGTGGTGCGGGCAGCACTGTTTCTGGCCCGATCAATCCATTTGAAACGGTTACAGAGACGGTTTCAAGCACGCCGTCTATGAGCGAAGAGATTGATGCACTCAAAGCATTCTTCCAAAGTGCCGGTGTAAATTTCGAACTGCCCGGCGCCAGCCTGGCCTTTGACGGGGAGCAGTTGATTGTTACCCAGACTGGCCGCAATCTGGAACGCATGCGCGTCATCCTGCGTAACTACAACGAAGTTAAGCAGGTCGAGATTGAGTCCAAGTTTTTGGAAGTTCAACAGGGTGATTTGGAAGAACTTGGCTTTGATTGGACTATCGGCCATGGTAAGCAGTTCATTGTAGGTGAGGATGGCTTTCCAGTTTTGGACCAATATGGCAATCCCACATATGACAATTCACGTGAGTTAACGACACAGAACCGTAGGCTGAATTCTGCATTTTCGACCGGACTCAATGCATCTGCGGTTGTTGTGAATAATGAAAGGGTTGCATTCAATACACCGCCGCAACTATCAACGGCGATTGATTTGGCATCACTTGCTTCATCGGTATTTACTTCCACTGGTTGGACTGTCGCAGGCGCGGATGTGGATCTTGCTATCAACGCACTTTCGCGTAAAACCGGCAGCGATTTGATGAGTGCGCCCAAGGTGACTGTGCTTTCCGGTAAGCGTGCTACCATCACGGTTGCTCAGGAACTACGTTATCCAGAAAGCTACAGCGATATTGAGTCGGAAGTTTCGGGTAGTGATGTTGGCGGTAGCGCAGTGACCATTACAGCAGGTACCCCACAGGATTTTGTGACCCGTAATGTGGGGGTTGAAATGTCGGTTACACCGAATGTGGAGAATGATGATACCATCAGTCTTATTTTGGAGCCTCGGGTGACTGAGTTCGAAGGTTTTGTCGAATATGGTGGTACTAGTGTGGCAATTTCCAATGATACTAGTGTAACCGTGCCGGCGGGTTTCTACCAACCGGTGTTCTCCACCCGTGAGATTACCACTGAAGTGACCGTATATGACGGTGCCACAGTTGTGATGGGTGGGTTGACTCGTGATGAGGTTAAGACCGTCAATGACAAGGTACCGGTGTTGGGGGATATTCCTGGACTGGGCCGTTTGTTCCGTTCCGAAGGCGAGAGTCGCCAAAAGCGTAATCTCTTGATTTTCGTGACTGCCAATCTGGTGAGTCCGGGAGGCTCTCCTGCGCGTCAGACCTATCGGAATGTGGATGCCAATTCCTTGTTTCAGAACCCAACGATTATGACGCCGAGTGGTGCGGTCAATCGCACTATTGGGTTAAATGTCGATGAGTGATCTGTTTTTTAGCACAAAACATACGAAGAATCGGTGTTTAATCGTACTTGGTTTTTTGTGTAAGCCTGTGTCGCAAATTTTTACATATGGATTATGCGGCGATTTGTATAAGGCTTTAATTTTTCGTAATGGAATTGTTTTGAAATGATTGATTCGAACTACAAAAGGCAATTCTGGTGTTTGTGTTTGGTTGTTGGGCTGCTGTGTGGGGCGTTTGTTTTGCTAAGGCCTTCAACCCGGGAGGGTGTTACGAATATGCCTCAAGTCGTCTCATCCGAGACACCCGCTCCAGTTGCTGCAGAACGGTTGGCGATTGAATCTGCGGCTGCTTCGCATCCTGCCGACTGTGCACATCCTGCCGACTGTGCGCATTGTAATTCTGAATCGGTTGAGGAGCCGGTAGCCGTTGGGCATCTGTTGACCACACAGCCGAATTTGGATTATATTTTTAAGGGAATCACGGCAAATGGTGATGTACTCGTCCCGCGCAGCACATTCGATTTGAAAGGATGTCGGCTAGGGCAGCATGTGAGCCTGAACTTGGGTACTTGGCAGTTGTCAGGTACCGTAACTGCGGTGCTCGAAGAACCCCAAGCCAGTGTATATGCACTCAAGCTGGATGATCGACTCGGGCGAGTGTTGATTGATCTGGATGCACATGATGCGTTTTGCGCTCAAGTATTATTCTTTGGCGATTCACGTGCGTTGACTGTTAAAGACCATCCGCGTCTTAGTGATATACCGATGTTGATCGTTGAAGAATCTAAGATCAGTGATCTTTATTGTGCACCCGAAGGCACCGTCTATACGGAGTCTGGTCTTCAGCACGCACAGCAAGCGGGAAATGTCGATTGGTTTGCGAAGTCTTATGCCCCGCTTGTTGGGATTGCGGAAGCGATTCCTTTGGATAGTCTTCCAAATGCGGAATTTGTGATTTATCTTGATTTCGATGGTGAAGCGGTGACGGACCCACGTTGGAACGGTGGTGATTTAATTGAGGCCTTGCCACATCCGAAGGCGAATGATGATTCGTTTGTAAGCGCGGTGTGGCAGCGTGTCGCAGAAGATTTTGCACCCTTCGATATTGGCGTGACCACAGATGTCAGCGTGTATAATAAGACTGATGTTGATAAACGTTTGCATGTGGTGATTACGCCGACCGATGATGCGGCACCGGGCTTCGGGGGAGTTGCTGGACTCTTTTCATTTCGTACAAATTCACCGATTGTTTGGGTCTTTAATGAGCCTGAATATTCGTGTGCTTCGACGATTTCGCACGAAGCGGGACACGCTTTTGGCTTATCTCATGACGGGCAGGGGGGAGTGCCGGGTGCGGAATATTACGATGGCCATACTGATGAGTATGCGCCTGGCTGGGGGCCGATTATGGGGGCACCTTTCACTGATGGCTTATATGATGAGGTGGATCAGTGGAGTAAGGGGGAGTATGATTTAGCAAACAATCAAGAAAATGATCTGTTTATTATTGGTGGAACTAACAACGGTTTTGGTTTTAAGGCGGATGACTATCCAGATGTGATTACTGCAGATACCGGTACTTTAGAAACCATCGGATTTGATATGATTGGTGGCAGTGGGTTGATCTCACGATCCACTGACGTGGATGTGTTCCGTTTTGTGACTACAGGCGGTCAAATTTCGTTGACGGTTTCGCCTTTGGATGTCGATTCTTCGGGTTCCGAACCAGGCTCGAGTACACAAGGTGCAAATCTCGCAGTGCAGGCAAATTTGTTGGACTCTACCGGATCACTGATTACGAAAGGCTCGCCCGAAGGTGCGGTATTATTGGCCTCAAAAGTGGAAGCGACGGTTGCGGCGGGCGTCTATTACATTGAGGTGGAAGGATCGGGTCGTGGCATCGATCCGACCGTGGGCTTCTCGGATTATGCGAGCCTCGGAGCGTATACGATTGTCGGCGTTGTGCCAACTCCACCTTTGGCTGTGACCGGCGGTGAAGGAGTTTATAAGCATGCAAATGCTGTGTTACCGTCGGACGTCGTCACTCAAGAGAACAATGGGACTGATTTTGGATTTTCCTATGTGGCGAACGCCCCGGTTAAACACACCTTTCATCTCACCAATACGGATGCATCAGACATTACAAATGTATCTGTCAGCCTGGCATCTGGAACTCATTTTTCTGTAGCGAACCAGCCCCGGACATCAATTGCCGGAAAGTCGACCGACTATAGCCTAACAATCGCATATGATCCGAAGAATCGCGGGGTACATACGGATACGGTGATGATTACTTATGATGCGGTCGAGCAGGAAGTCTTTGAATTTGCAATTTCCGGAACATCGACCAAATCGGCGACTGAAGACAATTATGAGGTGAATAATATAGCCTCAGGTGCTGCAAATTTAAATTCAATTGAGGATACATGGTTGTCCGATTACATGGGGCGTGCAGATCGGAAGAGCGTC
>CAXQRK010000111.1:0-7339 GCA_964226535.1 Polaribacter sp.
CAGACGTGTGCTCTTCCGATCTGATGCGACCATGCATCAGCAAGGCCGCAAGCGCCCTCAGGCTGCGATTTGTATAGCCGAGCGGCTGCGTAATTTCGTTAATCTCGACAAAGCCATCCGCCTGAAAATCCTCCATCTTGCGCAGTGCTTTGACATCATCCTTGATCGCGACCCCGGCTTTGAGCGCCGTGGCCGATTCCAGGATCGGTCGCAGTGGGGCGAGTGTTTGGGTACGATTGATTCGAAATAAATAGACACAGTCTGCGCTGCTGAGCTGAATCAGTGCCGGCGGATAGTACTCCCCCTTGTTAAAGCTGGGGCGGGTCTCGGTATCGAATCCTA
Source organism: Polaribacter sp. (assembly GCA_964226535.1). Classification (GTDB taxonomy): domain Bacteria; phylum Verrucomicrobiota; class Verrucomicrobiia; order Opitutales; family Coraliomargaritaceae; genus Lentimonas. The sequence continues at coordinate 343 of CAXQRK010000111.1, forward strand.
AAATAGCCTCCCCCGCCAGCTTCTCGACGGCGGCGCTCATTTGAGCGATGGAGTCTAAGATCTGAATCTCTCCGGTCCAGCGGATTAGCGGCAGTTGATTGATCTCGGTCTTGGAGATCGTGCGTGTGTTCGCTGCGGAGGCATTGCTGTGGTGAAGCTGAGAGTCGTTTTGGTTCTGCATGTGATCAGGGGCAGCATGATGCGGTGAGGCTCAGAGTCAACGCAAAGGGCAAGGGGCGGCGGTCTCGACGGTTGCTTTCAGCAACTTTCCAGTTGACAATCAAAATACATATTTTGAGTATTCAAAATATGTATTTTGATCGTACTATATGGTTGCTATGTTGGCTTCTGCCGGTCGCAGGCCTATGGGTGGGATGTGCTCCGCCGGCGGCATCGTCGGATACGCATGTAAGCAAGGAGCATTTGGGGCCGTATACGGTGGTGTGCACGGTTGGCATGATTCGGGATCTGGTGGATCATGTAGCGGGCGAGCGGGCACGGGTGCAGGGGATCATCGGCACCGGCGTGGATCCGCATCTGTATAAACCGACCCGCAGTGATGTGCTGGCACTGCATGCGGCGGAGGTGGTTTTTTACAATGGCCTGCTATTGGAGGGCAAGATGACCGATGTACTGGTGCGGGTGGCGCGCAGCGGCAAGCCGGTAAAGGCGGTGACGGAAGCCATTGTGAAGGATTCGGATTACTTGCTGGAATTGGACGATGGCTCGGCGCACAGCGATCCGCATGTATGGATGGATGTGCGGGGCTGGATCCAGGCGGTAGCGGTTGTGGTGGACACCTTGTCCGCATTTGACCCGATGCATGCGGACCAGTATCGGGCCAATGCTGCCGCCTATGTACAGCAACTGGAGGTGTTGGATCGATATGCGCGGGAATCGATTGCGTCAATTCCTGAGTCGCAGCGTGTGTTGATCACCGCCCATGATGCGTTTAATTATTTGGGCCGTGCCACAGGCTTGAGGGTGCGGGGCATACAGGGGCTCAGCACCGAGTCTGAGGCTGGGCTGCGCGATATCGAAGCGCTGGTCGATCTGATTGTGGCGCAGCACATTCCGGCGGTGTTTGTGGAGAGTTCGGTAGCGGATAAAAATGTGCGTGCCCTGGTCGAAGGGGCCCGTGCGCGCGGGCACGTGGTGCAGATCGGTGGCACTTTATTTTCGGATGCGATGGGGCCGGCGGGTCAGTACGAAGGCACTTATATCGGCATGATCGATCATAATATTACCACGATTACCCGTGCACTCGGCGGGCAGGCTCCCGCAGCTGGCATGCAGGGCAAGCTCAGCGGCCTGACGCATTGAGGATCCAGTATGACCAGGCGCACCTAGCTCATATTATGCGAATCCATAGCGTCTCCAGGCAAGTGTTACCCGGGACCGCGCCGCCGGCAGAGCTGAAGGCGCTGCCGCTGGTGATTCGCGATTTGACGGTGGCCTATCATCGCAAGCCAGTGATTTGGGAAATTGATCTAGAGATCCCGGTCGGCAAGTTGGTGAGCATCGTTGGGCCGAACGGGGCGGGCAAGAGTACCTTGATCAAGGCCTGTCTGGACTTAATTCCGCGCAATTCGGGGCTGGTGTGGATGTATGGGGAGCCTTATCGCAAGGCCCGCAGACGGGTCGGCTATGTGCCGCAGCGGGAAAGTGTGGACTGGGATTTCCCTGTGAGTGCGCTGGATGTGGTGGCGATGGGCACCTATGCACAGTTGGGCTGGTTTCGCCGTGTGAACCGGCGCTCCAAGGCACTGGCCCTGCAGGCGCTGGATCAGGTGGGGCTGGCGGATTATGCAGACCGTCAGATCAGTCAGCTGTCCGGGGGCCAACAGCAGCGCACCTTTCTGGCGCGTGCCCTGGTGCAGGATGCGGATGTGTATTTCATGGACGAACCGTTTGCCGCAGTGGATGCCGCCACTGAACAAGCAATCGTGCATATTTTAAAGGAACTGCAGCAGCGCGGCAAGACCTGTCTGGTCGTGCACCACGACCTGGCGACCGTGCCGCAGTATTTCGACTGGGCCGTGTTGTTGAATTTGCGAGTCGTCGCGGCCGGGCCGGTGGCGCAGGTCTTCACCCAGGACAATCTGCGCAAAACTTACGGTGCCAAACTTTCGCTCCTCAGTGAAGCCGCCGAGGAGCTGGCCAAAACACTTGAATAGTTGCCTGGATCGGTATGCTTGAATATGCGGAGGTCCTCGATGTGCTGCTGTTGCGCACGTACAACACGCGCCTGGTCGTGATGTGCACCACGCTGCTCGGCGCTGCCTGTGGTTTGATGGGTGGATTTTTGTTGCTACGCAAACGTTCCTTGATGGGCGATACTTTGTCGCATGCGACCTTGCCGGGAGTGTGTGGTGCCTTTTTGCTCAGCGTGATGCTTGGCGGGCAGGGTAAGTCGCTGCCCCTGTTATTGCTCGGGGCGAGTGTGAGCGGTGGGCTGGGGTGCATGGGGGTCTTGTTCATTCGCAACCATTCGCGAATTAAGGATGATGCGGCGATGGGCATTGTGTTGAGTGTGTTTTTTGGTGCCGGGGTGTCTTTGTTGACGATCGCGACCAAGCTGCCCGGTGGGGCCGCAGCCGGCTTGGAATCGTTTATTTACGGTAAAACCGCATCAATGGTGCTGAGTGACTTCAGCTTGCTGGGGGTGCTGTCGCTGGGGGTGCTGTCACTGTCGCTGCTGTTGTTTAAAGAATTTCGGCTGCTGTGTTTTGACGAAGCATATGCGGCTGCCCAGGGCTGGCCGGTGAAGTGGCTGGATATCGGGCTGCTGGCCTGTGTGACTGCGGTAACGGTGGCCGGCTTGCAAGCGGTGGGCTTGATCCTGATCATTGCGTTTTTGATCATCCCGGCTGCGGCTGCCCGGTTTTGGACCGAGCGTCTCGATCGAATGTTACTGCTGGCCGGCATCTTCGGTGCAGCGAGTGGTTGGCTGGGAGCGAGTGTGAGTGCTTTGCGCCCAAATCTGCCGGCCGGCGCCCTGATTGTATTGCTGGCGGCACTCTTGTTTGTGCTGAGTCTGTTGTTTGGACTGACCCGTGGGCTGCTGGTGCGCGTGCTGCGCCAGTTGGCTTTGAAGCGCAGGGTGGGGCGCCAGCATGTGCTGCGTGCGCTATATGAAATCTTGGAGGCCGATGGCGCAGCTGCCGCGCAGCTTCAGCTGCGGGGTGTGCCGTTTCGTCAGGTGCGCGGTCGTCGCACATGGAGTGATCGGCAGCTGCGGCGTGACTTGCGTCGGGCTTACCATGCGGGCTTGATTGATGCGCTGGGCCCGGAGGATAGGATTGTATTGACCGAGGCCGGCCTGCAGGCGGCGGCCCGGGTGACCCGCAATCATCGTCTCTGGGAGCTGTATCTGATCGAGTATGCGGATGTGGCGACTACTCGGGTGGACCGCGATGCGGATGCGGTCGAACACGTGCTCGGGGAGCACTTGGTCGCCTTGCTGGAGGCGAAGTTAATTCAATTAAGCACGGCCAGTAGGCTCGACGTGCCTGCGAGCCCGCATCCGATCAGTCCGGGGGATTAAGTTGATGGCCTGGTATTCAATTGATACATGGATCGTACTTGTTGGTATGTTGGCGGCGGTGGCCTGTGCACTGTTGGGGAATTTTCTGGTGCTGCGTAAAATGAGTATGATGGGCGACGCCATCAGTCATGCGGTGCTACCCGGTCTGGCGATAGCGTTTTTGATCACCGGCGCACGCACGAGTGGTGCCATGTTTGTGGGCGCTGCGCTCACCGGTATATGGACCGCAATCCTCACCCAATGGCTCAGCCGTTTGGGCAAAGTCGACGAGGGGGCATCGATGGGGATCATATTTACCACCTTATTTGCGCTGGGATTGTTGCTGATTGTGCAGTCAGCGGATCGAGTCGATCTAGACGCAAGCTGTGTATTGTACGGAGCGATTGAATTGACCCCGTTGGATGTGGTCTGGCGGCCGCGAGTGTTTGGCCATGACTGGGCGGTGCCGCGGGCGGTCGTGGTGCTGGCGCCAGTATGTGTGCTCAATCTAGTGTTTGTTAGCCTGTTGTTTAAAGAGCTGCGCATTGCATCGTTTGATGCCGAATTGGCCACCAGCATGGGAATCCATGCAAATCGGATCCATTACATGCTGATGACTTTGGTCGCAATCACCACGGTGGCTGCATTTGAAGCCGTTGGCAGTATTATTGTGATTGCGATGTTGATTGTACCGGCGGCTACCGCCCATCTATTGACCGATCGGCTGCATTGGATGGTGTGGATCAGTGCCTTATGCGCTGCCTTGGCCGCGCTGTTGGGGCATATCGCAGCCATTTACCTGCCTGGCTGGCTCGGATTTGATCCGGCCGTGGTGGAAACGACGTCGACCGCTGGAATGATGGCGGTCATGGCCGGCCTACTGTTTGCGCTGGCATTCTTGCTAGCGCCGCAACATGGAATTGTGGCCAAAAAATTCCGGCGTGGGCGCGCGATTGTCGATACGACTTCGCAATCATGAGAGCAACTTTGCAATGGGGACGAGAGGCTGTCAGCGTGACCGGCCGACGGGCACCAACAAGTAGTTGCCCATGCCAGGCTACACCAGAATCGGCTCAAATGCGGGTGCCTGTGAGGCGGGGGTTGAGGGCGCAGAGTGGGTCAGTGGATAACGGTATTCGTGTCCGTGAAAATTGCGCATGATTATCGCCTCGTCAGTGATGGTTTTAACATATTCCGGATTGATCGGTATTTTGCCGCCGCTGCCGGGGGCATCGATCACAAATTGAGGGATTGCATAGCCGGTGGTGTGGCCGCGCAGGGCGCGAATGATTTCGATCCCTTTGCGAGGATCCGTGCGCAGGTGTGCACTGCCGGTAATCAGGTCGCATTGATAGAGATAGTATGGCTGCACCCGCATCATCAGCAGCCGATGAATGAGTGATTGAATGGTAGCGACCGTGTCATTAATCCCCTTGAGCAAGACCGATTGGTTGCCCAGCGGCACACCGGCAAACGAGAGTCGTTCGCAGGCATCGCGCAACTCGTGGCTGCATTCATTCGGATGGTTGATATGCAGGCTCATCCAGATCGGACCGTGCCGTTTAAATACCTCACACAGGGTGGTGGTGATACGTTGCGGCAAAAAGACTGGGATCCGGGAACCGATCCGAATAAATTCAACATGTGGAATCTGCCGCAGTTCGCCGAGCAAATAGTCGAGCTTGCTGTCGGACAGCAGCAGCGGGTCGCCACCACTTAGTAAGACATCCCGAATTTCAGGATGTCTGCGAATATAATCAAGGCCATTCTCAAGCTCGGGGCGAAAGTTATAGTGCTGCGCATTTGAAACCAGTCGACTGCGTGTGCAATAGCGGCAATATGCGGCGCAGCGATCCGTCACCAGAAAGAGGACCCGATCCGGATAACGGTGCACGATGCCATTGATCGGCTGGGCCATTTCTTCGCCGATCGGATCGAGCCGTTCCTCTGGCGCACTGTGCAGCTCGCTGGCGTGCGGGATCACTTGCTTGCGCACCGGATCATGTGGGTCGTTGGGATCAATCAAATTAAAGAAATAGGGCGTAATCGCAAGAGCCAACTTGTTTTTGGCAAACAGGCAGCCTGCACGCTCTTCTGGAGAGAGGTTCAGGTAGCGCTCAAGTGGTTCCAATTCGGTGATACGGTTTTTCAGTTGCCACTTCCAGTCCTGCCATTGCTCGGCCGCTATGTGAGACCAGTGACCTTGGCCACGGTGCCAGCTTGAAAGTGAGTCGTTTGGATACATGTCGCAAGAAGCAGTTAAACGGTCGCTCGAACCAATCAAGCAAAAAGGATGAAAATTCTGATTGACAGGTATAATTGCGATTGTTGCAGTTGGCGCATTTCCCAAAATCATGAAGACGACTTTAGCTACAACAAGTGATCACACCAAGAAATGGTATGTGGTCGACGCTGCCGAAGAAACCCTTGGCCGCATCTCGGTAAAAATTGCCAACGTGCTGCGTGGCCGCCACAAGCCAACCTATACGCCGCATGCCGATACAGGTGACTTTGTGGTCGTCATTAATGCTGAGAAAATCCGTGTCAGTGGCAATAAAAACAGCGATAAAAATTATATGTTTTACTCCGGCTGGATGGGCGGCGAACGTTACATTAGTATGGCCGATATGCGGGCCAAGAAGCCTGAATTTATTATCGAACACGCCGTCAAGGGGATGTTGCCGCGCAACCGTTTGGGACGACAAATGCTTAAAAAGCTGAAAGTTCACGCCGGCCCGACCCACTCATATGAAGCACAGCAGCCACAGCCACTAGTTTAATTTGATTGAATTATTATAATGAGCGAATCAACATTTGTCACCATCGGTCGTCGTAAAACAGCTAGAGCACGTGTCCGCCTCAGCCGCGGCAGCGGCAACATTCTCGTGAATGGCAAGGAGCCCGCGGATTATTTTAAGACCGAAGCCTTTACTCGTGCCGCGCTCTCGCCACTGGTCACCGTCGAAATGACGGATCAAGTGGATATTACCGTTAAAGCGGAAGGGGGTGGCCTCAACGGTCAAGCCGGTGCGGTTCGGCTTGGAATTGCGCGTGCGCTTGAAAAATTAGATGGTGAATTGCGCGTGCCGCTAAAGCAAGCCAATCATATGACCCGTGATCCGCGCTCACGCGAGCGCAAGAAATCAGGTCAGCCTGGCGCCCGCAAGCGCTTCCAGTTCTCGAAGCGTTAAGCTACTTGGGGCACCTGGTATTGGAGCGCTTCCGGCGCTTGCCAAATCGTGCAGGCGATGCGGACGATGATGTGGTCAACGGGGTGGGGTTCAGCCAGCCCTCGGCACCAATGCCTATGCGCAATTGAATGCCTCGATAGCCGGGTGCTTGTAGTCGAAGGGTGATCTGTCGGAACATCTGTCGGAACAGTTGTTTGCTGCGGCAGATCTTGGAGTTGCTATGTATTCTGTTTCATGTCACGCATACATGTGGCCAAAGTCTGCCAGTATTTGAGCGCAA
>CAXQRK010000112.1:0-8938 GCA_964226535.1 Polaribacter sp.
GACGTGTGCTCTTCCGATCTCTGGTGAAGAAAATCTGGATTTTCTGGAATCGCTGCGCCACTCAAAATCAATCAAATTGATTTTGACTCGTCATGAGCAGGCAGCGGGATTTATGGCTGCCACCTATGGTCGCCTGACTGGGCGCCCTGGTGTGTGCTTATCAACGCTTGGTCCCGGTGCGACCAACTTTGTCACCGCGGCTGCATATGCACAGCTCGGTGCAATGCCAATGTTGATGATTAGTGGTCAAAAACCGATTTATCATAGTAAGCAAGGGCGGTTTCAAATAGTTGATGTAGTCGGCTTGATGCGCCCTCTGACCAAATTATCCTGCCAGATTACGCATGGTAATAATGTTGCATCAACCGTGCGCGAAGCGGTGCGTCTTGCCGCGACCGAGCGTCCGGGTGCGGTTTATTTGGAATTGCCTGAAGATGTGGCTGCAATGGACACCGGTGAAGTCGATCTATTCAATCGATCGATCCGCAAATATGCCACTGCGGAGGCCTCTGTGCTGAACCAAGCCCGGTCTAAGATTCAGTCAGCAAAGATGCCGCTGGTTTTGATCGGGGCGGGGGCGAATCGGAAACAGGCTCGTACCGCGATTCGCGAATTTCTCGAGCGCACCGGATTGTATTCATTTAGCACTCAGATGGGTGCCGGAGTGGTGGATGGACGTGACGAACATTTCCTCGGTGTTGCCGCGCTTTCTGACAAGGATTATATTCATTGTGCGATTGATCGCGCAGACTTGATCATCAATATCGGTCACGATGTGGTCGAAAAGCCACCATTCTTCATGGAGCATGGTGGCAAAGAAGTGATTCATTTGAATTATTTCCCTGCCGCAGTCGATCCAGTCTACTTTCCTCAGCTTGAAGTCGTTGGTTCTATTGCGGAATCTGTAAAGCAGATTGCTGAGGGGATTAGTGCGCCCCTTACCTATGACATGAGTTTCTTTAAACGTGTGCGTATGGATGCATCGGCGCACATTCACGAAAAAGATGCGGTGTCGGATTTTCCAGTGATTCCACAGCGTTTTGTGGCGGATGTGCGTCAGGCAATGCCGAGTAATGGGATTGTTACACTTGATAACGGTATCTACAAGGTTTGGTTTGCACGTAATTATCCCGTATACGAATCAAATACTCTGTTGCTTGACAATGCCCTTGCCACCATGGGAGCCGGACTTCCGTCTGCAATTGGGGCAAAAATAGTCAATCCAGATGTGCCGGTGCTTGCGGTTTGTGGTGACGGTGGTTTTATGATGAATTCCCAGGAGTTGGAGACGGCAATTCGGTTGAAGCTTGATCTCACTGTATTGGTGTTGCGTGACAATGCATATGGTATGATCAAATGGAAGCAGGCTGGGATGGGCTTTCCAAATTGGGGTTTGGACTATGGCAATCCGGATTTTGTCAAATATGCCGAGAGTTATGGCGCCCGTGGGATTCGTGTTGAGCAGACTGTAGACTTTTTGCCGATTCTGCAGGACTGTATCGCCCGCAAGGGGGTGCATTTAATTGAACTTCCGGTGGATTATTCAGAAAATGAACGCGTACTGCTTGAAGAACTCGCGAAGAAAACCTGTCTGCTTTAATCACGCTCATGCTATCTGATGTACTGACTGTGTATTCGGCATGGACGCGTGAAACGGTCCGTGAGCTTACCTATCATAGCGCGGAGGAGACCGAGCGCTCTCTAGCTGAAGCCATGCACTTATCCAGGCATGGCCCCTTAGCCAAATGGCAGCGAATTGATATTTTGGAAAAAGCTGCCGCATTGATTTCTGCACGTGCTGAAACGTTGGCCCGACAAATCGCGTTAGAGGGGGGCAAGCCCTATACGGATGCACTGGTTGAAGCACAGCGCGCGGCGGTGTCGGTCAAATGCGCCGCCGAAACCCTGGCGCATGCGGCCGGTGTAGAGATTCCCATGGGGCAGACCGCATCGACGCAAGGCTATCGTGCGTATACTCGCCGGGAACCGATCGGACCGGTGCTTGCGATCAGTGCCTTCAATCATCCGCTGAATCTGATTGCGCATCAAGTTGCGCCGGCGGTTGCTGCCGGTTGTCCGGTGCTGATCAAACCGTCAATTGCGACACCACTTTCTTGTTTGAGCTTCATTGATATTTTGCGAGAAGCAGGCTTGCCTGAGGCCTGGGCCCGAGCGGTACTGGTCTCCAATGAGCTTGCGAATCAACTGGTGACGGATCCACGTGTCGCATTTTTTACCTTCATCGGTTCAGCCAAGGTCGGCTGGTTGCTGCGTTCGCAACTTGCTCCCGGCACCCGTTGTGCCTTGGAGCATGGTGGTGCTGCCCCTGTGATTATTGCGGCGGATGCGGATCTGAAAGATGCTGCAGATCGTCTTGTCAAAGGTGCGTATTATCATGCCGGGCAAGTCTGCGTATCTGCGCAGCGTCTATTTGTCGATGCGCATGTGCACGATGCATTTTTGGAGCAGTTCGCTAGTCGGGTTGCCGCATTGCGAGTGGATGATCCTCAATTAGTGGACACGGAGGTGGGGCCCTTGATTCATCCGCGGGAAGTTGTGCGTGTGCATGAGTGGGTCGAAGAGGCGATTGCATCTGGAGCTGAATGTGTGACAGGTGGCCGTATTTTATCCGCAACCAGCTACATGCCAACCATCCTTGACCAACCTGGGCTGGATGCAAAAATATCTCGTGAAGAGGTCTTTGGGCCGGTAACTGCAGTCTATTCGTATGATGCAATTGACGATGCAATTAGACGAGCGAATGATGTGCCGTGGGCTTTTCAAGCGGCAGTTTTTACACAAAACCTGAAGACCGCTGAAATGGCTTCGAATCAACTCAATGCTGCGACCATTCTATTGAATGAACACACCGCATTTCGTGCGGATTGGATGCCATTTGCGGGTTTAGGTGTTTCCGGGCATGATGTCGGGGGCATTCCGTACACCTTTCATTCCATGAGCCGTGAGAAAATGGTGATTAGCAGAAACCAAGTATGTACCTAGATTGTTTGATCAAAAACCTTCCGTTTAGAACCCATGTCCACTCTTATTCATCTCAATCAAGCACTGATCGATCAAGCACTTGATCTGATTTCAGCAATGCCACCAACTGTGTACCAGCGGCCTTGCGCGGACGTCTTTGCGTCGAGTATTGGCCAGCACATGCGGCATTGTATTGAACACTATGACGAATTGTTGATGGCGAATGCAGTACCGCGGGTGGTAGCTTATCAGGCACGTCCTCGAAATATAGAGGTCGAAACCAACTCAAACATGGCACTGAGTCGATTGCGGTTCATTCGCTCTCAATTAGAGCGAATCGGTACAGAAAATGGTCCGTTGCACGTTTCGGATGAAGGATTGCAGGCACCATTGACATCCTGTTTATACAGAGAGTTGGCGTTTTTGGCGTCTCATACGGTGCATCATTTTGCGCTGATTGCTGTAATTGCACAGCAATTTCAAGTCGATGTGCCTGAGAACTTTGGCATTGCACCGTCTACACTGCAACACCGAGGCTCGATTTAAATGTGTTCGGCTGCGTGGCTTTTTCGGGAAGGCGGTTACGAAATGGTCTTCAACCGTGATGAGAAATGGACCCGACCGGCGTCATTTGATTGCAGATTTGAAACACAGCACCGCGTTCCTGGTTTTTGTGCGCGTGATCCGGCTGCGCACGGAACTTGGTTGTTTACCAATCAAGCCGGAATCACACTGGCACTGCTGAATGCTTACCCGGTCGACACGCTGCCTGTTGTGGGCAAACGGACACGTGGGCAGATCGCTCTATTTGCTGGCCAGGCGGATTCTGAGTCAGCCTTGATTCGATATTTGAACGCTTGCCATTACGAGGACTACGCACCCTTTGAGTTACTTTTTTTAGCAGAATCGGGAGTACGACGCTTTGCGTGGGACGGATCTGCTTTCGCTGAGCTAGCCATGGATCCTCTACCTTTTCTGACCAGTTCATCGGTGCACAGTGAACGTGTGATCGCCGCACGTAAGTCTCGTTTTGAGCGTATTCGCCATTTGCCCCTATTGGATATCCTCAGCGATACTGAGGCGATGCAGCCAGCCGATGCTATTTATGTGACGCGTCAAGATGGTGGTACAGTTAGTCAAACAATGATTCGGGTGACTCGCAGCAAGGTTGAATTTTCAGTGACTCGTCGGTGCCAGCCCCGTCGGATCCACTCGGTTGTACGAAAGGCAGCGCTGGAATTCAAGGGCTAATCATGAACCGCAAGCTGCGCCTGGTTTTTGGTATCTGTTTGGTATTACTGATGGCGGTATGGCTATTCGGTCGGGAGCGCTTGTCCCCACGTTCGCCGCTTGAAGATGGGCAGTCGGGTGTGATTGATGATTTGATTTTGCGTGTCAAGAGTGCCGGGTGGGATCAGATGTCAGGCGCTGATCCAGAGTTTTTGAGTGATCGGCTTGAAGCGTTCTTTCTGACGGTTGGTCGAGGGCAGTCATCAACACCCTCCATTGCTGCAGAAGGATACTTGATTGAGGGGGCACAAGCGCCTGTGAATCAGCGTACGCTGTCGGTTGGCACGATTTGGCTGATCATCCTGCTGGCGCTTGGACTCGGAACTCTGTTAAGTGAGGATCTGACTTGCATTGCTGCTGGTTTACTGGTTGCCCGGGGAGTGATTCCGGTATCATTTGCCATGTTTGCTTGTTTCTTGGGTATTTGGATCGGTGACATGCTGCTGTATGCGATTGGTCGTTATGGCGGAGGCTGCTTGCTGTCACGCTGGCCGTTTCGGTATGTGGTTTCTGCGGCAACGATTGAATCGGCTAGACTCTGGTTAAATCGTCGTGGTGGTACCACTGTGTTGATTTCGCGTTTCATGCCGGGCACTCGTCTGCCACTGTATCTTGCTGCTGGATTGGTTAAGGTAAATGTATTTAAAATGATGATATGGTTCGCTCTTGCGGGCGCACTTTGGGCGTTTCCAGTAGTTGCGTTGGTGGCTTATTTCGGACATTCGGCCTCTGCGTGGCTAACCGCAAATGGTGTGTCTATGTTGCTGGGGCTGATTTGTTTAGGACTGATTTCATTGCTCTTAATAAGATTCATTCTGGCCTCACTAACGCATGAAGGCCGGCGCAAGTTGTTTGTGCGTGTGCAACGAATTCTACGTTGGGAATTCTGGCCGCCGTATCTCTTTTATATTCCGGTGGTCGTGGCATTGATTGGAACGGTGCTTCGTAAAGGCAAGCCTCTGGCCTTCACCAGTTGCAATCCAGGCATGCCGCATAGCGGAATCGTGGGAGAATCAAAGACGCAAATATTAGATCAGTTGTGCGCATCCGGCTGCGTCGCTAAATATATGCTGATTCGGGCAGATGCGCCTGAGAAGAAGCGGTCTGTTTGCCAATGGATGGCCGCCGAACAATTGAGTTTTCCACTGGTGATCAAGCCTGATCAGGGCGAACGCGGCACAGGTGTGTGCATTCTCAATCATGAATTGGAGTTGGAGGCGGAGCTGCAGCAGCGTGACTGTGATACTCTGGTTCAAGCCTACGTGAGTGGCTTGGAATTTGGGGTGCTATATGTTCGATATCCGGATCAGATGAATGGTTCCATCGTTTCACTCACACGAAAAAGGATGACTTCCGTCATTGGCGATGGGCAGCGCACACTCAAACAATTAATCCTGGATGATCCCCGCGCCGTACTGTCCTACCAATATTTTTTTGAAAAGCTGCAGGATCAGCTCGCGGATATTCCAGCAGCCGGTCAGCGTGTCACACTTGCCGCCATCGGGTCGCATTGTCGCGGTGCTTTATTTCTAAACGGAGCCGATTTAATCACGCCGCAGCTTGAGGCTGAAGTGGATCGGATTGCGAAGACATTTGAGGGCTTTTATCTGGGCCGTTTTGATATACGTTGCCCATCTGAGTCTGATTTGCGGCAAGGGGTCGACTTGAGTGTGATCGAATTGAATGGGGTCACCTCTGAGCCGACCCATATCTACCATCCGCATACGCCGATTCGAATTGGTTTGAAAAGTGTAGTGCAACATTGGCAGCGGGCGTATGAGATTGGATTGGTGAATAGTCAGCGAGGCGCATCGATGTCCTCGTTGCGTGAAATTATTGCATTGTTGAAGAATACATAAGCTATGTTTGGCATTAATCGTCAGAATGAATATGCAGTTCGTATTAGCCGCTCGGCTGAGGACCTTGATGCGGCCCAAAAGTTGCGTTACCAGGTGTTCAATGTCGAACTTGGCGAAGGGCTTAAAGCTTCGTTGCAGGATGAGCGTGATGCCGATCCGTTTGATGACTACTGTGAACATTTGCTCGTGGAACATCAAGCCACGCAAGAAATTGTTGGTACTTATCGTCTTCAAACCGGGCGAATGGCTGAGCAGGGAATCGGCTATTACAGTGCAAGGGAGTTTGATTTTAGTCCCTATATGTGCTACCGTGATCAGATTTTAGAACTCGGTCGGGCGTGTATCCATATGAACCATCGCAAGCTTCAGGTGCTGGAGTTGCTTTGGCGCGGGATTGCTCAATATGCCTTGGCGAATGGTTCGCGCTATCTGATGGGCTGTAGTTCATTGACTTCGCAAAATGCCGATGAAGGCTGGGGGCTTTATGATCAGCTAAGCTCCCGACATATGGCTCCGTCTAAGTTACAGACTAGGCCGCTGGCGGCCCATCAACTCGATCCAGCAACAGGTGATCTGATCCGGGTAAAATGTCCCAAGTTGTTTCGCGCTTATTTAAGTCTAGGGGCCATGATTGCCAGTTCTCCGGCAATGGATCGTGAATTTAAAACAATCGACTATCTTACCATTTTGGATGTTGAATCCATGCGCAAGGCCGGTCTTATGAGATTCTTTCATAAAGTATGACGAATCATTGCAAGGCAATCTTACGATTAATACGTTTAACCCAACTGATTCTATCCGCCAACGGGTCTGGAAAATCCGTAAGTGATCATCGTGCACGTGCTCGATGGTTGCAGCAGCAGGTTATTCGGGGTCTTGAAATCCTGCAAGTTCAAGTACATCGCCAAGGTACTGTTCCGACTCATGGGCTTATTGTGAGTAATCATCTGAGTTATTTGGATATCCTTGTGATTGCGTCACAAGCTCCCGTCATCTTTGTTGCAAAATCGGAGTTGTTCAACTGGCCGATAATTGGCAATCTGTTGCGGCATGCAGGAACCATCATGGTGACTCGTGAGCGGCCGCTTAAATCCGCACAGACTGCACTTGAAATTCAGGCAGCACTAAAGCAGGAGTTACTGGTGGTGCTGTTTCCAGAGGGAACCAGTACGGATGGAACATCGGTACAACCGTTTCGCTCCCCCTTATTTCAGCCGGCTCATGCCGTGTCTGCCAATATTATACCGACTGCGATTGCCTACACCGCCAAGAATACCAACCCTTCCAGCGATATTTGCTACTGGGGCGATCACACCTTTGGTCGGCATCTAATTAAACTATCGACCATTCAAAATATAGTTGCTCATGTAAAGTTTGGTTCGGCCCAGCCTTGCCGTGCGGATCGCAAACAAAGTGCCGCTTATTTTTATACAGCAGTCTCGCGTTTGCATGGCGAGCTGAATCGCTTGACTGCAGATTGATTTTGAATCAGGATTTTAAGCTTTTAAATCACTCAATGCTTCCTCGTCCGGACCGAGGCTCGCGGCGGTATTGGCAAATTGGCAGGAGCGAAAGCCATTTGTTTCCAACCACATGCGCATTGAATAGAAATATTTACGTGAACGACGCTGCCGCTTCCCGGGCTTGTCCAAAAAGCGTTGATGCAGCACCGACATACGCTTGCTTAAACGCTCCAGCCAGACTCCGCCTAGTCTTGGCTTGGAACTAAAGTGCTGGTGAAACACTGTTTATTTTGTATTGCAAATCGTTTGCAGTCCGTCAATATCAATCGTTTTTTCAAATTCATTTCTAACTAGGAGCTACATTTTGAGAGACGATTATTTACAGGCCGCCCAATTAGTGATTACCGATCCGATGATTTTGATCAATCTCGTATCACGTCGTGCAAAACAATTAAAGAGTGGTTATAAGCCTCTGATTGAGTCTCTTGAGCGCCTTTCTGCTGAGGATCTCGCTTTGCGTGAGATTATTGAAGGTAAGATTACTTGCCAGTTGGACGAAGAAGCCGAGGCCTAAACTTAGCCGTGCTGGCCCGTGTGGTTATCAGCCGTTTGTTTCGGCTTTGTTGTTGCCTATGCCGAAACAGGCCGGACTGTTTGTATTGTGTGTGCGAAAAAAAAGTCTGCGAATGATCATTTTAAGGAAATTCGCAATGGTAAGGCTCACTACAATTATTTTGTAGGTGATTGTTTCGAAGCAGGCATTGCATTGCAAGGGACTGAAGTTAAGGCGATTCGCGGTGGCGATGCGCAGATTTCGGAAGGCTTTTGTCGTATAGAGAAGGGGCAGTGCTGGTTGTATAATGCCCATGTCGGAGAATATAAGTTTGGGAATTTTCAAAATCATTCGCCGCGCAGGAAGCGCAAGTTGCTGCTGCATCGCCGGCAAATTCACAAGTTGTTCGGTGCAATGGATGCAGGTGGGAAGTCGCTGATTCCTCTTCGCATGTATCTCAAGCATGGCTTGATTAAGGTTGAAGTCGCCCTGTGTACTGGCAAAAAGCATTTTGATAAGCGCGAAACGTTGAAAAAGAAAATCACCATGCGCGAAGCCGAACGCGAGCTGCGGCGTTACCAATAGCATAGGGCATACCTGCGGCCCAAAGCTCATTTGTGGTCCAATACGAACCTGCGCGAATAAAAATAATATTTTTGCGATAAAAGGCTTGCAGGGGGATGCGTTTAATGCATTTTCCGGTGCCCACTCAGCTAAATCCGTAAGGAGTTGACCGAGTTTTTTAGGATTCAATTATGATCAGTTTGAATAAATTGAAAATAATTGAAAAT
>CAXQRK010000113.1:0-9706 GCA_964226535.1 Polaribacter sp.
TTCCCTACCCGACGCTCTTCCGATCTCTACCAACTGAGCTACGCTCGCTTTTATAAAACATGAACAATAGGCTTAATTTACAGCCGCTGTCAATCTGTTTTCAAATAAAAATTTACAGTCTAGCATCCAAATGGGTGGTCAGGTTACGACGCACGGCATCCGGCAAGGGAAACATATCGTTTGTACGCAGCGAATCAGCCATTTCATCACTCCATAATGTACGTAGCAGCTCCCGAACTCGCTCGTCAGCATGCGGATGATACACAATATAAAATGCCAGACGAATGGGATAGTCCCCGTAGTGAATATTCTGATCCGTAGGACCAAATGCGGGGCTATCGGCATCTGCGGAAACCATCAGAGCTTTAATCTGTTGGCTATGCGGAAGGCGTTGCAAAATTGCAATCGAAGCAGAATCAGAAATCAATAAATGTTCAACCTCGGCATCTTTCACAGCAGCGACCGAACTCTTTAAGGGGCGACCGGCAAGCACTGAGAATTTAAACAATTCAAGTGAAATACTTTGGTCGGTCTTCCCTACGAGCAACTTGATTGAGCGGGCATGCCATCCGGACAGTCCCAAATCGCCCCAGGAACTGTAATCAAACTCTTCATCCGAACCAAATAATGCACCCAGACTGGACACACTAATTTCATTGATCGGATTATTTTGATTCACCGCGATCACCGCCGCATCGTACGCAAAGGGATAGGTTCGAAATTCATCACTGGGCACTGCGGCATTCTCCGGCACGGCAATAATCGCCAGGTCCACTGCGTTGGCACGTAACTCGTCCATGGCCGGCAAACTACCGATGCGATTCAGCACACATTCAATTGAATGCTCAGCTCCGTAGGCTTGCAGCGGTTCGTCAATAAAATCTGCCAGCAGATCGGAGGCGGCAATACGAATTTCTTCGGCAGCAGCAGTCAGCACCACATTGACCCCCACAAGCAATATTAAAAATCGTAAGCACATAAATTCGGTAAGCTTAAAGTAACTAAAAATTGTATCACGTTCTGACGCCCCCCTCAAATAGAGTCAAACTCTAAGCACCAGAGTTTTTGCACGGCTCAAGTTTGGCCAAGCGCAGGGCAGGCTCAATTTGCAGGCCCTCCGGACAGGTGCCCTCGGGATCGGCATACGCAGCGAAGGCGATCATTGCGGCATTGTCGCCGGTATGACGCGGCTTGGCAATCAGACAGGGCAATCGATACCGTTTGGCCAAGCGCTCGATTGCGGCGCGCAAGGCGCGGTTGTTGGATACCCCGCCGGAAAGACCGAGGCTCCGATAGTTTGCAGCCTCTAAAATGTGCTTGGTCTTGCCGCACAGTTGATCGATCACTGCACGTTGATAAGAGGCACATATATCTGGCAGCGCAGCTTCAAGCACCGGATCATCCATGGTTTCGATACGATACCGCAAACTGGTCTTGAGACCTGAAAAACTGAAGCGGCGCTGATTGCGCGGCGCGATCGATTTGGGAAAATCAAATGCCTGCTCGTCGCCCGTGGCAGCAATCCGCTCAATATGCGGTCCGCCCGGATAGTCTAGCCCAAGCAGCTTGGCACCTTTATCAAGTGCTTCACCGGCAGCATCGTCAACCGTCTCCACTAAAATGCTGAGTTGCTTAGCTCGATTGATCGCAAACAAGATCGTATTCCCACCGGAAACCACTAGTCCAAGATGGGGCAAGCAGGCATCAAATGCATCTGCAAAACCAGTGGGATCTGTATGGTGTAACTCAATAAAAGGTGAATACGCATGACCACGCAAATGGTTCACCCCACAGAGCGGCAACTGCCACGCAAATGCGAGACTCTTGGCAAACGCGACACCGAGCGCCAAACAACCGGCTAGGCCGGGGCCCTGTGTCACTGCAATTTGTGTAATCCGCGAACGCTGGTGCAGTACATCAGACGCTTCGAGTAAGGGAACAAAATTCTGCAAATGCGCCCTGCTAGCGAGGTCGGGAACCACGCCACCGTAGTCTTGATGCAAGTCGATCTGACTGTGCACCCACTCACCCTCGACACCCTTGTCAGGGTCGAACAGTGCAAGTGCAGACTCATCACAGGAACTTTCAATCGCCAGGATCATATCGTTGAAAAAGCTTGTCGATGCACCCTACTATGCATATGTGTAAACGAATTGTACACTTCTATATTTATTTATCCATGCCCACCTACGTTTATCAAGAAATCCTCCCCGATGGCAGCGACGGGGATATTTTCGAATATATTCAAAGCATGTCCGAAGAGACGCTCACAACGCACCCACAAACCGGAAATGTCGTGCGCAAGGTCTTCCATGCGCCGAATGTCTCCAGCAACTATACCACCGGCAGCACCAAGCGCAAATTAAGTACTGAAAATATCGAAAAGCACGGCTTCACCCGCTATGAAAAAGATGTCGTTACCGGCCGCTATAATAAAACCGCTGGCACCGACACACGCGCTCCAGATGTGGTCGATGCCAGCCAATTAAAGCGGATGCAGGCAGACCATTCGGTACTGCTTTAAGATCATGCGTCGTGCTCTGTTTTTTGATCTTTCTCGTTGCTCTTTTGATTTTGCTGTTCACGGTACATTTGCTGAATTCAGGTACCGTCATTCGAGTGCCTTTCGGCCAGATTACTCATGAGCAAGCGACTTACTTGGAACCGAAAAGACCTTATTGTGATTGACTCTCTTTCACGAGAGGAAATTGAGACCATTTTCACTGTGGCGAGCGCTTTCAAGCGTGCGCTGAAAGCGGATAATAAAAAGCAACCCTATCTGGATGGACGTACGGTGGTGAACCTGTTTCTCGAACCGAGTACACGCACACGCTTAGCATTTGAAGTTGCCGCCAGTCGCCTTGGCGCCGATATAATTACGATCACGGGTGATGCCAGTAGCTTGACCAAGGGCGAAACGTTGCGCGACACCGCACAGAATATCGCTGCGCTGCAAGCAGACATGATCATTATGCGCCACTCGGCCTCTGGTGCCCCCAACTACCTGAGCAAAGTGGTCGATATCCCGGTGATTAACGCCGGCGACGGCTCACACTCACATCCCACCCAAGCACTGCTGGATGCGTTCACATTACTGGAGCAATTCGACAGCCTGGAAAGCAAAAAAATCACTATCCTCGGCGATATCCTGTTCAGCCGCGTGGCACGCGCCAATATCAGTTGCTTACAAAAGCTCGGTGCCGAGGTGACCATTGCTGGCCCCAGCACACTGGTGCCCAAAGCCTTTGCAGCGATGGGCGTCACCGTCAGCCACAAGCTTCGCGAAGCACTGGCAAATGCGGATGCCGTGATGCTCCTGCGCATTCAACATGAGCGTCAGAGTTCCACACACTTCCCCTCACTAAGTGAATATACGAGCATGTTCGGTCTCAACCAGGAGCGGGTGCAATGGCTCAAGCCGGAAGCGATCATCATGCACCCAGGACCGATCAATCGCGGCGTGGAGATCGACTCCGAAGTTGCCGATTCCGAACGTTCCGTGATTTTACAACAAGTAACCAACGGTATCGTTATCCGTATGGCAGTGCTTCATCTCTGTAGCAGCGCCTACCAACAACAAGCGATCCAGCTTCCCGATTAACCAATCCCACAGCCCGACGCTTTAGTTTAAACATTTTTTCATATGCCTGACATACTTTGGATCACCGGCGGTCGTGTAATTGACCCGGCAAACCAGCGCGATGCAATCGGCGACGTGTATGTCGCTGACGGTAAAATCTGTCCACAGCTCTCCGAAGATCAAAAGCGATTTGCCCAAAAAATTGATGCCACCGGACTCATTGTCGCACCGGGATTGGTCGATCTGCATGTCCACTTTTGCGATCCGGGACAAACACATAAGGAAAGCATACGCAGCGGGACCGCGGCCGCAGCAGCCGGCGGCTTTACCTCGGTGGTCTGCATGCCGAATACCAGCCCTGTCTGCGATAACGCCGGCACCATCCAACGCATCATGGACAAAGTCACACGCGAGGCAGTCGTGCACGTCTATCCAACCGGCTGCCTAACCCTTGGTATGCAAGGCAAGCGTCTCGCCCCTACTGGACAATTGAAAGAGGCCGGCGTTGTCGCCATGACTGATAGTGGCAGATGCGTACAAAGTAATGAAATCATGCGCCGCGCAGTCGAATATGCGAATATGTTTGACCTCACCATAATGGATCACTGCCAGGACGATTCTCAAACCAAACATGCGGTCATGAACGAGGGAGAATGGTCGCTTCGACTGGGGCTGCATGGTTGGCCAATATTGGCCGAAGATATTATGGTCGCCCGCAATGTTCTACTCGCGGAATTCACCGGCGCGCACATTCATATGCAGCACATCAGTTCCGCGACCGCAATCGACATCATCCGACGTGCAAAAGAACGGCATGCTCCGGTCACTGCGGAAGCGTGCCCACACTATTTCGAATTCACCGATGCAGATCTTCACGCATACAACACTAATTTGAAAGTCAATCCACCGCTGCGCACTGCTGCCGACCGTGAGGCCGTTATCGATGCCCTCAAAGATGGTACACTCGACTGTATCGCCTCCGACCACGCTCCCCATACACCGACTGAGAAGGACTGTGAATTTGATCAAGCACCATTTGGCTTAATTGGCCTGGAGACGGCACTGGCCGCCTCACTGCACACCTTGTACCATAGCGGCAGGCTGAGCCTGAGCGAAGTGGTCGCATTGATGACCCATCGAGCGGCGGCTATCTGCAAAATTGATGCGGGCACACTTAGCATGGGTGCTACAGCTGATATTTGCCTATTTGATCCCACTCAAGAGTGGACTGTCGATGTAAATGCCTTCCACAGCAAATCACGCAATTGCCCCTGGCACGGACGACCGCTAAAGGGGCTAGTTAAAGCCACCTATGTGGCTGGAAAACTTGTATTTAATCAATATGCAAGCCCTGCTTGAGATGCCAACCGAAGCAGATTTCGCTGCATTACTGGCAAGCTTGATCATCTTAGGCATACTTGGCGGCAGCGGCATTCTCTGGATTCAACGGCTGCGATGCTCTAAACAATGTCGTAGCCAAATCGACCATGCTCCGGCCTGGCCGATTGGCTGGATCAATTTTGGCATCTTTATTTGTGCACTGATCGTCGGCGTGGTCGCCGTACAATTATGTGCCGCGCAATTGCTTGAGATCACCCGCCCTGTCAGCAATGATCCCGCGCTCAATCACCGTGTTGATACGAGTGTATCCGCACCCGCCTCAGTCAATCAGGAGGACCCCCCAAACGCCGAATCCAGCGCGCCCGAATTGACCCCCTGGCTCGCCGTGCTCGGGGTAATACTATTGCAAGTTCCACTGTTTGCCACATTTTATGGCTTGCGCAAGTTTTATCCAGACAGTTTTGCCGGCCGCTTGAGCACCCAGTCTGTCAGTGTTCGGCAGGCAGTGATGCAAGTGGTTCCAGCCTTCATCCGCTATTTGCCAATTATTTGGATTGTCAGTTTCACTTGGTCTGGATTTCTGAACGTATTGCAACGCTTTAATCTGATTGAGACCTTTCCGCCGCAGGAACTGATCCAAATTTTTCATCGTGGTGGCTCTCCCGCAGCCATCACCGCACTCGTTATTTGCGCAATCGTACTGGCTCCCATCGTTGAAGAAATCATCTTTCGTGGTGGCATCTATGGCTTTTTGAAAAGCCAAGCCACACCTGTCTGGGCGCAACTGATCAGTGCTACCTTATTTGCACTCATGCATGGCAATCTACTCTCTTTTTTACCCTTGATGCTGATTGGTATGCTGCTGGCACGCATTTATGAGCGCTCAGGTAATATTGTGGTTCCCATATGCTTCCATGCCTGCTTTAATGGATTTAATCTGTTAATCTTATACATCATGCATTATGCATCCATACCCATTAGTTAACTGTTACACTATGACGATATGAAAAAACGATACACCCTACTCTTCATGTGTCTTGGCATGATATCGATCAGTGCCTGCTTCACCACTCGAATTGAGTTTCCCAAAGGTAGTAGTGCAGGCTACAGCAGCTATCGGATTTACAAACACTCCAGTCATCATGTGCCCGATTTCTCCAACCGTGAAGACCTAGCGAACGAGCGCATTCAACAGGCACTTAAAGACCAATTCAACGCGCATGGACTGATCGAATCACCTGAAGATGCTGAACTGATCGTAGCATTTTTACTGCTGGTACAGGACACTGCCGTCTCCACTGCGATTAGTGATTATTACATCAATTCAGGCTCCGCAATCCTAAGCGAAGCACATCGCCGCATGGCTAAAAAAAATCCTGCCGGTGGCTATGAAGCTGGTTCTCTGGTCGTTGATGTTATAGATAAACAAAGTGGCAATCTAATTTACCGTGACTACGCAAGCCGTGAAATCCTAGAGTATCTAACCGATACGGAACGTGAACGACGTCTGAACGAAGCAGTCGCCGAAGCAGTCGCTGCATTTTTCAAGCCCTAACCGTCCAACCGTCTGTATACTCGAGATTCAACGATTTGGTCGCACAACCCCCATGCGTATCCATCAGATCACCCAAAAAACCGGTAAATATAGTTTACTACTGATCTGCCTGCTGATTGCCCTGATCCTATTCCCGGTTCTGGAAGACTATAAAATCGGCCATATCTGTCTGACCCTATGGTGTCTAATTTCGCTAGTGACCACCGCGCTTACCTTACAAGATAATAAGCATCTCTTTAGAAAAATAGTACTTAGCGGCGGAATCCTCTTTGTCCTGGTTGTAGCCACATTGTTGAGTCAACTATTTGGGTGGCAGACTCAATTTATCTACCACTGGTCCCTGCCAACTGCAATCGTGTTTTTCGCTTACATCGCATGGATTATTGTATCATCTATATTTAAGCAAAAAGAGTTGAGCGCCGACGAACTCAGCGGCGCGATCGTAGTGTATCTCCTGATTGGAATCACCTGGGCACTCTTGTATTCCTATATTGAACTGCTCTATCCCAACTCATTTTCCTTTGTTTCAGCAGATGATTTACAGGCCAAAGGCTCCGCCCTCTTTTACTACAGCTTCGTAACCTTGACGACACTGGGTTACGGAGATATATTACCGGTTAGTCAATTTGCACGTATGGTCGCTTATCTGGAAGCTGTCTCGGGGGTGATGTACACCGCGATTCTGGTTGCTGGACTGGTTAGCCATATCGGCAATCAAAAGCACACATCCTAATCATCGAACGCCAACGCCATGCATGAAACCGACACATTCAAAGAATGCTGCAGCTATGTTGCCGCACTCGTCCATGCTCAGGACCACCCTGAAGCTGATCGCCCAAATCAAGCGCTACCCGCAATCACGATTTCCCGTCAAGCGGGCTCAAGAGGGCGCAGTATTGGTCAAAAACTACAACAAGCACTGCGTGCTCAATCGATCAAAGATCATATTCCTTGGACTTTTTTTGATGAAGATCTGGTTGAAAAAGTGCTCAAAGATCATCATCTACCCAAAGAAATAGCAAAATTCATGCCGGATGACTCGGTCAACGAAATCGATAGCATGATTAATGAGATTCTGGGCCGCCATCCCTCCCTCTGGACCTTATTTGAATACACGGTAGAAACCATGGTACAACTGTGCCGTGCAGGCAATTGTATTCTGGTCGGACGCGGCGGCAACAAAGTTGCCGAAGGCCTTAGCAACGTCATGCGTGTGCGCTTTGTCGGCTCGGAACAGCGTCGCTTACGCCAGATGACTCAGGCGCACAAATTATCACTTAAACAGGCCAAAACATACCTCAAACAAGAAGATCGTGCTCGCCAACGCTACATGAAGCAACATTTTGACAGCGATGTCGACGACCCGCTTGAATACGACCTCGTTATCAACACGGATCGTTACAGCGATGAAACAGTGGTGCAAATCATGCTCCACGCGCTTACGACCTCACCACACAGTTAAGCATTGCGTACGCCTGGGATATATCGTGGTTGGCCCACAATATATTCAGATCTGATCATGACGATCCCACCATCCGCTCCGTCCAGCGCATCCAAACGAATTGCCATCATTGGTGGAGGTGCAGCCGGGTTCTTCACTGCAATCACTACCGCTGAAGCAAATCCATTGGCTACAGTGACTCTCTACGAAAGTAGTCGGCATACATTGGCGAAGGTGAAACTGTCCGGCGGTGGACGTTGTAACGTCACACATCATTGTTTTGATCCCGCCAAACTCGCGAGCCATTATCCACGCGGTGCCCGCGAACTACTGGGAGCCTTTCATCGCTGGCAACCCAAAGACATGATCGACTGGTTTGCCGAACGCGGCATCACTCTCAAAACCGAACGTGACGGTCGCATGTTCCCCGACACCGACCGCTCGCAAACCATTATCGATTGCTTCCACAGCGCAGCCTGCAAAGCTGGCGTAAAATGGCACACCCGCCTCGGCCTGAAAGCACTCAGACAAAGCTCAACTGGCCGTTTCACGCTGACCTTAAGCAACGAAGCATCGACGGAAGCGGATGCCGTCTGCATTGCCACCGGTTCACTGAAAGCCTCACCCCTGTCGCGCCTGTTCGAGGCCCTCGGCCATACCATCGAACCATTGGTCCCTTCGTTGTTTGCATTCAATGTAGCTGACCAACGCACACATGGTCTATCTGGACTGTCCGTGCAAGATGGCAGCGTTACCATCGCCTCCAGCGGGGCACCCCATGGCAAAGCCTGCACCGTCAAAGCCGAATGTCAAACGGGCCCCATTTTAATTACCCATCGCGGCTTTAGTGGGCCCGCAATTTTGCGCCTCTCCGCATGGCACGCACGATACCTGCAAGAACACAATTACCATTTTGATATTACCATCAACTGGCTCGGTCAAACATCTGCACTTCAGGTACGCGAACGATTCGCCCAACTGCGACAATCCAACGGCCACCTGGCAATCAAGAATAACGTATTCGAAACAATTCCCCGGCGTCTGTGGGAGCGCATCATCGAAACGGTTGGCATCAGCGACAGCAGGCCATGGTCACAACTATCCAAGAAAATTGAACCTCAGTTGATTCAGGAGTTGATTGCCGCCCGCTTCAGCGTCCAAGGGAAAACCACAAATAAAGACGAATTTGTAACCTGTGGTGGTGTGCGCCTGAATGAAATCGACTTTCGTACCATGGAGAGTAAACACATTCCAAAGCTATATTTTGCCGGTGAATGCCTGGATATCGACGGCATTACAGGAGGGTTTAACTTTCAAGCGGCATGGACGACCGGACGTATTGCAGGCTTGGCGATGGCGTTGAATGATTAAGGCTGCGCTGTAGCGGCCTGCCATTTTTTTGGCTATAGTTCATCAGCAAACTTTAAATAATGGGACAGCTGCTGATAGGTGCCATCCTTGTAGTAGATGTTTACTTTTACGGTAAACGTTCCCCAACCGGATGTACTTAAAGGGAACGCGTATGGGCCATGGCTACGCTCATTGATAACCCGCACAGGATTTGGAAATGTCGGATGTAGAGCATACTCGACGTATTCGATTTGATCAAGTACATCATTCGGACCTTTGACGAATATCGTCCAGTCCCAATAATTACTTTTAGACTTTGATTTTTGGGCTATGTTATCAATGGAAATTGGGAAATTGGACTCCCGGTTGATAGGTTGCGATCTGATGGACGCCAGGTCCTGGCGTTTTTCTGCTACCGAGCCTTGTAGCTCTTTTAATT
>CAXQRK010000114.1:0-20980 GCA_964226535.1 Polaribacter sp.
GATTAACGATCGTGACTGGAGTTCAGACGTGTGCTCTTCCGATCTTATCAACACACAGAATTCACTCTTGGTAGTTGCCGGCGGCGATGAACTTAAAAAGCAAATCAATTACCCGCAACACGGCCAAAATAATATTTATGAGTTGCCGGGGATCGTTAGTCGCAAGAAGCAACTGATTCCTTACATTTCGAATCTGCTCAAAACGATGGGGGTCGTTGCGTAACCGGGCATATTTGAGTGTATGTTTTGCTTGTGCTTGATTTTCGTTGTCGGCACAGTATTCACCGGTTCTGAATTATGGCTGTTACATCCAATACTCCGACCATCTTGGTCATTGATGATGACGATGATCTGCGTTATTCGCTCAAGCGTGTGCTTTCCGCGCGTCACTACAAGGTTCTTGAGGCGAACAGTGGGGAGACTGGCTTGCAGATGGCCAAGGAGCATGCGCCGGATACGATTCTTTTAGATAATCGGATGGGCGGTATGGGCGGGATTGAGGCTTTGCAACATTTGCGCAGTGCCAATCCGAATGCAATGATCATTCTGATGACTGCCTATAGCACGACACAGACGACAATCGAGGCGATGAAATTTGGCGCGTTCGATTACATTATGAAGCCCTTTGATCTAAAGAAAATCCTTTCTTTGACTGAGGCGGCGCTGGCAGCTTCGAGCGACCTCGACCGTGCCAGCCAGAGCGGGTCCCGCAAGGGCTTAAGTGCTGAGGAAATTGAGGGTGGTATTATTGGCAGCTCAGCTGCGATGCAGACAGTGTTTAAAACGATTGGGCAAGTTGCTGCTAGTGACGTGACTGTCATGATCACCGGCGAGAGTGGTACTGGCAAGGAACTGATTGCGCGTGCGATTTTTCAAAACAGTTTGCGTGCGCACAAGCCTTACATTGCAGTGAATTGCGCAGCAATTCCGGATAATTTAATTGAGAGTGAGCTCTTTGGGCATGAGAAGGGCTCGTTTACCGGAGCCACTTCTCAGCGTATCGGTAAGTTTGAACGCTGTGATGGCGGTACGATTTTTCTCGATGAAATTGGCGATATGGCGCCGGCGACTCAGACCAAAATTTTGCGAGCACTGCAGGAGGGTGAAATTCAACGTGTCGGTAGCAGCGAAACCATTCAAGTAGATGTGCGTTTGCTGGCGGCAACAAATAAACCGCTGGAAGAGATGGTGCAGGAAAAAACTTTTCGTGAAGACTTGTACTACCGTTTAAATGTGGTGCGCGTACCGTTGCCGCCTTTGCGTGAGCGCATGGAGGATGTGCCGTTGTTGATTGACTTTGTCCTGAAGCGTTTGGCCCGCGATAGCAAGGCTACGGTCAAGGCGATTTCACCGGAGGCGATGAATGTA
Source organism: Polaribacter sp. (assembly GCA_964226535.1). Classification (GTDB taxonomy): domain Bacteria; phylum Verrucomicrobiota; class Verrucomicrobiia; order Opitutales; family Coraliomargaritaceae; genus Lentimonas. Next base: position 1,369 of record CAXQRK010000114.1, read on the forward strand.
TTATTGAAATATACTTGGCCCGGCAATGTTCGCGAATTGGAGAATTTAATCTATCGCAGTGCAGTCATGGCGCAAAGTGATACAATTTTAATTAAAGACTTGCCGGCAGAACTCATCACTGCGGTCGGACATCTACGCCCAGGTGAGCAGCCATCGTCTAGCGATGATGTGGCTGCCAATACGGCCGACGCTTTGTCGGCGTCCAGAGCCGTCGAACAGTCGCATGACGAAGCGTCCGTTGGCGAGGGTTTACTCGGAATACCGCGGGCGGAGCCCTTTGCGGAAGCCTATACCCAATTGCGTGAGACACACGGAACCAACATTCTCAGTCATGCCGAGCGTGAGATGATTCGCCTCAGCCTGAGAGAGGTGGATGGCCAACTGGAAAAAGCTGCCGAAATACTCGGGATCACACGGGCGACGCTGCGCAAGCGGATCGATCAATACGATCTTACTCCATAGTCCTGAACCGGAGCGTACTTAGGGCTGTACAAAGATGTGCAGTCGGGCTTCGGCGGTTAACCCGTCAGTGCCTTTGGCGTGAACGACTATCGGTTCACGGATTGGGGCATCAAACGATTTTGGCAGAACATAAAGGATTCGATCCGCTTTGCCATCTGGATCTGCCGCTGCTCGAACGAGCAGTTCTGAATCGTTATATTCAATGTCGCTCAGTTCGTTCACATAGCGCTTGTCGAGGGTAAGGCGGATTTGACGCTCAGTCCTGCTAGTGGATCGGTTCCAGTAAACGATTTGTGGCTGCGCCTCAATCAGACGTGGTACGTTGACAATCATGTGAAGGGTGGCGACCGGCTCTGTTTGGCCATCAAGAAACACTTTAAGTTGATTACGGTTCACACCCTGGCGCTTGCTTTTGTTGAACGTGCCAGTGATTGTGCTGGATTCGCCTGGTGCAATAATTTTTCGATCCAGTACCGATCCGGTGCAGCCACAGCTGGTTTTGATTCGAGCAATCTGTACCGCTTCGGTACCTCTGTTAGTGACGACGAACTCGGCCCGGGCTTCTTGCTCGCCCGGTTTGAATTCAACCTCTACAGAAGTTTGATCCCATTCTAGCTTTGGCACATCTGCTACCAGTGGCACCAAGCATGCAGGTAGGAAAGCCGCGATGAAAACAGGTACAAAACATTTTAACATGATAAACCCTGTGGATATTTAGATCTGATTTGTTGGCAAGTCGGAAGTGCATGCTGAGCAATACAGTACTTCATCGCTGATTCGAGTGTTTGTGTGTGAGCAACATAAGTGCCATTCCCAGCAGTAGTAAATTGCGCAGTATCAGCCAGCGATAGTCGCTTGCAGCTGCGTCGGCAGCGGTTCCGAAACAACCACAACTAAGATCCAGGCCTCGTACCCAGGCACTGATATGCAGGCCGATAAAGATCAGCAGCAGGAGTCCGATCAGGGCGCAACTGGTTTGCCGAATAATCGGCATCAGTATGCCGATTCCAAGCACTAACTCCAACCATGGCAGCAACAGGGCGACCCAGCTGGAAAGCCCTGAGTCAATGATTCGAAAGGCAACCACCGAATTTGCAAATGCGACTGGATCTTGAATCTTTGGCAGGGCCGCCATCACAAACACGCCGGTCAGTATGAGGCGGACAATGAGTATGGAAAATGCTTTATAGTCTACTGTACCCATGCGTCCCAGCCTCCTTTCAAGCTGTAAATTTCGGCATCTGGTAGTGCTTCGCGCAAGCGCGTAGCCACGCGTTTGCTGGTGCCGCAACGTTCACTGCTACAATATACCACGATAGGGCGTGGATCGGTGAGCCATGCGCCGATTAAATCGTCGATTTGATGGTCCCAGTTATCTTCGTTGAGTAATATCGCTTGAGGGATGTGTGCGGCATCATAATCTGTTTGGCTGCGGGCATCCACCCACAGTGGATCCAGTACACCTGCATCGACCCCTCGAATTTCGCCAGCGGCCAACTCGGGCGGAAGCCACGGTCGGGGAGCTAAGCCAATGAGCAGTGAAGACGCTGCACCAAGACCAGTTAAGCTAAAAATAATTAAAGACTCGCGCAGAAAACGTACCATGAAAAGCCATGCTGAAAGAATTGACGAGATACGCAAGCTTGCACGGCTTGCATTGAAAGTCCGGCGATACCAATTGCAATTAGGTGCTTATGTTTGGTCAGTCACAAATTCTTGCAGGACTGCCATACGTGTTTGTTCGATGCGTTTCTCTTGCACTTCCGTTTTACTTCGTTGGCGCTCTGTTTCATTCATAATGCGACGTATTTTGTGGATTGCAATCGTCTGGATCTGGCGTACGCGCTCGCGAGTAATGTTAAATTTATCACCGACTTCTTCGAGCGTGAGGGGATGGTTGTCCTCAAGTCCGAAACGGAGGCGGATAATTTCACCCTCACGAACATCCAGTAATGCGATAATCGATTGCATATTATCATAGGTCGATTTTTGTTCGAGATTTTCCAGGGGATTCGTCTGGTTGTCATCGCCGACTAGTTCGCCAAAACTGGTGTTGCCATCTTCACCGACCGGTGCATCCAGAGACGAGGGACGGGTGCTGACTGATTTGAGGTGGGTCACCCGATGCACAGGAATGCCCATTTCGTAGGCGATTTCATCGTCCGATGGTTCGCGATCTAATGCGTCAGTTAACTGCGCCTGGATGCGACGCATTTTAGTAATTTTATCCACTAGATGAACCGGCAGACGGATGGTCTTACTTTGCGTGGCAAGAGCACGCTTGATGGATTGCTTAATCCACCAGGCTGCGTAGGTGCTGAGTTTGCCGCCCTTTTCGGGATCAAAGCGTTCCACCGCTTTGATCAGGCCGATGTTGCCCTCACTGATTAAATCCAGCAGGGGAACACCAAAATTTTTGTAGTCCTGGGCAATTTTAACCACCAGGCGCAGATTGGCCGAAATCATGCGATTGCGGGCAGTGGGATCGCCTTCCTTAATACGTGCAGCCAGTTCGATTTCTTCTGTTCCAGTTAACAGCGCAGTTTTACCGATTTCCTGAATGTAAATGCGCATGGCATCATGGTCCTCAGCAGGCAGTTCTGGCATATCAGTAGTGATTTCCGTGGGGTTGGGCTTGGTTTCAGGGGTTGCGGGAGGTGCGTGACTTGAATGGTCGTAAGGGGTCGATCGTGCCATTTTATGTGCCATACTGCGCTCCAAGTAAACGAATATTACGAAGATTTAACAATGGCGATATGAGGTGCAATACCAAAAAAATATATTTGAGCACTGTCTGCAGAAATCAATCCTGGCCCATCGCAGGGCACAAGCCAGATGAATCACCTGCTGTTCACCATTTGTTCAGCTACAGAAACGGCTTTAAGCATGCCCCTAGCTTTATTCACGGTCTCCATGAATTCATTTTCGGGGATGGAGTCGGCCACTACGCCGGCGCCAGATTGAATATAGATTGTCTCATCTTTAATCACAGCAGTGCGAATCCCAATACAGGAATCATGGTTTCCTGCATAGCCGAAGTAGCCGAGCGCACCGCCATAAATGCCACGCTGGCTCTGTTCCAGTTCGGCGATGATTTGCAGGGCCCGCACTTTGGGCGCCCCGCTGAGCGTGCCTGCTGGAAAGGTCGCTCGCATCAAGTCGTATGCGCTACACTCGCTGCGAATGGTGCCAACCACTTGGGAAACAATGTGCATAACATGTGAATAACGTTCAATCGTCATATAATCTGGTACGTGGATCGAGCCGTATTCACACACACGGCCGATATCATTGCGTGCCAAATCGACCAGCATCAAGTGCTCGGCTCGTTCTTTCTGGTCCGCCAGCAATTCTTTTTCCAGTGCCAGGTCTTCCTGTTCACTGGCACCTCGATGCCGGGTGCCTGCGATTGGACGGATTTCCACCTTATTGCCGGTCAGTCGAACGTGTACTTCGGGCGATGCGCCAACGACTGAAAACTCAGGATCTTCCATCAAAAACATATAAGGTGATGGATTGATCATGCGCAGGGCACGGTACAGATCGATAGGAGCAGGCTTAAATTTTTTCTCAAATCTTTGCGATAGAACGGCTTGGATAACATCTCCAGAGCGCACGTAGGTTTTTATGCGATTGACCGCTGCCTGGAATTCGGTTGGACTAAAATTACCGTTCGGTAGTTTGATTTCATTCGGTTCAGAAAGTTCTCGATAAGTCAGCGGCTGGGGGCGTTCGAGTTGTTCACAGATATGCATAATTTCACTCGCTGCTCGTTCATATGCAGCACTTGCATCGTCTTCGATATGAGCATGCACACAGATACGCAGTATTTGACGGGCATGGTCAAAGATGATCACGGAGTCGGTGATGAGATAGTATACAATTGGTACTGCTAGTGGTCGTTCGCTTGGTTTTGGGATGGTGGGTTCTATATAATGTACATATTCATGTCCCACAAACCCGACCGCACCACCGGTAAACGGCGGCATTCCAGGGAGGCGCACCGGTTGGTAGCGAGCCATTTCGGTTTCAATAATATGCAGTGGGTCGGCGGGTGTTTCAAGGTGTTCGACAATGCCGTTTTTGTGCGTGATCGTCACTTCGTTGTCGAAGATTCGGATGACTTTGCGCGGGTGACTGCCGAGAAATGAAAAGCGGCTGATATGCTCACCGCCGACAATCGACTCAAACAAAAAAGCCGGACGGTCTGTGCGTATTTTAGCATAGGCTGCCAATGGCGTTTCACAATCTGCGGTCAGGTCGAGATAGACAGGCACGGTGTTGCCTTGCGTAGCGAGTGCTTCAAATTCAGGTTTGGAGGGCTGGAGATTCATTTTTAATGAGATCAAACCCTATGCATTGAAGGGCTAAGATAGAACCGGAAATTAGTCATCAATGAGCCAGGATTTAATGTTGAATGTTCCCAGGTTCAAGCCTTTGTCAGGCGCTTAAAGTGTGCTTCAGCCTGGGCCAGGGTGCTATCGATTGTTTCGCCGGTCACGCAAAAATGGCCCATTTTGCGACCCGGTCGAGCGGCTCCCTTATCATAGAGGTGTAGTTTGACCCTTGGGTCGCCGAGCAAGCGGTTCCAGTCGGGCTCGCCATGATGCCACAGTTCACCGAGTAGATTAATCATCACGGTTGGGCAGTGCAACTGGGTGGAGCCAAATGGTAGGTCGGTTATGGCGCGGATATGTTGTTCAAATTGTGAGGTAATGCAGCCGTTAATCGTATAGTGCCCGGAGTTGTGCGGGCGAGGCGCCATCTCGTTGACGATCAAGTGGCCATCCTCATGCAGGAATAATTCTACGGCGATTAGGCCGACTACATTAAGTATATCTGCAATCTGCTCTGCCAGTGCTTTGCCAGCTTGCTGGATGGCGTCAGTGGTCCGCGCCGGGACAATCGACGCATGCAAAATATGATTTAAGTGGACATTTTCCGCCATGGGGAAGGTGCTTTTGCTGCCGTTGGCTTTACGCGCACAAATCACCGAAAATTCGCCGCAATGGCGGATCCATTGTTCCACGACCACACGAGGAGGTCGTTCTAGTCGGTTCCAAAGCGATTCGGTATCGGCGGCATCGCTGGCCGAGTGGAGCTTGATTTGTCCCTTGCCGTCGTAGCCGAAGGCTGCGGTTTTAATCACGCAGGGGAAGCCGATGGCGTGTATTGCAGCCTTTAAGCTTTGTGCTGAGTCGGCGTATTCGAAGGGCGCGCAGGGTAAGTGGTTTGCTTTTAGAAAATCTTTCTCACGCTGGCGATGTTGGCAAATGTGCAGTATCTGACTGCCTGGCAACACGGGTTTGATCGCGCTGAGCGAATCAAGTACCGGTGCCGGAATGTTTTCAAATTCCAAAGTAATGACGTCGACGCCAGCAGCAAATGCACACAGGGCAGCTTGGTTGGAGTAAGGTGCATTCACCTCTTGGTCCGCAACCATGCCAGCGGGGCAGGGACCCGATGGTTCGAACACATGAAAACGATAGCCGAGATTGCGTCCTGCCAGTATCAGCATGCGACCGAGTTGGCCACCGCCTAGAATGCCTATGGTACTGCCGGGTGTTATCATGCGTGCGGTAGTTCAGCTGCGAGCACAGTGTTGGTTTGACGTTCGCGAAAGGCTTTCAGGCGTTCGCGTATGACGGTGTCGTGCAAGGCTAGAATAGATGCCGCCGAGAGGGCAGCGTTGGTTGCGCCGGCAATGCCGATTGCAAGTGTCATGACCGGGATGCCGGCGGGCATTTGCACGATCGATAGGAGTGAGTCCTGACCGTTAAGCGCTTGCGATTGGACTGGTACACCCAGTACCGGGAGATGAGTTATTGCGGCGGTCATGCCGGGCAGGTGAGCGGCACCGCCGGCTCCGGCGATAATAACGTGCAGCCCGCGTGTGGCTGCACTATCGGCATATGTATACAGGCGCTGCGGGGTCCGATGCGCACTTACAATCTTTGTTTCAAAAGGAATTTCTAGTTGTTTGAGTACAGCCGCAGATTCACGCATGGTGGACCAGTCTGATTGACTGCCCATGATGATTCCAACGAGTGCATGGTTCGGGTTTGTTTCCATTCAGAACAGATAAACGGATTCCTGGCGGAAATTCAACCATGGAAGCAAAGGCTTCAAAAAATTGTAACTCCTCTGATGAAACGTATGTCTAAATGGGCTGATTTTCTTGGAGATGGACGGAATTTCACTGAAACAAGGCTTGCCGTGGCGAGCGCGCATCACTTTATTCCAACATCTCTCCAGAAATCTTCTTAGAAATCTCGGACCCGTTCTTTGTTTTTTTCTCTCAGTCGCTGTCACCACTGGCCTTTTTAGCGCAGTCCACCGGTCAGTTTTCATCCAGCCTATAAGTTTGCAGTTTCAGCATACTCATGCCGCAAATGACACGACTTTCAATTGGGCCTGTAGCTCAGCGGTTAGAGCAGGGGACTCATAATCCCTTGGTCGTGGGTTCGAACCCCACCGGGCCCACCAATTTCGCTTTTGTCCGGTTCTTGAACCGGGCTTTTACTTCCTTGTCCCCCGCCGATTTCCATTTGGTGAGAAATCGGCGCAATTTTTTCGCGAAAAAAGAGAGAGGCGCGAAGCCCCCAATTCGTAACCACGAATGGACACGAATTTTCACGAATGATGCAGATGCTGATTTGTGTGTATTGGTGTCCATTGGTGGTTTCCTCTTCACAAAACGATGCGCTGCCATTCGAGTTTGGCGTGTTTGAAGTTAAGGATGAGGCCGACGCGAAGACCGGTGATTTTCAGGTAGTCGATGATCTGGGCTTTTTCGTTATTGCCGATGGCTTGAATTGCCTTGGTGTCGATGATGACGGAGTCGAAGGCGATCAGGTCTGTGATGTATTCCCCGACGTTGACGGACTTATAGATGACGGGGAACCGTCGCTGCTGTTGAAAAGGAATGCCTTTTTCTCGAAATTCCACAGTCAGCGCATTTTCATAAGGCTTCTCCAGCAAACCATGTCCAAGAGTATTTAATACCTCCATCGCGCAACCCACCACCTGAAAGACCTCCTCTTTCAAAATCAATTCGTGTGTATTGGTGTCCATTGGTGGTTCCGAAGTTTTTTTGGGGTGAAGGTGGTGGTGGCAGATTACCGTCTCTCAACGGTAAGGTTCAGATGATAGCGGGTGTATTTAAGCTGACCAGTCTTGGTCAGTGCGCCCTTGGCCACAAGGTCGTTGAGGTCACGGGTTGCGGTCGTTCGCGGTGCGCCAGTGATGGAGATGTAATTCTCCGCGCTGAGCCCGTCTTTGAAGCCGTCGATGCCCTCACGGAACATGCGCTCGATCACTTTCTGCTGACGTTCGTTCAACTTGCCGCGCAAGCGGTCATAGAGCTTGGTTTTTTCGATAATAAACTCGATGCGCTTCCGGGTGTTGCCCTGAGCTTCCAGAATGGTCTCGGCGAAGTAGGTCAACCAGCCAGTGACATTGGTGTCCTTGTTGTAGCGTTCGAGCTTGTCGTAATATGCCTTTCGACCGCGCTCGATGGTGTAGGCCAAGGCAATGAGCGTCGGGTGTCCGAGACTTTGGGCGAGTGACTTCTCGGCAATGGCGCGGCCAATCCGCCCGTTGCCATCCTCAAAGGGGTGAATGGAAACGAAATACAAGTGAGCGATTCCGGCGCGAGCGAGTGCGGGCCATCTTCGCGGCTTTGCTCGAAGAATTCGATGAAGGCTTCCATTTCCTCAGCCATTCGGGATGAGGGTGGAGCTTCGAAATGCACGGTGGGATCATGCATCGCCCCGGAGACCACCTGCATCGGGTCGGCATGAGTGCGATACGCACCGACGGTGCAAAGATCCTGACGGCCATTCATCAACATGCGATGCCACTCGAAAAGTGTGTCGTGTGTGAGTGGTGCGTCGAAGCTCTTGTAGAGATCGACCATCATCGCGGCGATGCCCTGTTCCGCCGGGGGAATCCGGCGGTGGTCGGTCTGGATGCCAAACTGCTTGCCGATGGAAGATTGCAAGTTGTCGCGGTCGAGGATTTCCCCCTCGATCTTGGAGGTCTGGAGAGCCTCCTCACTGATTAGCTCGACCTTGAACCGATTTTTGTCGTCTTCGGAGACGTGCTTGAAGGCTCCAAGGCTTTCCCCCGCAAGGCGTAAAAATTGCGCCTCAAGGCTATCCAAAGCCTTGCGGTCGTAGGTAAAATGAGGCCAATCGGCTTGCTGCCAGTTCCAAATCATGGGGAATACACTCCTTTTCTATGCACCACATTGAGCTAAAAAGTGGGTTATAACAAGCCGTTCTATGCACCATTTTCCCGCTTCAGAATGGAGAAAATGGAGCGGTGGAGGTGCAAATCCCCGGTTTCTGCCCGCTGGATCAAAGCCATGAAGTATCCGGCGGGCTTTCTGTTTCTATTAGTGAAAACACACACTCTTGGCCGCTGCGCAGGTGCTGTCACTGATCAGGGTCTGTGCAAATTAATTTTTGCCCAAAGGCGCTTGATTCAGATGCCGTTTTTCGTGACCGTTCAAATGGCATTGGTAGCGCCCCAAAGTCGATAGCTTCAGGTGCTTTGTCAGCGTGCGTGAGCAATCGCAAAAATACGGTGCTTCACGGATTTCGGTTTTTGAGGAAAGTTTTATCCATGATTTTTGCTCCTGAGTTCCGAGTGTAGCGACATCTTCCATGGGCAATAAAACTCGTCGGAAGGAGCGAAAATGCTGGCTAGCCTGAGACCCGAGGACGTGGCTGAAAATGCTTTACATCGGAGTGCCCTATAATTTTGGTTGTGTCTGCAGTCAATTTGGCACTTCTTAACCTCTATTCAGGTATGCTTTTATCGTTAACCTGAAAGTAACCATATTTAATTTCATAAAACTATGTCTGTTCGACTTTATGTAGGAAATCTTTCTTTTGATGCGACCGCGGAGGATCTTCGCGAGATCTTCTCCAATTGCGGTACTGTGGAAGAGTCCATTATTGTGACTCGTCCTGGCGGTGGACGCTCTCGCGGTTTCGGCTTCGTCGCGATGCAGGATCAAGCGGCTGCGGACGAAGCGATTCGTCAATTGGATGGTCAGGAGCTAACTGGCCGCAAGCTAATCGTCAATGTCGCCAAAGAGCGCGAGCAGAGCTAGTGTCTGGTGATAGCTGATTCAGAGCGTCTGGCACTGCAGCTGCCAGCAGCGATTGAATCTAGATGGTTGAAGGATTGAATGGGCCGCGCGTGTTATTTATGCCGCGATTGGTGGATTTGTGTTTGATGAAGCTGAACTGCTGCCCAGATCTGCTCGTGTAAGATCTCAACTGATGCACTGCCATCGAATACCCGGATGCGCGCTGGCTCGGATTCGGCGAGTTCGAGATAGCCTGTCCGTACCGCTTCAAAAAAGTCAAGTGTTTCCTGCTCAATTCGATCCAAGCGGCCCTCACCACGAGTCCGTATTCGAGCCATGCCGACTTCAGGAGGCAGGTCGATCAATATAGTCAGATCTGGTTGTGCTTGGCCAACGGCAAAACGGTTGATCAACGCGACAGCCGCCGGATCAATGCGTCGGGCGACGCCCTGATACACCGTGGTGGAGTCCATAAAGCGGTCGCACAGTACGGTTTGGCCCTCGGCGATGGCTGGCAGGATACGTTCACGAGTGAGTTGTGCACGGCTTGCGGTGAACAGGAGTAGCTCGGCTTCGGCTGACATGCCTTCACCCGCGCGGTCGTATTGGAGTAGCTTGCGCACGGTTTCGCCCAGTGCTGTGCCCCCGGGTTCGCGGGTTTGCAGCACTGGTTCACCTGCGTCCCGCAGACGGGCGGAAAGTGCGTTTATTTGAGTGGATTTACCACAGCCTTCGCAGCCTTCAAAGGTGATGAATCGTCCGGCCATTTACCAGGTGGCGATGAATTCAGCGAGTTCATCCAGTGACGGGCTGACTGCGGTACGGACGTAGAAGCCTGAAGTGGCAACAGCTAATGTCAAAGCCGCGGTCGGTGACAGGCCAATCAGGCGTGCGGTGACGAAGCCGGAGTTGAAGTGATCACCTGCGCCAGTGGTAATTTTGGGTTTTGGGCAGTAAGGACCTTTGACATAGGCGGTGCCTGAGGGGGTCGCGCAAGCGGCATCGACGGTGGGGTGTATGACTAAAGTGTCGATGTTGAGCGTTTCGCGAATGCGTGCAGCGATCACTTGTAGATTTTCTGGACTGTTTTCGAGTGGATCGAAGCCCAGCAGTCGATCCACTTGCTCCGCTTCGCGTAGATTCAGGCCGAGCATCACTTTGCCAAAGGCTTCAAATTCGCCAAAAATTTGCAGTACTTCACGCAAGTCCGCTTCAGAGCGCTTTTCAGGGTCAGCGAGATCAAAGAAAAACAGACGATCCATATTTTTGGGCAAGGATGGCAGTAGGCGTTCTAAAAAGTCCTTAAAGACTTTGGAGAGGTAGGGAAGCATGGTCCAGTTGACCATTGCGATTAAGTCGGCTTCGGCAAAGCTCTGGCTCAAGGCATCTACACCCATTGCACTGACGATGTGCTCGTAGTTGATTTCATCGAGGCTGGCCATTGAGCCGAACATAATCTTGCCATCACTAAATTCAGCTGCGTGAGTAATGCCAGGATCGGTAATCGATACGGCATTGGTCTTGCGAGCGAAGTCGGCGAAGACGGGATGAATCATATCCTTACCGAGTGCTCCGAGATAGCGAACCTGCACACCCTGCGCGACCTGTGCGTTGGCCATGATCGGACCGTTGCCACCCAGTTTTTCCAGTACAGGAGCGAGTTCGATATTTGCACTTTTGCCGGCTGCCGAACTGATGCGGGCCCCAAACTCACTAATGCTTGCGATTGTGGTAAACTGATCGCCAGGGCCGGTGCGTTGATCGACCGGGTGAACGATTTTATCAACGAATCCATCCATGCCGATCAGGGCTTTCTTCAAACCGACGGTGGGTGCGTTCGCTTTAAGTTCTTTGAGGGTGAGGGTCTTATTATCCATGTAATGATCGGTTCTGTTTAAAAGATGTGGCAGAGGTTTAAGTAACTGTTGCACTGCGGGCAAATCAAATTCGCGGTGGAATGTAGAAAGGTTTTTGCGGTGAATTTGGTTTTAGGCTGGTAGAGAATTGAACCTGTGTAGTTAATAGGGGTCTATTGACCCACGATCTTGGTACTTTCACGAAATGAACTTAAACACCGTATTTGATTCACTGCTTTTTCAGGCTGCGGCTGGAGCGAATGTTTTTACCTATTTTGCGCAGTCCAATTTTGCCGGCAAGATGGTGGTACTGGTACTGATCGTCTGTAGTATTCTCGCCTGGTCGGTACTGTTTGGCAAATATATGGATTTGTCGCGTTTGCGTTCGCAAAACAAGCGTTATGAGCGGCTGTTGAGTAAAGAATCGCACTTGCTTGATTTGCCGCCGGAGCGGCCCGGTAGGGGCAGTGGGCCGTATTACAATGTTGTACGCGATGCTTTGGAAGCCTTTTTTCGCTATGGTGGCAATTGTATCGATACGGATACGCACCGGGCCACCTTGCGTATGGGCCATGTTGAAAATGCAATCCAACGCGGACTTGCTGAGCAAATTATACGTTACGAAGCAAAAATGGTGCTGCTTGGGTCGATTGTCACCGGTGCACCGTTTCTGGGCTTACTCGGCACGGTGTGGGGTGTGATGGATGCCTTTGGTGGCATGGCCGGTGCGGGTTCGGCTAGTTTGCAGAGCCTCGCACCGGGTGTTTCCGGTGCCTTGTTGACCACGGTGGCTGGTCTTTTGGTGGCGATTCCCTCCGTCTTCGGTTACAACTATTTGTTGCAACAAACTAAGATATCAGTGGTGGAATTGGAGAATTTTGCGAGCACAGTGGCCGACCGTATTGAACTGGAGGCGCAAGCGGCAGCGGCCAAGGTATAAGCTGTTTCTAACGGAGTATTGTTCCTGTGGCCCGCAACTTTCATCGCAGTGATCGTCTCTCTGCTCTCACCGAGATCAATGTGACACCGTTGATCGATCTGGCGTTTGCTTTGCTGATTATTTTTATGGTCACTACACCGCTGTTAGAGCAGACTATAGCTGTGAACCTGCCGGTAGAGAGTTCAAAAGTACAAGTGCATGACCGCGACGCATTTCAGGTGATTAGCATTGACCGGTCAGGTAATTACTATTGGAGCGATGAGCCGGTTTCGCGGCAACAATTGGGTGATCTACTCGATACCATGGCGATGGATGCCGCACCACCCGTGCTGAGCATTCGTGCGGATGCGGACCTGCCGTACCAGCAAGTGATTCGCGTGATCGATATGATCCAGCAACGCAAGCTGTCAAAAATCAGTTTGGATACGAAAGTCGAATAGATGCAGATCAAACAGGCGCAGCATCATCCTTTGCGGACCTCGGTGATTGTTCACCTTGTGGTACTGATTGCCTGGTCGATCGCCACACTTGTCAGGACTTTTTTGCCCAAGGATTCCTCACATGTATTTGAGTTGATCAGTGATGCAAGTCAGTCGAATGCGGTGCCTGCTGCTCATTCGCTGCAACCGCCGCCGAATTTCACACTGCCAGACCTGCAGCCACTAAATGTCGCGGAGTCAGAAGACATCGGGTCTGCGTCGGTGGCACCTTCGCCGTCGCAGCCGGTGCAGGCCGAGGCGATGCGTATGTCGTATGAGGAATTCATCCAGAAGAATCCACTCAAACCGCCGCGGCGCAAGCCGCAACCTGCGCTGCCGACACCGGTGATTGATACGTCCAAATATAGTCGTCACTTGCAGCACAATTTGCCGCAGGTAGTACGTGAGTCCGCCGCTGATTTGACTGCCGCCGAACGTAGCGCCCTACAGCGCTACGGTGATCAACTCAATCGTCGACTGAATCAGGCGTGGGTGAAACCTGTGAATCTCAGCGGCATTGAGTTAGTGGTGAGCGTTGTATTTGAGGTGAGTGCTTCCGGGCAGATTAAAAGTGTTCGTTTAAATCCGGCATCTGGCAACCCCGCCTTTGATGCCTCGGTCAAGGCAGCCTTTGCGAAGGTTGCGTCTGGTGGGGTCACTCCGACCGGCCAGGCCCATCGTTTTACTATGTCTTTTCGAATGGTGGATTAAAGCTGGCACGAGGTTTGCCCTAGCGACTCGGTTGAAACCGTATCAGTGGGGAAGGCTACCGACAGTTATTTTGCCAGTTGTTCAGCGGTTTCACGTTCTAGGCGTTCGATGTATTCAGACACATTGCAAGTGAGCATGCGGGTGTTGCCGGGAGAGACTTCAAGGACTTTATTGACGATGCCGTCGAGGAATGCGCGGTCGTGGCTGACCAAAATGACAGTGCCTTCAAACAGATTGATCGCTTCCTGTAGCACTTCCTTAGATTTAATATCGAGGTGATTGGTCGGTTCGTCCAAAATCATACAGTTGCAGGGGTGCATGAGCATTTTGGCCAGCGCGACCCGGTTCTTTTCGCCACCAGACAGAACCGTGGTTTTTTTGAGTGCTTCATCACCACTGAACAGGAGTGCGCCGAGGGCCGCACGCGGGTTAGCATCATCGTTGCCGATTGCAGCCTGTTCAACTTCTTCCAGTACGTTGTAGGCGGGGTTGAGTTCCTCAGCCTGTGATTGGGCGAAATAACCAAGCACTGTGTTGATGCCTTTCTCCACGGTGCCGCCTTGGAACGGTTCAGTGCCGGCCATGATGCGGGCCAGGGTCGATTTGCCCGCACCATTGACGCCGACTACCGCGATGCGATCGCCCTTGTCGATCCGCAAGTCGAGGCCATTGAAAATGACCGTATCGCCATAGGATTTTTGCAAGCCATTAATGGTGATAACTTTGGCGCTAGCCGGAGGCGCTTTGGGGAAGCGAAAAAACATCTTTTTTTCCTCCCGGGGCAGGGTGATGCGTTCCATCTTATTCAAGGCCTTGATGCGACTCTGTACCATGCTGGCTTTTTTGACGTTGGAGCGAAAGCGGGCAATCCACTCTTTGATTTCTTTAATCTCCTTTTGTTGGTTGGCGTAAGCTTTGCGAAGTAATTCAAGGCGTTTTTCGGTCTCGCCAACGTAGAAACTATAATTGCCCTTGAAACTGTTGAGTGTGCCGAGCTTGAGTTCTAGTGTGCGGTTGGTGACTTCGTCGAGAAAGGCGCGGTCGTGGGAAATGACGATCAGTGCGCCTTGATAATGTTTGAGGTACTGCTCGACCCAGTGCTGTGAAACGATGTCGAGATGATTGGTAGGTTCGTCGAGAATGATTAAGGACGGATTTTGCAGCAGCAGTTTGGCAAGTGCGATGCGCATTTGCCAGCCACCGGAGAATTCGCCAGTATCACGTCCAAAATCATCCGCAGAGAAGCCCATGCCGGTGAGGATGCGCTCAATGCGGGATTTCATCTTGTGCGGCTGATGGTCTTCTAGTTGTTGCTCCCATTCGCCCATCTGATCAATCAACTCGTAGTAAGCCTCTGCAGAGGTGTCCATTTCCAGCATGTCCTGCTCAGCCCGATCAATTTTTTGCTGCAGTTCAAGTACATCAGCAAAGGCGCTTTGCGCTTCCGCAAACAAGGTTTGACCGGAAACAGAGATGCCGTCCTGCGGTAGATAGCCGATGCTAACGTAATCGGGTCGATCAATGGTTCCCGATTCAGGCTCGATTTCAGCCATCAGCATGCGCAACAGGGTGGTCTTGCCGGAACCGTTAGAGCCTACGAGGGCGATGCGGTCGCGAGCGCCGATAACGGTATTGATTTGTTTAAAGAGTACCTTCTTGCCGAAGTGATGCGAGATGTGATTAATGGTAATCATAGTTGGAAAGGGCTCATATGCCAGCAGATTTAGCGATTTCGCTGGTGGGTTGCCAGGACGACGGACGACTCCAAATCATTTAATCGGCTTCACCTAACTGCTCGGCAACGAGCAGAATTTTATATTCCACCGAGTCAACCAGTGCACGCCAGGTGGCTTCGATAATATTGTCGCTGGCGCCAACTGTTCCCCAAGTGGCTTCGCCATCGGTGGACTCAATCAGTACCCGAGTGATCGCATCTGTGCCATGCTCAGTTTCAAGAATGCGCACTTTGTAGTCGATTAATTCGACGGACATGATTTCTGGAAAGACTGGTGCGATCGCTTTGCGCAGGGCGTGGTCGAGCGCCCCCACTGGACCGTTGGCTTCAGCAACGGTATGGTGGATCTCATCGCCGATGCGCAGCTGTACCGTCGCTTCTGAAATGACCCGTCCCACAGCCTCTTGATGGCTCACCATAACACGATAGCCGATCAATTCGAAGTCTGCCTGCTTCCCCTTCAAAAAGCGGCTCAGTAATAATTTGAAGGATGCATCGGCTGCCTCGTATTCATAGCCTTTAAACTCGAGTGCCTTGAGTTCAGACAAAAAATCCTTCATTTCTGGGGACCGGGCATCGAGATCGACTCCGATTTCACGGGCCTTCATCATAATACTGCTGCGGCCGGACATGTCCGACACCAGCACACGCGTGCGATTGCCGACCAGCTCCGGTGCAATGTGCTCATAGCTGTGCTTGACCTTGGCTGCAGCATCGGCGTGTACGCCGCCCTTATGTGCAAATGAACTGGTCCCCACAAATGGCTGTGTCGGATCAGATGCACGGTTAGCCATCTCATCGACAAACAAGGACAGATCCCGCAGCTTGTCTAAGTTCGGTGCACAATTGAGCGGCGCATCCATTTTTAAGATCAAATTCGGAATAATGGTGCTGAGGTTGGCATTGCCATTGCGCTCACCAAAGCCGTTCATGGTGCCCTGCACTAGAGAGGCCCCGGACTCAATTCCGGCGAGTGACAGTGCCACGCCGAGGCCGGAGTCATTGTGGCAATGTACACCAACTGCGCTGTCCGGAAATTGTGCGACGACCTTGCTGACGATGGCCTGCATCTCACTGACCAGCTTGCCACCATTGGTATCACACAGTGTCAGATTGATGGCTCCGCCACGCTGGGCTGCTTCAAGAGTTTGCAATGCATATTCCGGATTATCACAATACCCATCAAAAAAGTGCTCGGCATCATAAATCACTTCGCGACCATTCTGCGTCAAAAACCGAACTGAATCTTCAATCATTTGAAGATTTTCTGCGGCAGTGGTACGGATGATTTCAGTGACGTGCAGCAACCAGGTCTTGCCAAAAATAGTGACCACTGGTGTGTCCGCCTCCAGGAGTAACTGTAGTTGCGGATCTTCGGCGGCGCTGAGCTTGGCACGGCGAGTGGAACCAAAGGCTGCAATCTTAGCGTGCTTCAGCTTGAGCGTCTTTGCCGCTTCGAAAAACGCCATATCGCGCGGATTGGAACCTGGCCAGCCACCTTCGATATAATCAATACCAAACTGATCCAACTTTTCAGCCACACGGATTTTGGCAGCTACAGTAAACGAGACGCCTTCGCCCTGCGTGCCGTCACGCAGTGTGGTGTCGTAAATTTTGAGTACGGGTGTCATTTGTCGCAATGATTTGAAAGCCTATCAGCACAAACACTTCGCCACAGCGGCGCAAACCAAAACAATATTTCTTATCAGCTAGCGCCACCCAAGTATCCCGAATCTCAAGGTTCGACTGCAGCAAGGTTGGTTTGTAAGTGAAATGCCCGGGCAAGCGTGTACTCAAATACCTTGGGGTCTCCATGTCGACTGACCCAATTAAAGTGCTGATTAGCCGCATCATGCAGCCCCAACAAACGCAAGTGCAAACCGATGTAGGTATGGGCTTCGGTTTCTTGAGCGCGGTTGGTCATGTGGCTAATCAGTTCTGATTGATCAATCGTCTTACTAACATAGTCAATGACCGGTGCAGGCCATTGATTCAGCGGCTTGTTGCGGTTCGCATATTTGAGCATGCGGACTGCATTGACTCGGTCTCCTAGTTCATGATAGGAAAAATAGCCAATCAGTAGCGAATAGAGAGAAGTTTCGCCTTCGTAGGCATACATTTTCGATGCCTCTTCAGCAGCTGCTGCAGCAGCTGCAAAGTCACCAAGACACATGTATACCCAGCCCAATGATTCATAAAAATAACCATTTACCGGCTGATCCATGGTGGCCATTTGAAACGAATTCAGTGCGGTATCAAAATCTTCCAAATTAAAAGCCGCAAGCCCTCTGGCATGCCAGGCCATACGATATTTGGGATGATCCCGTACAATCGAGTCGTAAGCGATGAACGCATCTTGGTGACGCTCTTGTCCGGCGTAAATCATCGCTTGCCCGAGTCTTGCCGATAGGTCATCTGCATCTGTCTGCAACACTTGATCAAAAGCGAGTAAGGCCTGATCCAATTGTCCAGCCTGTAGGTGCACGTAGCCTTCGCTTAGTAGGGGATTAGCGCTGATTTCCAATTGACTATCAGATTCTGCACACAGTGTTGCCAGCACCATGACTGAACCGCCGATGGCAAATTGCATTCGCAATCGAATACGTTGACTGAACCAGGCGATAAATGTATGGAACACATAAAACATAGCAAATATGTAGTGGATGATCGGGCTTAAAACAATGCTAATTTTAACAGTATTTTACCGATTGTGCCGCAAGGATGGGTTACTTTTTGGGGGCGATCACATGCTGGAGTGGCCGAACCACAATTTCATCAAAAACAGTTGATGGATGCGCATCCAAGATCATGTTTAAGGCATGACATACCTCACTCAACCGCACCGCATGCCGCTCGTCCGGCCCGGGCTCAAAGTCGAGTGTATCAAAAAACGGTGTCCGAAGCATCCCGGGATGGATGATGGACACGCGCACGCCGCGACCTGACACTTCCTGACGCAATGCCTGTGCAAAGCCACGCACGCCAAATTTTGCGGCGCAATACAATGTGCCCTTTTTCTGTCCTTTGAGTGCTGATTCCGAACCGATAAAGACCACGTCTGAGCAAGGATGCCGCTGCAAAATGGGCAAGCAGTGGCGTACTAATAACATATGACTCAATAAATTAAGCTGGATCGAGTGCAGAATCTGCGCACTAGAAAATTCTTCTAGTCCTCTGAACTGCCCAGCACCTGCATTACAAACCAGTGCGTTAATTGACCGATGTCGGCCTAAGACATGTGTCACCGTTTGTTCAAGTTGTATCGCATCCGATAGATCACACCGGTATTCCGTATATCGTTCCTGACCGGTTAGACTGGTTGCGCCGGTACGAGAAATCCCAATGACCGCATGTCCCTTATCCAGCAAGGATTTCGCGAGCGCCTGTCCGACTCCCTTGGATGTTCCCGAGATTAAGACGGTACGTTCAGCCCTCATTTCAAGGTATCCTCCGACAAACAACCCAAAAAGCAATCCGCCGTGACATACTGTTGCAAGGCCTGTTTACAGTAGCGCATCATTTCAGCTTCGATCATTGATGGGTAGGAAACCATGCCGTTGTTTAGCTGGAGCGGTGCGGCAAAGAGTTTTTCTCGAGGATAGAGTTTCACAATAGTGTCGTGCATGGGTTTCGGAAATCGCATCGGACCAAAACTTACCGAATGCACCGCCGCGTGATCTAATCCGTCAAATACATTTCGAAACAGTTCTGCGTACCTGTCTTTAAATTTGGCATGATAAATAATCGGATCGAAGCGTAACCCAATTTTCCACCCCATTTTTGCCAGTTGCTTCATTGCAGATAATCGTGCCGCAATTGGCGGCGCGCCATGCTCCTGCTCAATGGCCACCTGTGCCGGACTCAAACTGTATGCGATCACCACATTTGCTATCGGTTCAAGCTGCATAAAGGGTGCAGTGCATACGCTTTTGGTGCGCAGTTCAAGAAACGCTTTGGGGTGCTGTTTAAAAAATGGCAGGAAGCGTTGCGCAAAATGCGTCAGCCCCTCCAGCGCAAGCGAATCACAGTCATAGCCCGAAAAAAAATACACCTCTTCATTGCGATGTCGATGGATGGCCTGCTCAATCGAAAGCATAAAATCTTCAAAATTGAGAAACAATAAATAATTGGCCGATCGAAACATTCCCTGCAAAAAACAGTAACGACAATCGTAGAGGCAGTTGAGCATGTGCGAAAAATAATAGTTATGTTGACCTCCAATCCCATATCCGGGCGGCGTCGGCAGCACGTGGTTGACATGCTTGCGTGCCAGGATCAGAGCGGGTTTCCTCTTTTGAGATCGGAAGAGCACACGTCTGAACTCCAGTC
>CAXQRK010000115.1:0-8042 GCA_964226535.1 Polaribacter sp.
GCTTTGAACTGGCCCGCAGCCGCCAGGCCTCAGCGGCGGACTTGTCGCTGAGGCCTGGCGGCGAGACCTTGGCGAGTAAGCAATCCCGGCTGATTGGTGCGATTTATGCCTATCGATCGATCGGTCACACAATCGCCCAATTCAATCCCCTGATCAAAGAAGTGCCGATGAACCCACGCCTCACCCTGGCACGCTTAGGCTTGGACGAGGCGGATCTGGATACGGTCTTCCACACCGGCAATTATTTGAATGGTGTCGAAATGACCGCTCGCGAATTATTGGATCGGCTGCAAAAGACCTACTGCTACACTATCGGAGTGGAGTATATCCACATTCAGGAAACCCCGCGCCGACGGTGGTTACAGGCACGCATTGAGCCTGAATGCTTTGTGCCCCGCTTCACCAAGACCGAGAAAGAGCGTATCTTGCGCACCATCATGCATGCGGAAGATTTTGAGAATTTCTTACAGACCCACTACGTCGGCCAAAAGCGCTTCTCACTGGAAGGGGGCGAGACCTTGATTGCCTGTTTGGAAAGTATTTTTGAGCGCTGTAGTAAAAATAAGGTAGATGAAATCGTCATGGGCATGGCGCATCGGGGCCGACTCAATGTATTGGCCAATTTTCTCGGTAAATCGTTTGAATATATTTTCCGTGAATTTTCAGAAAACTACATTCCCGACACCATCTACGGCGACGGTGATGTAAAATATCATCTGGGATTTGAAACCAAGCGCACAACCATGGATGGCCACTCGGTTGAGATTCGGCTCGCCGCCAACCCGAGCCACCTAGAAGCGGTCGATCCGGTGGTGCAGGGCAAAGCGCGCGCGCGTCAGCGCATCATCGGCGACCTTGAGCGCAAGCGGGTATTACCGGTATTAATTCACGGGGATGCGGCAATTGCCGGCCAAGGCATCGTCTCTGAAGTGTTCAATTTCTCGCAACTTCAGGGCTACCGCACCGGCGGCACCATCCACATCGTGGTCAACAACCAAATCGGCTTTACCACCGGTCCGGACGAAGCACGCTCCAGTCGCTATTGTACCGATGTCGCTAAAATTGTTGAGGCACCAATTTTTCATGTGAATGCCAACGACCCGCTTGCCACCATCGCCGCAGTTGAGACAGCCTTCGATTACCGCCAAACATTCAGCAGTGATGTGGTGATCGATATGTACTGCTGGCGCAAGCACGGACACAACGAAGCGGATGAACCGGCATTTACCCAGCCCACACTATACAAGAAAATTTCCAGTATGCAGCCAATTGGCCGGGCACTGGCAGATCGGCTGATTGCTTCGGGAGAGTTTACCACCGATGAAATCAAGCACATTGAGTCAAATTATCACAAACGAATGGTCGCCGCATTTGAATTCGCTCAGGCGGCGGAAAGTCTCAATGGCACTCTTTTATCCGAATCGACTGCCCGCAAGCAGCCCCCTTACAACTTTAAAGACCTTAATACCGCCGTCCCCAGGGACCGGCTCAAACACATTGCCGAACAAGTCGTCAAATTTCCCCAGGGCTTCAAGCCCAACAAAAAAATTATTCGCCAGCTAAATGCCAAATTAAACGCATTCAATACCGATAGCGGGATCGACTGGGGCATGAGTGAAATACTTGCCTTTGGCAGCCTGCTGATGGACGGCACCCCGGTGCGCCTGAGTGGCCAGGACAGCGAGCGCGGCACCTTTAGTCACCGCCACGCCGTTCTATACGACAATGAAACGCGCGAGCGCTACGTACCGCTACTCGATCTCCAAGCGGGGCAGGCACAATTTTGCGTGCACAATTCGCTGTTATCTGAAGCTGCCGTGCTGGGCTTCGACTACGGATATTCTCTAGATTACCCGCAAATGCTTTCCATCTGGGAAGCACAGTTTGGCGACTTCGTCAACGGCGCGCAGGTGATCATTGACCAATTTCTGACCTGTAGTGAGTCCAAGTGGGGCCGTTTGAGTGGATTGGTCATGCTGCTTCCGCACGGCTACGAAGGCCAAGGCCCGGAACACTCTTCGGCACGCCTGGAACGTTTTCTGCAAGGCTGCGCTGAAAATAATATTCAGGTCTGCAATCTCACCACCCCGGCACAATATTTTCACGTACTACGCCGCCAGATGAAGCGCGAATTTAAAAAGCCACTCGTGATCATGGCTCCAAAGAGCCTGCTACGCCACAAACACTGCATCTCAACAGTGGCCGATTTTACCGACAATACATTTTGGTCGATCCTGGACGAGACAGATGAGAGCATCGCGAAACCAACCGTCGAGCGCATAGTGCTGTGCTCGGGTAAGGTCTATTATGATCTCTGCGATTATCGTGCGGCGCACCACTTAAACAACAGCGCCATCGTCCGCATCGAACAGTTCTACCCGCTCAACACCGAGCTGCTCACCCAAATCATCGCACGCTACCCGAACGCTACAGACATTGTATGGTGCCAGGAAGAGCCTCAAAACATGGGCGCTTGGACCTTCATGCTACCGCATTTAATCGCGCTCATCGATCGCCTGCCGCGTTACGCCGGTCGCGCCGCCGCCGCTAGCCCGGCGGTCGGTTCACTTGCCTTGCACAAGCGCGAACAAAGCATCCTTGTGGCAGAAGCATTTAACCCTTAATTCATTTCTATTTGTACACCGTATCATGAGCACTCAAGTTAAAATTCCTGCGATGGGCGAATCCATCAGCAGCGGCATTCTGGCCGCCTGGCACGTAGCAGATGGGGACTACGTGCACAAAGATCAACTGATCTACGAACTGGAGACCGATAAAATCACCTCCGAAGCGAATGCCACAGTGGCCGGCATCATCACCCTGCATGTCGCAGCTGATGACGCGGTCGAGATTGGCCAAATCGTGGCTACGATTGATGAAAGCGCCCGCGCACCAGCGGATACCAGCCCCCCGGCGCCAGCGGATACCAGCCCCCCGGCAGCAGCGGCAACAGCCGATCCACCGCCCACAACGGCTCCGCTTGAACCGGCTGCGAGCGCGGCACCAGCCATCCAGCCAACGGTCGCCCAGCCCGCCTCAAGCGTCCCTACCCACCCGCTCTCGCCAGCGGCCCGCAAAGTGGCTGCAGAAACCGGCATCGATCCGGCCCACCTCACTGGCTCTGGCAAAGATGGGCGCGTCAGTAAATCCGATATTCTTGCCGCAGCCGATGCGGCGCCCGCAGCGCTCGAACCATCCCGCATGACCGCGCCGAAACAGACCGCAGACAGCGTTGATCCAGCCACGCGCGAAACCCGCAAGAAAATGAGCCCATTGCGTGCCAAGATTGCTGAACACCTCGTAAGGGCCACCCAGGAATGTGCATTACTCACCACATTCAACGAGGTTGACATGAGCCAGATCATCCACTTGCGCAAGCAGCATCAAGACGCATTCGTCGCTCGCCACGGCATCAAACTCGGCTTCATGTCGTTCTTCACCAAAGCAGTGACACAGGCCCTGCAAATCGTCCCTGCTGTGAATGCACGTATCGAAGGCGATGAAATCATCACCCAGCACTTTTACGATATTGGCGTCGCAGTTGGCACCGACAAAGGCCTCATGGTGCCCATCATCCGCAACTGTGATCAAAAAAGTTTTGCCGAGATCGAGCAAGACATTCTCGACTACGCACAGGCCGCCCGTGCCGGTAAGATCCAGATGAGCGACCTGAACGGTGGCGTATTCACCATCTCCAACGGCGGCATCTATGGCTCTATGCTCAGCACCCCGATCATTAATTATCCACAACCCGCCATTCTCGGCCTGCACAACATCACCGAGCGTGCCGTAGTGGTCGAGTGCGAGATCGTGATTCGTCCGATGATGTATCTGGCACTGAGTTACGATCACCGACTGATTGATGGCCAACAAGCGGTCACCTTCCTCAACCAAATCAAGAGAGCGATTGAAGCACCGAGCCGTTTACTGTTCAACATTTAAGGCGATCCACAAATAATGTCTGAAAATACCTTTGACCTCGTCATCATCGGCTCCGGGCCCGGTGGATATATCGCCGCCATTCGCGGTGCGCAACTTGGCCTCAAAACCGCGCTCGTCGAAAAAAGCCAACACCTTGGTGGCACCTGCCTCAATGTTGGCTGCATTCCCAGTAAAGCACTGTTGCACTCGACCGAGCGGTATCACGCCACCAGACATCTGGCTGCGGCACACGGCATTGAGTTGACCAATCTATCCATCAGCATCGAGCAATTGATGCAAAAAAAAGACCACACCGTCGCCCAACTGCGCACGGGAATTCAACACTTGATGCAGGCCAACAAGATCAAGGTCTTCAAAGGACTCGGCATACTGGCCGGCGATCGTACGGTACGGGTACGTGCCACCGGCGAAGATTATCTGCTCAGCGGCACACACATTCTCCTGGCAACCGGCTCGACCTCCATCGAACTGCCTTTTTTACAATATGATGGCAAAACCGTCGTCAGCAGCACCGAAGCGATTGCCTTCCAGCAAGTCCCGGCCAAACTGGCCGTGGTTGGTGCGGGTGCGATCGGCCTGGAACTTGGTGCGGTCTGGGCGCGCCTCGGCGCAGATGTGCATGTGATTGAATGCCTGCCCATGATTGCGCCAGGCTTTGACGCAGACGTCTCCAAAGTGGCTGAACGTTTGTTTAAGCAGCAGGGGCTGCGCTTCCATTTAGATACCACAGTCACCGGCCTGCACAAGTCTGCCGGCACGCATTTCTTGAGTGCGGAAAAAGCAGGACAGGCAATCGACTTTGAAGTCGACAAGGTGCTGGTCGCCGTGGGCCGCAGACCATACACCGAGAGCCTCGGCCTGGATGCCGTCGGTCTGGCCACCGACGACAAAGGCCGCATTCCCGTCGCAGCCGATTATCAAACATCGGTACCGGGCATCTATGCCATCGGCGACGTGATTGCCGGCCCGATGCTAGCCCACAAGGCCGAAGCAGAAGCAGTCGCCTGTGTGGAACAAATTGCCGGACAAGCCGGACAGGTCAACTACGAAGCCCTGCCCAATGTTATCTACACTGATCCGGAAATTGCCAGTGTCGGCCTCGGCGAAAGCGATGCCCGCGCCCGAGGCTTCGCAATTAAGATCGGTAAATTTAACTTTGCCGGCAATGGTCGAGCCATCGCAAGCGACGCAACTCAGGGCTTTGCCAAAGTCATCGCCTGCAAACAAACCGACCGCATTCTCGGAGTTCAACTGGTTGGCACAGCTGCCTCTGAACTGATCAGCACCGCAGTTGCCCATATCGAGTACGGCGGCAGCGCAGAAGATCTCGCTCGCACTATATATGCCCATCCCACCCTGAGTGAGGCACTTAAAGAAGCTGCCCTTGCGGTTGATGGTGAGGCACTGCACAGTGCATAAGTCAGCCAATACTTAAAAAATGCTTCCTGCTTCCGACACAGGAAAGACCATCGCCAAATAATCAAAGCCAGAACTGGATTCGTTCTGGTCACACTTTAAAAGTTATCGTCCGGCAAATGACCCTCTTGCCTTAAGAGCAGTTGGAACTATGCTCTGGCGGGTTCTTTGATAACGTTGCTCGGGTTAGCCTGTATCCAGTTTTCCGGTAGCAGGGCATCGACGAGTTCTGCGGGTGGTCGATAGTCGTAGGGGATAAGCTTATCGAGCACATCCTGAAAGTAAGCCTGTGGATTAACGCGGTAGATGCGGCAGCAGTTCAGTAGAGTATAGATAATCGCACTTTTCTCACCAGCATCGCGGTGACCGATAAAGATCCAGTTCTTCGCACCGATCTTGGTGGCGCGAAACTTGAATTCAAGCAAGTTGGTGTCCAGTCGGGTGTGAGCGTGCTCAAAGCATTCCCATAGGGCGGCCCACTGATTGGCGGTATACCTTACCGCTTCGTAAAACTCGCCGTTGGGAATGGTCAGGTCTGCAGCAAAGCCATCCAGATGCGCTTTGATCGTTGCGGCGATGGGTTTAGACTGTTCGGATCGCTTGATTTTTCGGGCAGCGTTGGAGATGCCAGCCCGGTCCCAGGCTTCTTCAAGCTCGTAAAGATCAGAAATGAGTTTCATCATCTCTTTGACATGTTGAAATGACGCTAATAAGATTAGCATATAGCAGAGCTGTCATTGCATGAGTTTCATTTTTTGCAAAAAAGTGCCGTCAACGTTATCGACCAATCCACGCCCGCAAGCTGCCGGCCTTCAGGTTGATGCCGTTGAGCAACATCGACAAGGCTTCAGGTCTAATTTCCAGCCCGCCCGTTTCGGCTTCGCCGGGCCCCTTCAAACTTAACGCGCTCTTTTACAGACGTTTACACAACACACAGGAGCCAGTTCCGTCCCAGCAAAGCAGCTTGACTCGATCCCGGCGACGGTTGGCGAAAACAAACAGGCTCCGGTCCATTGGGTTGCACTTGAGTTCATGTTTGGCAATCGCGTAAAGGCCATTGAAGGACTTGCGCATATCGGTCGGCTCCATACACAGGAAGATTTTAAGTGAACTGGAGAGGTTAAACATCAATTACCTCTCGTCTGAGTGCTCCAGCCAATTCAGCAAAGCGTCGCCCATCACCAGCGCCCTCGATGATGCATTCCAGTTGCGGGGTCTTCAAAGTAACTCGCAATCCGCAATCAGATGAGCTTTGGTCCAATTTGATACGCACGGGCACAAATGGCGATGCCTGCCTGACAGACTTACATCCAGGTCATTCTTTTTTAGCTTTTAATTGATACCTGGATGGTTCAATTGTTGATCCATCATGCAAAATTTAATCATGAGTCTTATTTTTTTAGGAATTGTCGGCTACCTGGGCACCGCCTTGTACCACCGAGCAGTTTCAACCGAAGATCCGCCGGTACCGGCCATTAAAACAAACAAAGTGGAGATAGTTTACACCTACCCGGCATATATTGAAATCAAGAGTGTTGAGGGTCGTGTACTGCCGGTCACTCTGCTCGCCAGGAATTCAAGGCATATTCACTTCAGACGCAAGGATGGCAAAGAATTCGTATATTTAATCGATTCTCTGGCTGCGGATACCCGAGCGCTGGTACGTCAATATCCAAATGTGGGGATTCAAGATACAGCGGCCCATTTAACCCAAAGTTCGATGACGCTGAACGATGTGTATCTGCAAGAACTCGAACGAACGATTCGCAAAATTGATCGACAAATCGACGATCTCGTACTGCAATCAAGCGTGAGCCGAAGCCAAACCGAGAAGCGCACCCTACAACGCATGATCGAAGAGCTACAGGTAGAGAAAGCTGACTTTCAGCAGAAGATATCAGAACGACAATAGTGGCTTAGGGAACGACGTAGATTGGCATCGTTACATAGACGGCACGCAGCAGTATTTGTGCGTGCCAATTGGCCAGACGAAAACATCCGTCGCTCCTCCTATGAAACTTGTGTCCGGGCTTTAGAAAAGTCAACCGGCCGCTCGACCTAGACCATTTGAGTAAGTGGAATGACATCTCAAGAAGAACATTGCGAGCAAATACCTTTGGCTGACAGGCTTTTAAAGTCTCAGCGCAGAGAGCCAGCTGCGCTGAGACGAGCTGCAATCACTGGGTCTGAATAGGACTCACCTATGCAATTAAACAAACCTTCGAGCACTTTGGGGACTATCGCTATGCGGCCTGTGCTCGGAAGTTTTTTAAGCAGTGGTATGATGGGCTCGTCGCAGCAAAATCGAACCGTTCAAACGGGTGGCCAAGATGATCAAAGAACACTTCGAGAACATCAACTACTTAAAACACCGTATCACAAATGCGACTACTGAAGGATTTAATGGTGTGATTCAAAGCATCAAAGCCAATGCACGTGAATTCAGAGACTTTGCTAAAATCCTTGAGGCCATAGGCTGGGGACTGAAATACAATGTGGCCATGTTCCAACACACAAAATGTAACCTCAGACTTCTTGATCCCGTGTTTAGTGCCACCTGTCATTCTATGGCCTTAAAGTCTTACGCTTGATGCATTTAAGCTTGATGCATTTAAGCTTGATGCATTTAAGCTTGATGGATAATTTTGAAGCTTGTTGTTACAACCGGAAATTGAAAGTGACCC
>CAXQRK010000116.1:0-10493 GCA_964226535.1 Polaribacter sp.
CATTAATTACGCTGCGATAGACATGAGCGCTGCTTACCAAAGTGGAGTCCGCAATAATTGCCGTAATGCCCGGATCGTCTTTGATAAGTTTCACGTAATGAAATTGGTAGGAGAGCGTGTCGATCAAGTGCGCAAGGCCGAGAGTTCCTACGGGAGCGGTGAAGCAAAAGTTCAACTCAAAAAGACGCTATGCTTATGGGGCGTAAGAATCCTGAGAATCTTTCTGAAAGTGAGCAGATTCGTTTTGATCGCATGGACCATGATTATCTATGGACCTCAAAGGCTTACCAGATGCGATTGGCTTTGCAGAAAATCTACAACACAATCCAATTTCAGACCATCTCAATCCACAATCAGCCGAAACATGTCAGCCGAAATCCAGCCACTTGCCAGGCCTTCGGTTTCGATTTTATAGAAATCCTTATATTCATCCAGCACCCGGCCACGCTCGCCGGGCCGGGCTAAGCCACTCTCCGGCGCAGCGCTGGCCGGGGCAGCGTGCAGGCAGGCATTTTCTGCAGCGATTATAATACCAGTTTGTTGTAAGCGCAGGTTGAACCAGATCGCTGCGAGTGCAATGAGTAGTGCCACAACATTGAGCAAGCGTAGCGATTTGATCCAGATGCCGGCTTTGCTGCCTGCCAGAGCCGGCAAAATCACGGTGGCAAAGAGCAGCCAAAAGGCGATTGACGCGATGCTGAGCCAGGTCTGGATCGACCAACGTTGGCTGCTAAGTTGATACCATGGCGGTAGTCCGGCAAACAGGCCCAGTTGCTCGCGAGCTGCATTTAGTTTGTAGCGGTAGTCAGCGTTGAGCGGGTCGAGACGCTGCGCCCGCTCAAGTTGCCAGATCGCTTCGGCAGGCGCGTCTAGTTGCAAGTAAGCAAGCCCAAGATTGTGGCGTGCCGCAGGGGTTTCCTCAATTTTCAGCGCTGAGAGGAACTGATCTTTGGCGATTACATATTGGCCAGTTTCATAGGCTTCGATGCCGGCCTGAAATGGGTCGGATGCCGTCTGGCTGGCGGCAAGGGCAGCGATGGTACTGATCAAATAAACAAATGCGATGCGGAGGGGGGAATTCATAGCGTGTGTAGAATGGTTTGCAGTTGTGTGCGAGCGCTGCGTAGATCCTCGGTCTGGCGTTGTTGCGAGAAGCGATACTGGTCAGCTGCCTGAAACAGAGCGTGTGCCTGTTCGATGATGTTTGCAGAAAGCCCGATTTGTCGTAAGCGTGGTTCCAGTTCGGCCCAGTCGGCCGCGCGCAAATCATATTTGCTGCGGGCAGTTGCAGCGAGTCGAATGGCGGCTTGGGCGTTGCGATAGAAGGTCGCGGCATCATTGCTGCGAGATTCTTTGAGGGCGATTCGAAGTGTCTTTCGGGCCTCCTGTACCAGAGCGTAGTCTGCGCTCTGACGGAGCCGTCTGTGATGATGCATCCAGATGCCAGAGAGGGTGAGTACGAGTAGGGCAGCTGCGTTGAGTCCATACAGCAAGGGGGAAACCATTGGCCTGAGTGGAAGCGTCCGTACGGTCTTTGGGCGGTAGTCGAGCGTCAACAGCAAAGCTTCGGGATCCAGGGTCTTACTTAATTCAAGCGACACAGTCGGTTCCTCTGTGCGCGGCGCGGGTGGCACCGGGGCCAGGGGCGAGCGCTCGGACGGGGCGACGTTGACGCCGAGGGCAGGGCTGCTGAGTTCGACATATTGTTCAGCCTGTGGGTCGAAGAATGAGAATGTTATTTCGGGAAGTTGCAGTGTGCCGGATTTTTCGGGGACACAGACATAGTCAAAGCGTTTGACCCCCTTGAGTGTGTGCGGATCCTTGGGTTCGAATGCGGATTCAGGTGGATAGTGGCGCCAGCCTTCAGCCGCTGGCAGGGCAGGGCCTTTAATTCGTTCGAAATTACCCTGTCCACTGAGTTTGAGCGATAGCATGATCGGCTCGTTCACCCGGGTAGATTCGGTGTCGGCAGAGACTTCCATATTAAAGGCACCAATCGCTCCCGAGAAGCTCTGCGGCTGCCCTTCTGCGGGCAGGCTGCGCACGTTGATTTGAGTGGGTTTGGTGTAGAGATTAAAGCGTTCATAACGACCAAAGAAATCATCAAATATACTACTGCCACCAAAGGGCGAGCCACGGCGGCTGCCTTGATTGGGCATTTGAGCGGTCAGGGTGAACTGGAATTCCAGGTCCTGCGTCCCTGCACTTATCGGGGTGATGGTGAGCGGCCAGCTGTAGACCCGATAGCGGCGGCCATTAACTGTTTCGACATTTTCTGTGTATTGTTTGGGAAGTGTACTAACCGTGAAGCCATCTGCAGTGCGTTCAAAGTTTTCAATGCCACGCAGTTGCACTTGATTGGAAAGGTATAGTTTCAATGTGATCGCTGTGGTTTGCCCAACGTAGAGTTGCGCCGGAGCATCCGTTTGCAGAAAGATCAGTTCATCAGTGGTTGGCACCGCATCTGCGGCACGCTTGACAACGTTCAGGGTAGCGGCTGGCACCTGCAGCGCTTTGTTTTTGTATTCGAGGCGGTAGGCAGGGATGGTGAAACTGCCTGTTTTCGGCGGAATGGCATCCAGGATCAGTTGCTGAGTGATGCTATGTTGGGATTGAGCGTTGATGGTGCGAATGGATTGACTGGTTGAGATTTGTCCGTTGCGCAGGGTGAGGCCGCCAGCTGATGTTATCGGCAGCGAGGTAATACGTTCCGTGCGGGGGATGGTCTGCGCATCGGTTTCGATAATTTCGACAATATATTTCGATTGGCTGCCGATGGCGATGCGGGACGGTTCAAAGCGTGTATTCACACGAATGTCGGCATTGACTGTTGCAGTGGTCAGAATGGCGGATAGAATGAATGCCTGTAGTCGGTGCATATGTAATCGATAATTCAGGGGGTGGTTTACCAGTCGCGAATCTCTTCTGGGCGATTCGAGCGTTGTGTGTTATCGGGTGATTCGGAAAAGGGGAGTAAACGTTCGGCACCGCGGAGGCTGTCGAGCAAGGCTTGGGCTTCGCTCAAACTCATTCCTTCGATGCTCATAGCATTTGACGGGCCATCCGCATCGGCTTCGGTTTGACTGGCTGACGCTTCGGTTGCGCTGGGCGGCTCTAGCTTGTCTTCATCTGCACCTGCCTCCTGACTGGCTTGTTGCATATCTTCAGCGGGATCGCCAGTGGACTCAGTCCCGGCGCTGGAGGCTTCCGGCTCGGCGCTTTGGTCTGAGTCGCTGGTGGATTTTGATGTAGCAGAAGCAGGCTCGTCCACTTCGTTTTGCTCGGGTGCGGAGCCTTGTTCACCGGATTGCTCAGCTTCTGGCTGATTGGCTGCGGCATCTTGCTCACCGGATTGCTCGTCTTGGTGTTGCTCACTTTGCGCAGATGAATCAGTTGATGCAGGATCGTTTGCGCCTTGCGGGTCTGCGTCAGAGTCGTTTGCGGACGCTTGTTGTTCCTGCTCTTGTTGATTAGTTTCCGAATTTTGCGGATCCTGTGGAGTGGGTGTCTGCAGGAATGCTTCGAGTGCTTGGCGCCGTGCGGCGATGCGGGCCGCGTCGTCGATACTGTTGGTGTCGCTCGAGTCGATTTCGTTGGCTGATTGAAACAAGGCCTCGGCCTGTTGCCAAGATTCGATTGCGCTTTCAAAGGCCTGGGTCTGCAGGGCGGCCTCAGCGATTTGATTGGTGGCATGTGCCATGTTGTACAGCGCGTCGCGTTCCAGTTCCACATCCTCACTGAGTTCGATCGTCTGCCGGTAGAGGCGGATCGCTTCTGGGTATTTGCCAGTGCTTAGCTGCTCATATGCCTGGTTGTACAGCATGCGCGGGTCCGTTGCCGCTTCGTCAAGCCCCGCGGACGGCGAATTCTCTGCCGTTGGGATTGGCAATTGCAGCGAGTCATCGGGCTGGAGCACTGCTTCCTCAGCCATGCAGGGCGCCGGCAGTAACAGAGATGCCATTGCGATGATCACTGCAATTTGGGTCAATGCGCTACCGCGTCGACGGATGCAGTGTTCCAGTATAAGGCATATCAACGCTGCCGCCAGTGCCCATTGGTAGCGTTCAGTGCGGACTTCTTGTAATTTGGATTCGCGCTCTTGGCGAGGTAGATTCGCGAGGACTGCGGCATACAAGTGTTCAAGCGATTGATCACTCAGGCGACTGTAGTTGCCGCCGCTGAGTCGTGCGATTTCGGCGAGTGTGGCTTCGTCGAGTTGGCTGCGCACCGGTTGGCCAGTGGAGTCGCGAATGAATACTTCGTCGCCCTGTGTATTGCGAATTTTCAGGTATTCGCCTTCCGGTGTGCCGATACCGATCGTATAGAGCTTGATCCCTTGTGCGGCGACTTCACGAGCAGCGTCGATTGCTTGTTGCGCTTGATCCTCGCCGTCGGTGAGCAAAATGACGATTTTAACCGTATTATCTTCAGGAAATGCTTTAGCGGCTTCGCGTATTGCCTGGCCAAGGTCGCTGCCGCCGCGGGAAAGACTGTTGTGACTGATGGAATCCAAGTTTTCGTGGAAGGCCGAGTAATCAAGTGTGGGCGGTGTTTGCAGGAAGGCATTGCCGGCAAATACAACTAAGCCTATACGGTCGCTTTCGAGGCGTTTGACAAGATCGATGATTGCAAGCTTTGCGCGATTCAGACGTGTTGGTCGCAGGTCGGTAGCGAGCATGCTCTTTGAGCTGTCGAGCGCAAATACGATATCCAAGCTGCGTGCCTTGCGCTCGATCCAATCCACTCCATATTGTGGGCGGGCAAGGGCGATGCCGATCAGGGCCAGGGCCAATAGGATCAAGCTTGCCTTGAGCCAGGTGCGCTGTCGACCGGCGTTTTTAGTGAGTTGATCCAGTAAGCGTGCAGCCGCAAATTGGCCCAGTAAGGCTTCGCGGCGGCGAAGGCCAAATACGAATAGTGCCGCGAAGGCGGATACAATCAACGGGGTCAGGATCAACCAGATCGGATGTTCAAAGCTCATGGCAGGCGACGGTAGCGTGTGTTGCGCAACAGTTG
Source organism: Polaribacter sp. (assembly GCA_964226535.1). Lineage (GTDB taxonomy): Bacteria > Verrucomicrobiota > Verrucomicrobiia > Opitutales > Coraliomargaritaceae > Lentimonas. The sequence continues at coordinate 5,017 of CAXQRK010000116.1, forward strand.
TTCAAGGCCCAGGCACGCAAGCCCGAGGGCTGTTGGCCATATGAAATATTCGGTAAAGGTCGCATAGGAGCGGAGTTCGATCGTGGTCGTTTCAAGTGCGTCGATTTCCTCGTAGATACGTTCAAGATCGCCATCTGCGGTTGCATTGAAGAATCGCCCGCCGGTTATGCTTGCGATTTCCTTGAGTTCAGCTTCATCATAGTCCGAGATATCCGACTGTCCGCGGTATACGGGTGTCCCAGTTGCATCGCGTAACACTCGATTATCGCGTGTCATTTCAGGTACGGGTACCTGGCCCTTTTGCCCGGTTGCGATGGTGTATACTTTCACCCCATAGCTTTGGGCCGCTTCAGCCGCACCAATCGGAGAGATGATTCCTGCATTGTTTTCACCGTCGGTTAGCAGGATTATGATGCGACTGCGTGCTTTATGGTCGCGTAGTCGATTCACGCTAGCGCCCAAGGCGGTGCCGATCGCCGTTCCATCTCGGTCAAGTTGACCGAGCTCGAGCCTATCCAGATTTTTTTTGAGCCAGTCGTGGTTGAGTGTGAGTGGGCTAACGACATAGGCATCGCCAGCAAATGCGACCAGAGCGATGCGGTCGTAGGGGCGCTGATCAATAAATGCCCGCACCACTTTTTTGGCTGCGTCTAGGCGAGTCACGATCTGCTGCCGTGTGGACAGATCGAGTGCTCGCATAGAGCCGGACAGATCGAGCGTGACCACGATATCAATCCCCTCAGTATCACTGGTCTGGTTCATCTGCACCATTTGTGGACGAGCTAGCGCGGTGATGAGTGCGACGAGTGCGAGAATACGCAGGCCAAATAGAAACTGTCCCGGCCGACTGCGGCGGGCACGACTGATTGTTTTGACCAGCGCCGTACTGGAGAAGCGAATCGCCGCGTCCGGGCCCATGCGCCCGGCCCACCAGGCAATCACGGGCAGCAGTAGGAGTAGCAGAAAGTACTCTGGATTCTGAAATTGAAAAAAATTCATGCGTGCCTAGCCTCCGTTGCGATATTGGCTTGCTCAGCGTATTGGATCAAATCGGTGGCGCTGGTGCTGAGTGTCTCGCGTTCTGCTGTGCTAAGCGAGACTCGGGCGAATTTAACCCGATCGCAGTGCTCCAGAAATTGAGCGAGTGAGGCTTGCGTTTCAGCGTTGAGTTGAGGATGACGCTCTAGCTGTTGCAGAAACTCAGATGTCGTCTGCTCCTCTGCGGCAATCCCTAGGCTGCTTGCAAAGTAGCGTCGCAGTGCGAGTGAACTAAGCATGGCGAAGCGTTCATCGTCATCCGCTGTAAACGTTGCAGCGGTTTGGAGCTCAGCCAGTGCCGTCTGATATGGTGGTAGCTGCTGTGTGTGCTGCCTGCGTGTACGCAGATAGCGCAGAATGCCCCAGCCAATTAAGCCCAGCGCGATAGCTGCCACCACAGCGATGAGTGCGATCTGCCACGGTGCATACAGCGGGATTTCGATTGGGCCGCGTACACGATCGAGCGACGGACCTGGTGGGAGATCTGGCAGGGCTGAGCCCTGCGGAGGCAGCGTAGCCAGCAATCGGTGCAAGGAATAAGGTGGCATTAGTGTCGGCTGGCACGGCGGGCAAACAGGCTGCGCAATGCTGGCAAGTAGGGCTTATCGGTGTGGGCTTGAATCCAATCGAGTCCCTTTTTGCGCATACGGTGGCTGAACTCGCGTTGGCGTTCATCGGCGTTAGTGGCGTAATGTTGCCGGGTTGTTTGGCTGCTGGTGTCGATTTCGACCATCTCGCCGGTTTCGGCATCTTCTAGAGTGATCAGTCCCACCGGCGCTAGTTCCCTCTCGCGTGGATCACTCAGAGCGATGCTGATCAGATCATGGCGTTGATTGGTCAGCGCCAGGGTCTCGAAGAGAGTCGGGTCGCTGGACTCATCCAAAAAGTCTGAAATCAGGAACACCACCGTTTTACGCCGTTGTACGCGATTTAGATAATCCAGAGCCGTTTTGTGCGAGGTGCAACGCCCGGCAGGTTCGAAGAATAAAATATCGCGGATGACCCGCAGTATGTGGCGACGCCCTTTTTTGGGTGGAATATAGTGCTCAACCGTCTCTGTATAGAGAATGAGCCCGACCTTGTCGTTGTTTTGGCTGGCGGAAAATGCAAGCACACTGGCGATTTCTGCCGCACGTTCGCGTTTGCTCTGCTCAACTGAGCCGAAGATGCCCGATGCGCTCAAATCAATCAATAGCATCACCGTCATCTCACGTTCTTCGCGGAAAACTTTGACGAAGGGGCGATCCATTTTAGCGCTGACATTCCAGTCAATTGTGCGCACGTCGTCGCCAATGGCATATTCACGTACTTCCTCAAAGTCCATGCCACGGCCTTTGAACGAGCTGTGATACGCTCCTGTGACGGAATCCGTTACCAAATGGCGGGCGCGGATTTCAAGGCGACGCACTTTTTGGATGATATCGGTCGGAGTCATGGTTTCTGGTACATGCAACGGTGCACACGCTGAAGCGCGCAATAGCGAAGGGAACCTTATGGAACGGGTACCGCGTCTAAAATTGAGCGAACCAGGGCTTCGCTGCTAATTTCTTCAGCCTCGGCCTCGTAGCTGGGGATCACACGGTGCCGCAGTACATCCATCCCAATTGCCTTGATGTCTTGCGGGATGACATACGCCCGACCCTGCATCAGTGCCCATGCTTTGGCAGCCAAGGTGAGGCTGATGGTTGCACGTGGGCTGGCGCCAAATTGAATATATTGGCCAAGTTCCAGTTTGAAGTCGGCTGGGGTGCGGGTGGCAAGGATCAGATTGACGATGTAATCGCGAATTTTGGGATCGACGTACACTTCGTTTACTGCCTGACGTGCTTGCTGGATGGATTTAAGCGTTGTGACCGCATCTACATTAAGGTTCGGATTGGTTGAGGCCATGCGGTCGAGAATTTCGCGTTCGTCGGCTTGACTCGGATAGCCGACTTTCAGCTTTAGCATGAAACGATCGACCTGCGCTTCCGGCAGTGGATAGGTGCCTTCCTGGTCAATCGGATTTTCCGTCGCCAGCACAAGGAATGGTTCCGGCAGCGGATAGGTGCTGTCACCGATTGTAACCTGATGCTCCTGCATCGCTTCAAGCAGGGCACTTTGTACCTTTGCCGGGGCGCGGTTAATTTCGTCGGCGAGTACCAGATTGGCAAAAATCGGTCCCTTGCGCGTATGAAAGGTACTGTCCTTGGGACTGTAGATCAGGGTGCCGATCACATCGGCAGGCAATAGATCGGGCGTGAATTGGATGCGTTTGAAATCGGCATTGGTCGCGGTGGCGAGTGTACGGATGCTCAAGGTTTTGGCCAGGCCGGGAACCCCTTCAAGCAGTACGTGCCCGTTGGCCAGCAGGCCGACGAGCAAACGATCCACCAAATAATGTTGACCGACGATGACACGTCCGATCTCTGCACGCAAGGTCGGGATCCACTCAGTAGCGGCTGCCGAAGCTTGGTTGGTTGGAGGAGGAGTGGTCGATGATTCTGAATGCATAAGTATACAAATAACAAAAGGTCTCTGTGCAGAAGATCACAGACAGAGTATCGTGCAAGAGGTTTCCTTTAAAATAATCAGAATTTGCATTTTCAGAGAATTGCTGTCTACTCTTTGTCTATGCCTGCAACGATATTAATTGTAGATGACGAAAAAAACACCCGCGAGGGCTTGAGTCTGGCTCTCGAAGATGTCTATGAGGTGTATCTGGCCTCCGGGGCGGAAGAGGCGTTCAACTTAATGGAAGCCGAGACTTTCGACGTGATTTTGACTGATTTACGCATGGCGGGAAAGTCCGGCCTTAAAGTGATCGATCACGCGATTGCACTGCCAAATCGTCCGATCTGCATTATGATGACCGCTTATGGTAATGTAGAAACCGCAGTAGAAGCGATGCGGCGTGGCGCGTTTGATTTTTTGACCAAGCCAGTAAGTCTGGAAAAACTGGAGATTTTAATTCAACGAGCACTGCAATCACGCACATTGGAGGCCGAAAATGTAGTGTTGCATGAGCGACTTGACCGCAAATACAGCTACAGTGGGATCGTGGGCAATTCACCCAGACTGACGGATGTATTGGACAAGGTGAAACTGGTGGCACCTTCGCGAGCGACTGTGCTGCTTGAGGGCGAGACCGGCACCGGTAAGGAGCTGATTGCACAGGCAATTCACCAGAACAGCACGCGGGCACGCAAGCCTTTCGTGCCGGTGCATTGTGCCGCGCTGGCAGTGAATCTACTGGAAAGTGAACTGTTTGGGCACGAGAAAGGTGCCTTTACCGGTGCCACTGAACGGCGTATTGGTCGCTTTGAAGCGGCCGATGGTGGCACTTTGTTTCTGGATGAAATTGGCGAAATCGATGCCTCCACGCAGGTAAAGTTACTGCGTTTTTTGGAGACGCGTAGTTTTGAGCGCTTGGGAAGTTCCAAATCGGTCAAGGTCGATGTGCGATTGGTGTGTGCCACCAATCGCGACCTGACTGCCATGTCGAAGGATGGTGAGTTTCGTGAGGACTTACTTTATCGACTCAATGTTGTGACCATTCATTTGCCGGCCCTGCGCGATCGGCAGGAAGATTTAATCATATTACTCAATCACTATATAAATCAATTTAGTACAGAAAACGCGGTGGAACCAGTCCGCTTGACAGAAGGTGCGCTTGACGTGCTGCGGGCCTACAAGTGGCCCGGAAACATACGTGAACTGCGCAATTTTTGTGAAAATATCGTTGTTTTGAAGCGCGGCAGTGCGGTCACTGAGTATGACCTTGATCCAAAATATCATACGACAGCGGATGCTTCTGTAGCTTCTGTAGCCGCTGTCGTGTCTGGTGCGACCTTGAGCAAGGAAGAGAATGAGAAACGTCTCCTGCGCAATGCCTTACTCAAAGCCGCAGGCAATCGTACGCGTGCCGCAGAGTTAATGGGGATTAGTCGACGCACTCTGCACCGTAAATTGATTCAGTGGCCCGATTTGGATGTGCGCGAGTAAGTGCTCGCCGGAGTGGTTGAATATCTGTATTCATTGAAATATTGTCTCGTTGAATACTATCTGGTCTATCCTGTTGGGCTTGGGGGTTAAACCTAAATCCGGGAGTTGGATCCGCGATCTTTCGCAATCTTTTGCCCCACAAGGCATTGCAAATTCAATTTGATGCACCAAATGGTGCGCCTTCACGCCTTCACGCCTTTGCAATGCCTTGTGAAACAGAATCTTACAAAATCTCATCGACTCCAACACCCGAATTTAGGTTAAAGCACTCATGCATCCAGGTTGTTATGAGACAGCGTGACAATAGAGACGATCTGGTGGAAGCCACCGAAGTTGGGTTGTCGAGCGCTACACGTTTGAGGCCATGGTGGAGAAAAGTAATTCGCACTTGACTTTGACCGATTTTTTAAACAATAAAGCAATCTATCTGTTTTTTCATTCTAATATTCAAAAAG
>CAXQRK010000117.1:0-18253 GCA_964226535.1 Polaribacter sp.
CAAGCGATCACACCATTCACCTTCAACGCGAAGAAGTTCAGGAGCAAGACGAGGAGGTGGTGAGCGAAGTGAAACTGTATTGTTGGTCTGAGCAACGAGCACGCAAAGACTCAGAAATTGATAGGCATTTTCGTGAAAAGTTTGAAGCAGAACTGAACAAAATTGCGGCAGGATTACGTAAGAAGGGCTACACAAAAAGGCGTGACAAGCTCCATGAACGCATCGGACGATTGAAAGAGCGCTGCAAACGAGTGAGCCATCATTACCGCATTGAATTGGTATTCGATGACAAAGCAGAAACGGTAACCAAACTCAACTGGCATTACGAACCCAGCCAATCAAGTAAGCAAAGCCACCCCGGAGTTTATTGCCTCAGAAGCAACCAAACTGACTGGGACGACGAAGCACTCTGGCGTACTTACACCCTGTTGACTGATGTTGAAGCGGTCTTTCGCAGCCTCAAATCCGAACTGGGAATGCGCCCGATTTACCATCATAAAGAAGCGCGCTGCGACGGGCATTTATTTATCACCGTGCTCGCTTATCAAGCCGTGCAAGTGGTGCGTAGAAAACTAAAAGAGCAAGGCATTTGCGAAAGCTGGGTATCCCTTCGAGAACTCTTCGCAATGCAGCACCGCGTAACAACCACCTTCAAGCAGAGAGATGGGCGAATTTTGCACGTGCGCAAAGCGAGCGTGCCCGAGGAACCGCTGTTAAAACTCTATAAAATACTCGGACTCGACACCGCCCCAGGCGGCATCAAAAAAATGATAATTTAGACAAATTTGAGGAAATGTAGTGCCACTGGGTGATTTTTAAAGTCGCAAGCCATTGATCAAGAGAATGTTAAATTTAACCATGTTAAACATGGGCTAAGGGATGACTGTGGAGATTTTTCATACCTGTGTTGGAAATGCAATTATCGCGTGACAACTTGAATCATCCTAAAAAGTAGGTATGAGAAGGTGTCGCGAGTAAAGATCGAATTCGATCCGAATTCGGTAGAGATGCGACGGGTGCAGCTATGTTTATCAGAAAATAAATGGTCCTGAACTCTACCGTGCCGACAATGTGTGCTACGATCCCAACGGCAACCTGACCGATGAGGATATTTCCGGAACCATGGTACCGGCATCGCAGCTTGGCACCAGAGATTATGTCAACGATCCGTTCAATCTGCGCTTTCAGTTACTTCGAGAATACGTGCCGATTAACGACTGCGCTCGACAAAGCCTGCCTTGCGATACACTTTGGCGAGTGTCTTGTAGGTACGCGTCTGTGCCGCTGCTGCCCCGGCTTGCAATATGGAGTGCAAATAGTGTTTATCTGCAATCAATTCCTGGTAACGTGCCTGGACTGGTTCCAGTGCCGCAATCACCACATCGGCGACTTCCTGCTTCAGTTCCCCATAACCCTTGCCCGCGAAAGAGGCTTCCAGATCCGCAATCGATCGACCACTGATTGCGGTATGGATCTGTAAGAGGTTGGTCACTCCCGGCTTGTCTTCGCTTACCCGGATCTCATTGCCCGAGTCAGTTCGAGCAGCCATAATCTTCTTGCGCAGCAGATCTGGGCCATCCAGCAGATAAAGCGTCGCATTTGCAGTATCATCACTCTTGGACATTTTGCGCTGTGGGTCTTGCAGTGACATGATGCGTGCGCCGGTTTTCGGGATAAAGGGTGCGGGGATGGTAAAGGTGTCTGAATAGCGATGATTGAAGCGCTGCGCCAAATCACGACACAACTCCAAATGCTGCTTCTGGTCGTTACCAACGGGTACGGCATCTGCATTGTACAGTAAAATATCCGCAGCCATCAGCACCGGATACATTAACAGACCTGCATTCAGCGATGCCCCCTGAGGTGCGCCTTGATGACTAACTTTCAGTTCACTCAAGTCTTCATTTGCAGCAATGTTAAAGCCGAGTGTCGCAGCTTTTTCTTTAAACTGAGTCATGCGCTGCAAATCGCCGATTGGCGTGATACAGCTGAGCAGCCACGCCAGCTCGGTATGTCCAGTCACATGTGACTGAATGAAAATATTTGAGCGCTCGGGATCCAGTCCACAAGCAATATACTGTGCCACGCACGAGAGCGTATGTTGGCGCAACTCGGCAGGCGTATAGGCAACCGTAATTGCATGCAGGTCGACTACACCGAAATAACAACTGTAGTCATCAAGCATGGTCGCCCAATTTTTAACTGCACCAAGATAATTACCCAGGGTTAGCACTCCGCTCGGTTGGGCACATGTAAGGATAACTGGCTTTTGTTCACTCATGCGCTGTCGATTGACGGCAACTCCTGCGTCTTTGTCAATCTCCCTTCAGTGTCGATGCTTGATCGATTCAACGCAATCGGCTCCGGCGACACATCGATTTTGATTGTCAATCAGTCGCCACAATCAGCGGACCCAATATCTACGCTTAATTATTAAGTGGCACTTCATCACTGATGATGGTGATGTCTGCTGGAGTAATGACGGGTCCCGGTGCGGTCGTATTAAGTTCCAATGGTGTGCTGCCAGAGGGAGCAAAGTTGCGTTGCGGATTAACGATCTGAGAGTAGCTGGGGTCATACTCAGACAGTCGAATGACGATGATGTGTGCCGGTGGAATGGCTTCGCTGTTGTCGTCAAGCCGGGCACTTTCATAGCCCTTTTCACTCACACTGCTGCGGCCATATTCAAAATTACCGCTGTAGCGAGAAACCACATCTATTTTACCATCTTTATTATGAATGATCAAAATGAATTCAGCGCGCTCTGGATTGTGGCCGATTGTAACTTTAAACTGAGTGCCACGAATCATTGCGGTGCCCAATATGGTTTCAATATTGAAGGCCGAGCCAGCATGTAGCTTCTTTACATGTCCATAAACCGATCCATAATTCAATTCCAGTTGGGTCCGAGACTGGCTGGGATCGGCTTGTAGTTGTTCATAGCGTTTCGAGCTAAAAAACTTTTGTTGAGCCAGTTCCGCAAGGGTGATGCTGGAGTTTTCTTCAATGGTGAGTTCTGAACCGTTGGAGAACACCAGCATCGCGTCACTTTGTGCGGCAGTCGTCACGTGATCACCCTGAGTAAGGATTGTGCCGACCGTGAGTGGCGCTTGGGAGCCTGATTTATTATAAAAACTGGCGGTACCGTTGATACGGATGACTTTGGCACTGGCCAGTTGTGCCGAGTGCGCAGTGACCAAACCAATATTTAACAAGACAGCGAGTAAGGAATACAGATAAAACTTTTGCATACAGCACAGTGAATAGGATGTGAAAACAAATGATCAAACAATCAAACCCTATCGGATCGTATACTGTATTCAAGTGTTTAATCATGAGTGGATCACGTTTCACTCAAATCGTTTGGGGTAGACGCTTTATTACTTAAACGGATCAATCCATGCGCAGCATTAGTGAAAAGGTCTGCACCATCCAAATGAGTACCCGAAGCGGCCTTGTCGAGTATTCAGGGGATCGAAATTTTGGCAGTACCGGCACCTTTGGGGCGTAATTTGTCCCCTGCTGGATTCACAATTACAAGGTGTTCTCCTGCAGTAAATAAAATATCAATCGGGCCCTTTTTGCTTAGGTTAACCGTTTCCCCATCGCTTAGAGTTTTACGGAACAGTTCCTGATTGTCGTCGCGCTGCTTGACCAGCACATAAACATTGCCGCTGGCAATCAGGGTAATGCTTTCATTGACCGATGGCGGGACACGCGGCGTGTTTGATTCGAGTGTCGCTGTGATTGCCGTAGTTTGATCCGCTACGGGTGCTTCAGGCAGTGGATCTGCTCCACTACTTAGGAGGGCTTTGATCAGAATAAATAGCACAAAGATCAGCGCGATGACGGCAACGGCAGTCAGGCCTGCTTTGAGGTAGAAGACTTTGTCACTCTCTTGCTCTGTCTGCACGGGTTCTTCAGTATCAGCATCAGTGTCAGCGTCTACCTTAGCGCTTGATGGGGCTGCAGAAATTCTGCCGTAGGACGCTTCAGCATCAGCATCCTTAAGCGATGCATTCATCTCCATGGATCCAAACAATGCGGAGCTAATCTTGGGATTGTTTGCAGAGCGACTTAATAAATGCGCATTGTAGTCGGTTACGATAATTTCAGGGTCAAGCTTGAGATAGCGTGCATAGTTTTTGATGAAGCCGCGTTTGTACACCTCGGGCAATTTGAAATCAAACCGATCCTGCTCAATGTTTGCAAGAAAGTCAGTCCGAATCTTGGTGGCTTCACTGGCTTCACGTAGGGAAATGCCTTTGCGCTTGCGTGCGTCTTCTAATCGTTCTCCAATACTTTGCATAATCGTCTACACTATGTGCTGCTGCTGTTCAATCGCAAGTATGGAATTATCCGGATATTTGGTTAAACCAAAATAAATTGTAGATCGCCCCATTCACCCGCTTGACGTGAATCGACGACGATTGATTCGTTTGGCCGCAATTCGGCGAATGCAGCTTCGTAATGGGCCCGTACGCAATCGAGTTCTTGAATCAGGATTCCGCTAAGTGCCAGCGTTCCGCCCAGTTTAAGTGCACGTATGATCGGAATACAATCAGCCATCAACACGTCGGATTGAATATTGGCGAGTAATAAGTCAGCCGAATGATCTGTGAGGCCCTGCTCCAAATTGGCGACGGCAAATTCGGGAGCACGGATGTGTGGATTCTCTGCCACATTGTTGCTACAGACCTGAATCGCCTCTGGATCAAAGTCAAAAGCGCTGATTTTGTGAAAGCCGAGCACGGCTGCCGACAGTGCGAGTATGCCAGATCCGCAGCCTGCATCGATCACGTCAAGGCTGTCCAAGTGGCTAGCATGTGCATCGCGATAATCTTGCAGCCGGCCAGCGCATAGCCGTGTGGTTTCATGCGCGCCGGTACCGAAGGCCATGCCGGCATCAAGATAAACAACCGCCGCATCTGCCGGACTGCTAAAGTCGCCACGTTGCCAAAGTGGGATCCAGTGCAATTGACGATCATTCCAGGCTTGGACGAAGGCTTTGTAGGCGTTTTGCCAGTCATCATCGTGAAGCGTGGTCTGCTCAAAAAAGGTTGGCAAGTGCGGAAAGTCCGCCCGCAGCCGGTCGAGTTCTATGCTAGCCATGGCTTCATCAGCAAAGAATCCAAACAGTTCAAAGGGGGCACCGGGCGCTGTCTGCATGAGGCCCCATTGAGTGATTTCCTGAGTCCCGAAGTAGGCCTCAAGCGCGTCGGCAAGTTCCGGAGAGACCACGGCACGCAATTCAATTTGAATACTCATAAGGTAAACTTTAAAATGATTTTTCAGGAGATCAAAACTTAGTTTTAGTGAATGCTCACGGATCGTATCCCATTTCCTGCATTTGACAACTATTTGAATGCCTAGAGTTGGCTCAATTCGTCTGCCGCTACTTCCCACTCATAGTTTTTTTCCTGCAAGCGTTTGGCAATGCGCGCAGATTGGATGGTTTGTTGCTTGGCCTTATTGGGATCGGCATAAGCGTCTGGATCGGCCAATTGTGCGGTGAGCTCGGTCTGCTGTGCTTCGAGCTCAAGAATGTCGGTTTCGAGTCGATCGACGCGCCGTTTTAGGTTTTGGCGTTTGTTTGCCTGCAGTTTGCGCTGTTCCGCTTCAATCCGGCGACGTTGTTTGGCGCTAACCACCGGCGGCTTGATCTGCGGCCCTGCTGCAACCGCGGGGCGGGCATTTTGGATGCCGGCGACGAGCCCGCTCTGTGCCGATTGGGCCCCAGATTTACGCAGGTAATAATCGTAATCACCCGCGTAGTGGGTGGTGAGGCCTGCTGCAATGTGCAGGGTTCGTTCGGCGATTGCGCGGATGAAGTGCACGTCGTGACTGACGAATACGATTGTGCCGGTGTAGTGTTTGAGCGCAGTGATCAGGGCATCGATACTGGCCATGTCGAGGTGGGTAGTCGGTTCATCGAGCAGGAGTAAATTTGGTGGCGCGAGCAGTAGCTTGACCAGCGCAAGGCGACTTTTTTCACCGCCACTGAGTACTTTTACCGGCTTGAATACATCGTCGCCGCGAAACAGGAAGGCGCCGAGGATGCTGCGTATGGTTTGCTCGTTGATCCCGGGCTCGACTCGTTGCATGGCCTCGTCGATCACCCTGTGATTGAGGTTGAGCACATCCACGCGTTGCTGCGAGAAATAGCCGACACTGACATTGTGCCCGAGTTCACAGCTGCCGCTTTGAATGGCGACCTGGTCTGCCAGAATTTTTAAAAGCGTGGATTTCCCGGCACCGTTGGGTCCGACCAGTACGATGCGCTGTTGTTTCTCAATGATCAGGTTCAGATCTGTGTAGACGCGGTGGCTACCATAAGCTTGTTGAACCTGATGCAAGGTCGCGACACGTTGTCCACTGCGTTGCGGTTGAGGAAAGCGGAACGAAATCGTATCGGGCACATCTGCAGGTGGCGCGATACGCTCCATCTTTTGTAATTGTTTTAAGCGTGCTTGCGCTTGCGCTGCTTTCGAGGCCTTGGCGCGAAAACGTCGTACAAATGCTTGCAGATGCTCGATTTCACGTTGTTGATTGTTATACGCCGACCGTTGCTGCGCATCGCGTTCGGCCTTTTGCGTGAGGTAGGCTTCATAATTGCCGTGGTAGCGATGCAACTGTCCCTGTGTAATCTCGACAATGCTGTCGCAGATATTATTCAGGAATGCGCGGTCGTGAGAAATTGTCAAAATCGCGCCGGAATAATGCTGTAACTGATGTTGGAACCAAGCCAGTGTCTCCAGATCTAAATGGTTGGTGGGCTCATCTAACATAAGCAGGTCGGGTTCCATGACCAGCAGGCGTGCGAGATGTGCACGCATGATCCAGCCACCGCTCAAGCGATGCGCGGGCCGGTCAAAATCATTCGCTTGAAAGGCCAGGCCGGCGAGAATGCGCTTTGATCTGGCCTCAAGGGTATAGCCATCCAGATGTATAAATTGCTCCATTGCATCGATGCGTTCAGGCGCATTTGGGTCCGGGAATTTACGCAAGCGATTGTATACAGCGACGAATTCCGGGGAAATCGAGCTGGCCAGTTCGACCACCGTTTCGTCACCAGTGGGAGCGCTTTCTTGGGGGAGAAAGCCGATACGGGTGCCCCGATCGAGTTCGACCTTGCCGCTGTCGGCCTCTGTGGTGCCGAGAATAATTGAAAACAACGTCGTTTTGCCGGCCCCGTTAGGGCCGACAAGACCGACGCGTTCGCCGCGTAAAATCTGCAGCGAACTATCACTGAACAGTGTTTTGGGGCCGAAGCCTTTGCTGAGTTTGGAAACAGTAAGCATGGAAAATAGTGCAGAGCTTTGTCGAATTGTGCAGCCAGAGGCAAAGCAAAAGGAACGGTTAAATCAGCCTGCGGTTCGACGCAGACTTGCATGTGCCAGGAGTTCTGTATTTTTTGAATCGTATGCAAACCGATGATCCCCGCAAACAATCCTTCCAATCCGGTGTTACTTCGGGCACATCCATTTAACAGAAAAGTATCATTTTTTTTCGCCATGCTGCACTATCTCAAAATCAAAAATCTTGCGCTGCTGGATCAGGTCACACTGGAATTAAATTCTGGCTTGACGGCGCTTACCGGGGAGACCGGTGCGGGTAAGAGTGTTTTGCTGGGCGCTTTGGGCCTGCTTGCCGGGGCACGCAGCGATAAGACTCTGATTCGGCAGGGCACAGATCAACTTGAAGTCGAAGCGGCCTTGTATTTCGCAGATTCGGCAGACATGGATGCCCGCTTGGCTGCTGTGGGATTGCCGAGCTGTGAAGAGGGCGTGTTGTTGTTGCAGCGCAGCATTCATCGCAACAAAGCGCAGCGGGTGCAAATCAATGGTAGTCTGGCCACGCTGGCCCAATTACAGGCACTGGGCGAGCTGTGGATCGATTTTCATGGGCCGGGTGAACCACAAAAATTGTTTCAAGAACGCCAGCAGTTAGCGATGCTGGATCGATATGCGGATAATATCGTCTTACTTAATCGCTATCGTGACGGGTATGCGGCGTGGCGTGCGACACAGAAAGCAATTCAAGCACTCGAAACCGGTGAACGTCTGGATCCGGACGAAATTGATTTTGTGCGGCAGCAGCTTAACCGGATCGATAGCATCAACGTATCTGAAGCTTCGATTCAGGCCTTGGAGCATGATTACACGCGCATGTCCAGTGCTCAGGAACTGGTGCGGCTGGCCGCGCACTGCGCTGCGGGCCTGTCCGGTGATCGGGGCTTGGGCGAGCAACTCAGTGTGATTGCCGGGCAGTATGAATCACTGGTTGCCCTGGATGCCGATTCCGCGCCGCTGCTTGAACGCATCCGCAGCGTGTCGATCGAGTTGCAGGATCTGGCCGAGGAGACCGACCGACTGGTTGCTGATTATGAATTTGATCCGGCCGCGGTGGCAGCGACCAGTGAACGCATGAACCTTTGGCAGGAACTGCGTCGCAAATACGGTGGCAGTGTGTCAGCGGTGATCGAGCAACGCAATGAATTGGTCCGCAAATTAGCGGTGCAGGGTGATCTTGAGGGGCTGTTAACCGAGAGACGCCAGGCGGCCGACAAGCTGGAGCAGCAGCTGCGCCGACAAGCTGCGCAGCTGCGCAGCAGGCGTGAGCAAGCTGCCAAGGCGCTTGCGGATAACGTGATGTCGCTGTTGCAGGCTCTGGGCTTTAAACAAGCGGGCCTCGAAATCGAACTCCTAAGCGCGGATGATTTGCAGGAATATGGCGACAGCTGTTGTACCATTCGATTTGCACCCAATCCCGGCCAAGATTTATTACCGCTCAACAAAATCGCCTCCAGTGGGGAGATTGCCCGTGTGATGTTGGCGCTGAAGACGGTTTTGGCCGAGGCGGATGCTACGCCGCTGCTAGTATTTGACGAGGTCGATGCCAATGTCGGTGGTGAAGTCGGTCGTGCGGTTGGCACCGAGCTGGCCAGACTGGCCAGCTGCCACCAGATACTGTGCGTGACCCATCTGCCGCAAGTTGCATCGTTGGCGCACAATCATTTTGTGGTGGCTAAATCACAAGATGCGGATACCACGACCGTGTCGATTGAACCCATTCACCAGAGTCGCGACCGGCGCCTGCACGAATTGGCGCGTATGCTGGGAGATCGCTCTTCAGATTCTGCCCGTGCTCATGCTGAAGCTTTGCTCTTGCAAGAGGGGGGGACCAGTTAGTTTTCCCGGCCTGTGTCGCCGACTCTTGCCTGTGTTTCTGAAGGTTCGGAATGCCCAATAAACTGCTTGGGTGCTAGGCTTCGATTGAGCAGCTTTGCGGGGCTTCACAATTTGGGCGGGCAATTAGACCTTTGAGCGGCTCGGCCGGGAAGTACTGTGCGCCTTGGCCATGATCGATTAGGTGATGATCACAGATGCGCTTGAGCGCCTGTCTGGATTCTGCACGTCGCATGTCGTGAAGAAATTGACCCTCTGCATCGACTCCGAGGCCGACGAAGTTGAGGAATTTCTTCATATGATTCAGGTGGCCCCGCTCGTTGCGCTGACCGTTGTCGGTGGCCTGCAAGAGGTCGTCAATGTAGGTGCGGACATCGGCGAGTGTCGGCCGGAAGACCCTTGCACCGGCAAAGTGCTCGCGTAGTTGACGGAAAATCCACGGATTACGAATGCATGAGCGACCGATCATCAGACCCGCGCTGTTGGTTTGGTCGAGTACCCATTGCCCTTTGGCCACCGAGGTAATGTTGCCGTTGGCGAGGACCGGGCAGGAGAGTCGCTTGGCCGCGTGCCTGATATATTCATAGTGCACGGCGCTGCGATACGCTTCCTTGACGGTGCGTGCATGCAAACTAAGCAGGTCTACTGCATGTGATTCAATTAAGTCCAGAATGGTATCGAAATGTTCGTCACTGTCAAAACCAATCCGCATTTTAACGGTCAAGCGTCCTTTGATTGCACTGCGCAGGCAGCCTAGTACAGCGTCGATTTTGGCGGGTTCACGCAACAAGCCGCCGCCAACATTTTTTTTATAGACCTTTGGCGCTGGACAGCCCATGTTCAAATCAATGCCGGCGACCGGCAATTGCCGTGTCTCAATTTCCTGCACAGTGCGTTGCAGATCGGGTAGACTTTCGCCGATCAATTGAATGAACACGGGGCGGCCGGTGCCATGTTGGCAGATCGAGTCAATCATCGCTTGATCGAGGGCGGAGTGTCCGTGTACCCGGAAAAATTCGGTGAAGAGCAGGTCCGGTGGCCCGTATTTCCCCAACAGCTGCATAAAGGCCAGATTGGTGACGTCTTGCATCGGTGCCAGCGCGGTCCAGGGCTGGCCATGAATCAATGGGTCCGGAAGCATGTGAATTCTGATTGACGATAGCTGTGCGTGTGCAATGCTCGACCGTGTTGGGCCTGGTTCTCCTTACTGGCGACCAACTTTAATTCCTAGTTCATTCATTTTCATGGATGAGTTTCGCCAGAATTTCAGTCATGTCTTCGACTACCTCAAGCACTTTAGGGACAACGTATAATGGCTTTTTTGCGATGAGTGCGAGCATGATCGAATCGCTGGGACGGGCATCGATTTCGACGATCTTATGGCCGAGTTCATTTTGCATGGATACGATGAGTCGGGCGAAGAAGGTGCCGTCTTTGATGTCATTGACCACGACGCGTTCAATCGTTGCGCCGAGTCCCTTGAGTAGGTTGATCATGAGTTCGTGTGTCATTGGACGCTCGGTCTGCTCACCGTTGATGACACGTTGAATCGATTCACCGATGATTCGATCCATATAGATGACGAAGGTCTTGCGGTCGCTTTGCAAGAAAACGGCACAGCCATTTGAGGTTGGCATGACGCCTTTTATATTGATTGCCACGACTTTATTATTCATCACTGCACAGTATAGTTCGCAAGTGCTCCGGATCAAGCGTATAGCTTGATTGAAAATAGTGTCGCACTGTGCGTATTATTGCCTAAAGATTGATGCCGTGAATCAATATAGTCATTCAAGCAAACCAAATCTGTATTTGGTCGGATTTATGGGTGTCGGCAAGTCTGTTATCGGGCGCCGTGTTGCGCATGAATTGGGATATAAATTTATGGATTCCGATCAGTGCATTGAGCAGCAGGTCGGCCAAACAATTTCGGCGATTTTCGCGCTTGAAGGTGAAGCCCGCTTTCGCGCCTATGAGCGCGAATTCATTGAATCGAATCATCCGGCGCAGGGCTGCGTTGTCTCTTGTGGCGGTGGTTTGGTCGTGCAGGCCGGGATGTCGGCATTGCTTAAATCCAAGGGTATTGTGATTTGTTTACTGGCCTCAGTAGAGAGTATTGTTAAGCGCACCAGTCGTTCACGTCATCGCCCCTTACTAAATGTAGGGGATCCGGAAACCCGAATTCGTGAGTTGTTAGCGGAGCGTGAGCCGATTTACATGCGTTCGGGTGCCTGTATTATGACGGAGGGGCGAACGATTGTCGAAGTGGTCCGGCATGTGCTGCGCACCTATCGCACTTGTGCGAAAGGTGATCGCAAGTGAGGCCCCTGTTTGGAGCGCAGGCCTTTGCCAGTGTGAAATTTAGTTGTCTACAGTGGAATCGGTCTTGTCTTTGTCGGCAGATCCGCACTTGATAAGCAAATGTCTGAACACTCAAACATTCGCTGTGGTGTAGTGGGCACCGGCTACCTGGGTCAACACCATGCGCGTATCTATGCGGCGCTTGACGCCTGTGATTTGGTTGGTGTGGTCGAATCCGACGATGCGCGGGCGGCTGAAATCTGTGCGGCGTATCAGTGCCAACGCTTTGATTCGCTTGAAGCCTTAGCCAGCGCATGTGATGCCGTTAGTGTGGCGGTGCCGACTGATTGTCATCGCGATGTTGCCGTGCCGCTGCTGCGTGGTGGCTGTCATTTGCTGATCGAAAAGCCGCTCTGTACCAGTCTTGAAGAGGCGGAAGATATTCTATCGGTGGCGAATGCGGCGGGCTGCATCGTGCAGGTTGGGCACATTGAGCACTACAACCCAGTCATGGAATATCTTGAAAATGCAGTTACCGAACCACAGTTCATTACGGCCGACCGTCTGGCTCCATTCAATCCGCGTGGCACCGAGGTCGGCGTGGTGCTGGATCTAATGATCCATGATCTGGGCGTGATTCTGGCACTCGTGCGCTCGCCGATCAAGCAGGTCGATGCGGTGGGGGTCAATGTACTTTCGCAGAGCGAAGACATTGCCAATGCACGTATCACCTTTGCAAATGGCTGTGTGGCCAATATCAACACCAGTCGTGTGAGCATGAAGAAGGTGCGCGAGATTCGTGTGTTCCAGCCGGCTAATTATCTATCGCTTGATTTTATGAACCAGATCGGCCATTTTTTGCATAAGGAAGGTCTGGAGCTTGTGCGCGAGGAAATTCCGCTTGAGAAAGAGGAGCCGCTTAAGCTCGAGCTGAGTTCATTTCTTGAAGTAGTCAGACAGGCGGGCCAGCCTAAAGTCGGCGCGGAGTTGGGCAAATCAGCGCTTGAATTAGCCATTCAAATCACCGAACTGATTCATCAAGGAACCGTGTGAATATGTTTAGTATGGCACCTTCCACATTCCATTGTAGGATCCACTGTTCACCCGCGCTCCATGTCTGAATCGCGCTCCATGTCTGGCGATTTTGCCGCGCCGCTAAATGGCCGGCCGGACCTGCTTATAATTGCCGGTGAACATTCGGGCGATGAGCATGCGGCACAACTAGTCGCTGACCTGCGGCTGAAACATCCCACTCTCAACATCGCTTGTCTTGGCGGCGTCAAACTGCAGGCTGCAGGCGCACAATTGCTCTATGATTTAACTGCGGTTTCAATCGTCGGCTTTGTCGAGGTGGTGCGCCATTATCGCTTCTTTAAAGCATTGTTTGACCGCACCTTGGACTGGATCGAACGCTATCGTCCGCAGCATATTTGTCTGGTGGATTATCCAGGCTTTAATTTGCGTGTCGCCGATCAATTATTGAAGCGTGGCTTAAGCAAAAAGGGCGGTGGTGAGATTGGCGTCAGTTATTATATAGGTCCGCAGGTGTGGGCATGGAAGGCGAAACGCCGCTTCAAAATGGCGTGCACGTTGGATCAACTCGGGGTGATTTTTCCGTTTGAGGTGGCCTGCTTCGCTGATACTGAATTGCCAGTTGAGTTTGTCGGGCATCCCTTCGTGCGTCAGGGCTATGAACTGCCGTTTCGCTACGATGCCCTGGCGCCGGTGCTGTTGCTGCCTGGCAGTCGGCGTGCGGCAGTCAGTCGAATTTTTCCTTTACTGCTCGAAGGGTTTCGCTTGGTGCGGCATTCCAAGCCAGATTTGAAGGCGCAGGTGCTGTACCCCAGCCAGGGCATTCGCGATGTGCTGGAAGCGGTGCTGGATCGATTCGATGAGTTGAAAAACTGTATCGAACTGCGCTGCAATACTGGTAGCAGCCAGCCGGCCAGCGCAGTTTTGATGAGTTCCGGCACCATGTCGTTGGCCTGTGCCTTGTCGGGCATTCCCGGTGCGATCGTATATCAGCTGAATCCAATCAGTTATTGGCTCGGGCGCATCTTGGTGCGGATTCCCTATATCGGGATTGCGAATCTGCTGCTTGAGCGTCCCCTGCACCCTGAATTTATTCAAGGCGCTGCCCAGCCACAGCGTCTGGCGGCGCAACTGCTCAGTGTATTGGAGCAGTCGCAAGCCGCGCAACAGGCCGCTGCTGGCGCGACCGCACTGCGCGAACTCCTGACGGCCGGCAGCGATGCCAATGCAGCCGAGTGGTTGGCGCGGGCATGCGCAGTCACTAACAGAACTGCCCCTGGACAACTACTCGGCAAGTAGTAGTTGCAGAATTTTTTGGGCTGAATCGGGGATCACGGGGCCTGGGCCGAAGATTGCGCTGGCACCGTGGGCATACAAATAATCATAATCTTGTGCCGGGATTACTCCACCGCAAACGACCATGATATCGTCGCGGCCAAGTGCTTTAAGTGCATCGATGAGGGCGGGCAAAAGTGTTTTGTGGCCAGCGGCCAGGGAGGACATGGCGACGATATGGCAGTCGTTTTCGACGGCCTGGCGGGCGGTCTCTTGCGGGGTTTGAAAGAGTGGACCAATGTCCACATCGAAGCCGAGGTCGGCATAGCCGGTGGCCACCACTTTGGCACCGCGGTCGTGCCCGTCTTGTCCCATTTTTGCGATCATGATGCGAGGGCGTCGACCTTCTTCGGCTTCGAATTGTTGGATGAGGGTGTGGATCTCTTGCATCACTGGGTTGGTTCCGAATGCTTTGGCATATACCCCGCTAATGGAACGAATCTTGGCCCGGTAGCGACCGACGGCATGTTCGACCGCCTGAGAGATTTCACCGAGTGTGGCGCGGCAGCGTGCCGCTTCAATGGCACATTCGAGCAGGTTGCCCTCACCGCTCTTCATGCACTCGGTGAGTGTGTTCAGTGCGATTTGGCAGGCCTGATGGTCGCGTGTGGCTTTGAGTTGCTTGAGGCGGTCGATTTGCGCGGCACGTACGGCACTGTTATCGATGTTAAGAATTTCCAGCGGATCCTCTTTGTTGAGGCGATATTTATTCAGTCCGACGATAGTTTCCTGGCCGGAATCGATGCGAGCCTGGCGGCGTGCCGCCGCTTCTTCGATCCGCAGCTTTGGAATGCCCGCTTCAATTGCTTTGGTCATGCCGCCGTATTGCTCGCATTCTTCAATGTGGCCCCATGCTTGCTGCAGTAGGGCTTGTGTGAGTGCTTCGACGTAGTAGCTGCCGCCCCAGGGATCAATGAAGCGGCAGATGCCAGTTTCTTCCTGAATGAACAATTGGGTATTGCGTGCAATGCGGGCCGAGAACTCGGTCGGTAGCGCAATTGCTTCGTCGAGCGCATTGGTGTGCAGGGATTGGGTGTGCCCACAGGCTGCGGCCATTGCTTCGATTGCGGTGCGGGTGATATTGTTAAACGGATCCTGCTCCGTGAGCGACCAGCCGGATGTTTGTGAATGTGTGCGCAGTGCGAGCGACTTCGGATTTTGCGGCTTAAATGATTTGACCAGCTTCGCCCAGAGACAGCGGGCCGCGCGCATTTTGGCGACTTCCATGAAGTAGTTTTTGCCGATTGCCCAAAAGAAGGACAGCCGTGGGGCAAAAGCATCAATATCTAGGCCGGCACCGACTCCGGTGCGCAAATACTCTAGGCCGTCTGCCAGTGTATAGCCGATTTCAAGATCAGCGGTCGCGCCGGCTTCTTGCATGTGGTAGCCGGAGATCGAGATCGAATTGAATTTCGGCATTTTTTGTGAGGTGAATGCGAAGATGTCGCCGATGATGCGCATCGAAGGGGCGGGAGGGTAAATGTAGGTATTGCGCACCATGAACTCTTTGAGGATGTCATTTTGAATCGTTCCGGCGAGGGCTTCCAGTTGGCAACCTTGTTCGAGACCCGCAAGGATGTAGAAGGCGAGCACTGGTAGCACCGCGCCGTTCATCGTCATCGACACCGACACTTTGCTAAGGTCGATTTGATCAAACAGCACGTTCATGTCCAAGATCGAATCAATTGCCACGCCGGCCTTGCCCACATCACCGACCACTCGCGGGTGGTCGGAGTCGTAGCCACGGTGTGTCGCCAGATCAAATGCGACCGAGAGACCTTGCTGACCGGCTGCGATGTTCTTGCGATAAAATGCGTTTGACGCTTCGGCAGTGGAAAATCCGGCATATTGTCGCACCGTCCATGGTCGAAATGCGTACATGGTTGCGTACGGTCCGCGTAGAAAGGGTTCGATGCCTGCCGTATACTCCAGGTGTTCCATGCCATCGTAAACATCTTTGCCATACAGTGGATCGAGCTCAATCTGCTCCATAGTTTCAGTGACGAGTTGTTGCACGGATTTACCGGTTTCTGCCTGTACTTGAGCGGCCCACTCTTCGCGAGTGGCTGTTGACTTGGGTGCTTGGTAGGGGATGGTGGTGAAATCAGGGTTCATAAGGATGCAAATGTGCTCGATGTACGCTGCTTGGATGTCGGACTCTAGACAACGCCTAAGTGGCTGAGGTAGCGGCGATTCAGGGCATAGTTGTCAGACTTAAGGTAGATATAGTCGTCCATGCCTGCTTCGCGATAGGCGGCTTCATGGTCGCCCGGATGGCCGGCCAGAAGAATCTGTACGTCCGGCAAGGTTGCTTTGATTGCCCTTGCGTAGGCGGGGAACTGCTCGACGTAATCATCGTCCATGCCACACACAATGGTGATGCCAGCGCTCGACTTAGCCAGCGCGGCGACCGCGTCTTTGGTTGACTCGAAACCGCCAGGTGAGAGCACTTCAAAGCCACCCGTTTGAAAAAATCCCTTGCTAAAATCGGCCCGTGCTTTGTGGCGGCGCAGTGTGCCGAGATTGCATAGGAACAGCTTTGGTCCATGCCCGTATCTGTCCTTGAATCTTGCCGATGCATCCCGTAGGGCTTCGTATTTTGCGGCAAGCCGTGCCACTGGTAGGGCTTGGCTTTGTGCCGGTGGGTTGACCGAACTCCGTAGGGTTCTGCTCACTTCGCCGAGGGTGGCACCGTCGCGAATCGCATGTATCATCGCCGTGACCAGATCTGCGCGATCCACTGTAAGGAGTTGACCTAGTGAATACATGATGCGAGCATCCGCATCTTCGTCAAGTGCGACCCGGCTACGGGCGATTTCTGTTGCACGTGTTGCACGCAGTTGAGTGTAATTGGGCAGATGACTGGTCAGCGCCGCTTCGTCGAGGTTTGGATAGACATTGGTGCCGACCAGGCTGATGCGGCGTCGGTTGAACTGCTGTTCCCGGTCGGCGGCGGTTTGCGCCACTGTAGCAGCGATGAAGCCATCTTCAAGGGCGGCAATGATGCCGCCTCGGCCTTCAATCGTTTGCAACAAGTCCCATGATTTTGCCGCGACTTGATCCGTCAGCCATTCAACTGCCCATGCACCTCCGGCCGGATCAACGACGGCGCTCAATTCGCACTCCTCCTGCAAGATGATTTGAGTATTGCGTGAGATGCGTCGGCTGAAGCTGTCCGGCAGACCTAGGACTTCATCGAAGTGGCCCACGCACAGACTGTCTACGCCGCCAATCACGCCGCTCATCGCTTCGGTGGTGGTGCGGAGCATATTGACATAGGGATCTTTGCAGGTCTTGTTGTAGAGTCCTGTGCGCGCGTGCATGCAGATCTTTTGTGCGGCGGCGCTGCCACCAAAGGCAGCAACCACCTGGGCCCACAGCATCCGCGCCGCACGCAGCTTTGCAATTTCCATAAAAAAATTCGGTCCGATTGCGAGGCTGAAGCGAATTTGCTGGGCCGCTGCATCGATGTCCAGCCCGCGTTCAGTTAGTTCCCTCAGGTAAGCGCAGCCGGTGGCCAGGGCGATGCCAAGTTCGTCTACGGCAGAGGCTCCAGCCTGATGGTAGGGCAGGCTGGAGACCCCAATGGATTGAATTGCAGCAGCCTTGTTGGCACAGAATTCAGCCAGTATAAACTGTTCATCAAACAGTTCACTGCGGGCTGCGGGCAAGGTACCGGCAGCTGCTTGTACCGCGATTGGATCCATGCCGAGACTGCCCTTTACCTGTTTCGGGTCGATCTCTTGCGTCTGCAGCCATGCGAATAAAAGCGCACCGACTGCAAGTCCGGAGCATCCGCTTTGAATGTGAATGCCGACTGCTTCCGGCACAATCTCCGCAAAGGCGACTTGCATGTCGTTCAAACAAGCCAGTGACAGACCGCAGGCACCGACTTCGCCTATCTCGGCACTGTCTGGATCCAGTCCCTTCTGACTGGCAATATCAAGGATAACGTTGAGCGCGTTTTGCCCGCGCATCAGATCCGCCCTGGCCGCATCGTTAAACGCCTTGGGGGTCCCATAAGGCAGTTCTTGGGCAATCTCCCAGGGCTGTTGACGATAGCCCGAGGCCCTGGTGCCACGAAGATAGCCGTCAAAGCCGGGGTACGTGTCGGCGGCCGGCAATTGATCTAAAACGTCCTTCCAGAAGATTGGCTGCAGGCGAATGCCTTCCGGGGTTTGATGCGTCATTACCTTGTCGTAAGGCACCCCTTTAAGTAGTTTTTCAGCAGCGTCACGCCATTGTTCCGGACTTGCCGGGGAAAATTCCTCCAGTAGTCCAGATGGTGTGGATTTATTTTGTTTCATTTGAATTTAGGTCGATTCATTTGTAATATTTATACAGTCTATCACATAATCAAACACAATCAAGTTTATTTATCAAGATCGGAAGAGCGT
>CAXQRK010000118.1:0-2363 GCA_964226535.1 Polaribacter sp.
TTCCGATCTGTCTCCTCATATTTTTCTGATTGATAATGGTTCCTTGCGAGCTGATGCGGTCCTGGCGTTACGTGATCTGGCTGCACAACTTGCGGAGCGAGTCGGGATGGAAGTGCAGCCGGTGAGCTTGTTGCACTCGAGCAAGGTGCCAGCTGCCGATTTAGGGGGTGTGAGTGCTGCGGTGGTGAAGCCTGCGCTGCGCCGATTAATTGCTGCGGGTGGGCGGGAGTTGGTTTGTGTGCCCTTATTTCTTGGTCCGAGTCGTGCGATCACCGCATACCTACAGGACTTAATTGCCGAGGCGCGACGGTTGTCGACGGATTTGAACGTAGTCGTGGCTGACCCTTTGGTGGGTGCAGATGTGAACAACCCGGATCCGCGCTTGGCGGCGATGCTTGCAGCGCATGTTCGCCAGGTAATTGCATCCAGTGGTTTGGTACAAGCGCGAGTCGCTTTGGTCGATCACGGTACGCCTGTGGAAGTTGTCAATCACGTACGGAATGCAGTGGCCGGGCAGCTTGCGGACTTGCTTCGTGGAGAGGTTGCCGCAGTGGCACCTTGTTCGATGGAGCGGCGTGAGGGGCCTGAGTATGAGTTTAACGAACCGCTGCTAGAACGCCTGGATCAGTTGGTCGGATGGAGTGGTAGTGATGTAATTATTGCTCTGTTCTTCTTGCTTCCGGGGCGGCACGCAGGTGCAAACGGGGATGTTGCACAAATTTGTGATGGTTTGATTAAACGTGGTGCATTGAAGTCCGTGGTACGCACCCCTCTGTTGCATGTGCATCCCTGCTTGATCGATTTGTTGGCAGATCGTTTGCACGCTGCCTTGGACAAGCTTACTGGCTTGGCTTGTGGATCGTTGCACGAATGACCACGGCGCTACTGCGTTGTTGCGAGACAGTGGAGTTCCCCGCACCGACTGGAACTCTTAGCCATGACGGTTGACCTTATTTGCGCTTTTTTTCGATTAAGCGTTTTTCTTTTACCTGGTTAGCTGCTTTACCGATACGGTCGCGCATATAGTACATCCGGGCCCGCATGGTAATCGATTCACGATCAATTTCGACCCGTTCAATTGTCGGGCTGTGCACCGGGAAAACTTTCTCAACCCCCACACCAGATGCGATTCGACGTACCGTGAAGGTCTCTTGCAGGCCACCGCCCTTGCGGGCGATAACGATACCGGCAAAAATCTGGATACGTGTCTTCTCACCTTCTTTAACTTTCAGGTGAACTCGGACGCCATCACCGACTTTGAAGTCGGCGCGGTCACTGATTAGTTGATCTTTTGTGATGTCTTCTAGGATTGCTTGGCTCATTGCTGGAATTCTCCGTTTGTTAAAATATCTGGTCTTAATTGTCGGGTCTTTGTGATCTGTTGCTCCCGTCGCCATTGAGCAATAGCGGCATGATTACCAGATAACAAGACCTCAGGCACTCCCATGCCGCGAAATTCAGCGGGACGGGTGTATTGAGGAAAACCAAGCAAGCTGGCCATAAAGGATTCATCCGTCAAGGATTTTTCATCCCCTAAAAATCCGGGTACAAATCGACTCACACAATCAATTAGCACTGCGGCAGCCAGGGTGCCGTTACTGAGTACATAATCGCCGATACTGACTTCGTGTTCGATCAAATGGTCACGCACACGCTGGTCCACGCCTTCATAATGACCACTCAATATGATTAAATGTTTTTGCTCAACCAACTCACGAGCTAAGTGGCTGCTCAGGGGCTCGCCATCTGGAGCCATGTATACGACGCGTGTCTGCGGGCCGCGCAACGAATCGACTGCGGCATAGATTGGTTCAGGTTTCATGACCATTCCCGCCCCGCCACCAAAGGGCATGTCATCGGTTTTGCGCTGTTTATCACTGGCCCAGTCACGCAATTGATGCGCCTTCGCACGGATCAGGCCATGCCGTTGGGCACGGCCCAACATACTTGCCGACAAAAAGCCCTCCACCATTTCAGGGAAGAGGGTTAACACATCAAACTCAATATACATGGGACAACCAGTCGATTTCCCAAGGTATCAGGAGTCAGGCGACTTATGCATCTTCGACAGCTAGCGACTCACGGCGCGCCTTACGAATCAAGCTCGCAGCAGTGTCAGTCGGTTTTGCCCCTACCGATTGCCAATAATCAATGCGATCGACTTTTAAATTAAGCGTATCGCTGGCACGCTTGGCCTGCGGTTCGTAAGTGCCAAGTACTTCGACAAAACGGCCATCGCGGCGGGCAGTCGCTTCGGTAACAACCATACGGTAAAAAGGACGGTGGCTTGCGCCGTGACGTTGGAGACGAATTTTAAGTGCCATAATTGAATTAAAACAAAAACAAACAAAACTAAATTAAAG
>CAXQRK010000119.1:0-4508 GCA_964226535.1 Polaribacter sp.
CGGCTATGCGCAATATGAGATTTCAAATTTCTAAATAGCGGGGGCGCATTGTCGGCATAATCTCAATACCTGGCATATGGGCGAGTGGCTGGGCTGTGGTCCATCCGCAGCCAGTCAATTCGGCGGCGAACGCTATCAACGTCCCGCCAACCTAGATCAGTGGGCCACTGCGATGGAGCTTGGCCAGCCGGCAAAGGAAGCATGCGTACGCCTTGATACCGAGATCTTGACCGCCGATGCCATCATTTTTGGTCTGCGTATGAATGCCGGAATTGACCTGGCGGAGATTGCGACACGCTTTCCGACTGCGGACGCAATACCACGGCTTGAGCCGCTGTTGGCACGTTGTGTGGATGCAGGCTTATTGATTCAAACCGGAGCACATGTACGTCTGACCCATCAGGGTCGACTCGTTTGTGATGCGATTGGCAGCGCGGTGCTGCAAGCACTGGAGTGAAGACCCGCAACCAGAACAGCTCGTTACCGCCCTAACCCGGCGGCCAGCCCAGCGGACGGCCACCCAGCACATGCACATGCAGGTGCGGCACAGTTTCGCCGCCATCCGTACCGTTGTTCACCACCACACGAAAGCCCTTTTCCAAATTCAATGACTTCGCAAGTGTTGCGGCGGTTAACAGCAAATGCCCAAGCAGCGCGGCATCCTCTGGCTGTGCTTCGGCAAGGCGTGGAATCCCCTTTTTGGGAATGACCAGAAAGTGCGTCGGCGCCTGTGGATTGATATCGTGAATCACGATACAGCGATCATCCTCAAATTCGATCTGGGCCGGAATTTCACGCGCGATGATTTGTTCAAATAATGTTTGCATAATAAACTCGTGGATACACTAGAGCACCACGACTTGCAACTGCAAGCTGCGTGTTGCCCACGCACAGGCCAGCGCATCGATCCAGGTGCGGATACGATCGTAGTGCTGCTGGCGTTTGCGTGTCCAGTAAACGCCCTCGGCACCAATCGCTTCGCGCAGACCGGTGACCAGTAGCAAGGCCGCCCGGCAACCGGCAAGTTTTTTCATCTCAAGCACAATCGCCTGACGAATCCACAAGGGGCTGAAGTGCTCAATCGTCGGCACATGCCAATGCGCAAAGGCCAACTCACGCGCCTCTGCGGCTGCGCCGAGGTGCAGGCATGCAAGGCGGTCGATACACGCACACAAAGATATTTGAATCGATGCACCGGCTTGCTCACGGCTGAAAAAGTCGAGTGCGTGTCGAGCATGCGTGGCACATTCCGGAGCTGAGGCACCGCTGTTGGCCAACAATTCATTTAAAATGCGCAACTGTTCAACTGGATCCCGGTTAGCCATGTTCAGTCGATTGCTTCAAATCACTTATTTCCCGGGCGAGTTCCGAGAGGTCGCGAAAATCCTTATATACCGACGCATAGCGCACGTAGGCAATCTGATCGAGATGCTTGAGGCGCTGCATCAGATGCTCACCAATCGCTTTTGAGGGAATCTCATGATCGTACTCCTGTTCGAGCGAAGCCAATACATCGGCGACCAGCATTTCAATTTGCATGACATCAATCGGGCGCTTTTCAACCGCTTTTTTTAAGCCGCCAAGCACCTTTGCACGATCGAAATCTTCACGGCGACCGTCGCGCTTGACCACTTGCAAATCAGCGTGCAGCACCTCCTCAATCGTAGTAAAGCGGTAGCCACAATCCAGGCATTCACGCCGACGACGGATCGAGGTCTCGTTCTTACCGGTTCGGGTATCCAAGACTTTCGTTTCCAGAGAGGCACATTTCGGACAGCGCATAAAATAAATTTGGGATTAACAATCAGTCAGCTATGCACGCACAAAGCTCACAACTGCAGGAAATTTTCAAGCATTTTAATCCCCTCTTGAGTCGCCAGTGACTCAGGATGAAATTGCACGCCCCAAATGGGCAGCACCTTGTGGGCCAGGCCCATAATTTCACCGGCGTCGGTCTCGGCAGTAATTTCCAGGCAGTCCGGCAAACTCGCACGCTCGACCAGCAGTGAGTGATAGCGGGTGGCCGCCATCGGATTTGGCAGGCCCTTAAACAGATCACTGTTGCGGTGCTTGACCGGCGACGTCTTGCCATGCATGAGACAAGCGGCACGCACCACCTTGCCGCCAAAATGCTGGCCGATGCTCTGGTGACCGAGACAGACCCCAAGGATCGGTTTTTGACCCGCGAAGGCGGCGATTATATCCAAACTCACGCCTGCTTCATTCGGCGAACACGGCCCAGGCGATATCATGATGCGCTCGGGATTCAACTCCAAGGCCTGGTCCACCGTAATCGCGTTGTTGCGATACACCTTTTGTTCGACCCCCAGTTCGCCGAAATATTGCACCAGATTATAGGTAAAAGAGTCGAAATTATCGATGACCAGTAGCATAGCAATTATTGAACAGGGATGGCGTGGAGAAACAATTAGCAAATAGTAACGCTCATTCACTTAGATGGAGGCGTCGGCACAGCAGGCTTCCGATCCATTTTGCCAGATCCTTCAACTACAGATTTCTGGTCTGAACTCGCAGCCTTGTCATCCCGACTGTCTTTGTAAATTCCCCAGAGCAATGCGCCGAGAGCAATGCATACCGATACAATCGCAACACCGATTGACCACTTTGATGTTGTCCCAGCCCTTCGTGAGATATCATTCGCCTCTTTTGCGACATCAATCGATTCGAGAGCCTGAAGGCGCTTTTCCTCCTCTCGTTTGATCGCAAACAGGACTTCATTCGTGCAGATAAAATACTCGACCTCTCCGAGTAACTGGACGGCATACTGCCCGGCCTCGCGGTAATGGTCCAACGCATTCGGATCACCCTTACCCTCAGCACGTTTTGCTTGAAGATAGCTTGCACGTAACTCCTTACGCAACTTTCTGACGCGATTAATATTTTCGTTCCCATCAGGCAGAAATTTAATGATTTCCGAATTGCTAGATAGGAAATCAACCGAATCTAAAATAGGCCTTGCATCCTCCAGCGCTCGATTGATTACGATCTTATGGGCATCAAGGCGCAATCGCTTCAGATGCGAATTTTCCGCTTTATCAAACTCGGCAAGAGCATTCACGTCGGGAGCATCTTCAGCTAGACCTCTAGAGATATGCTGAAAACAGGCGTAGACCTCATTCGCCAAACCGTTAAACCGCATCCCATCTGCCAGAGTCTCGGCAGTAGTCGCGATTGCACGCGTATCTACGTAATAAGCCATTATGAGGTTTGCCAAGGCTTTTTGATTAGCCTCGTTCTTGAGCCTCTCAACGATGCGATTGCGTAGATTATCACGATCTACTGAGGAAAAATGCTCCAGATCCATTTAGCGGCAGCTGCCTGAATTGAATGCTACCAGCGGGCCAGCATCTTAAGGGTCTCCCGATCTGCTTCCTCAGCAGACACGGGACTGTTGAGAAAAATGTGGCCTCGACCGAAGTCCTCCTCTTGCATTGAAATTTGGTGCGGCTTTTCGCCGTTTACGACACGTAAACGCGCGACAATTTCAGGGTTGCCTGCAGCCTGCTGCAGGGAGACACCGAACTTTTTCTCGAAATAGTTATGAATCGTAGTTGAAACCGGCATATGCTATATAATTACTGGTTGCTGCTGAGTTCAGAGAAATGAACAGAGAATAATGCGGACTATTCTTTTCAGCTGTATTGTGAGCATAGACATCAATCACTAGATGGAGTCAACCCTAAAATGCTAGTAAATTGTCAAAAAGTTGGTGTTTTTTGAGAAAATTTTGTTAAATCAACGTTTCGGCATTTCCCAGTACGCGAGCCACTTCCTGGACATCTTTATCACCGCGACCACTTAGGTTGCCAATAATGACTTGCTGCGGCGACATTTCACGCGCCCGTTGCATCACATACGCAATCCCATGTGAGGACTCCAGGGCGGGAACAATGCCTTCGATGGCGCACAGGGCCTGGAATGCCTCCAGCGCCTGGGCATCGCTGGCGTAACCGAAGTCAATGCGCCCCTGCTCCTTATAATAAGCATGCTCAGGACCGACAGCGGCATAATCGAGACCTGCGGAAACTGAGTGGGTACGATCGATTTGCCCGTCTGCGTCTTGTAAAATCCAGGTCTTGGCGCCCTGTAGTACGCCGAGCCGCCCCCCCTCAAAACGAGCGGCATGCTGACCAGGGCTGATATCTCGACCACCGGCTTCAACACCAGTAAGTGTCACCTCCAGATCCTTAAGAAACGCAAAAAAGAGCCCAATTGCATTCGATCCGCCACCGACACAGGCGGCAACTTCGTGCGGCAAGCGACCCTCTTGTTCAATAATCTGGCGACGGCACTCTTCGCCAATCACTCGATGAAAATCACGCACCATCATGGGAAATGGATGCGCGCCCAGGGCAGAACCAATAATATAATGCGTGCTGCGGACATTGGTGACCCAATCACGCATCGCCTCGTTAACCGCTTCCTTGAGGGTGCGCTGGCCGGCAGTCACCGCTCGCACTTCGGCACCACATAAGCGCATACGATAC
>CAXQRK010000120.1:0-8267 GCA_964226535.1 Polaribacter sp.
ATAGTTTTATTCAACTTTAGCCCATATTAAACCTCTGCTGGTCCCGGGACAGGTATCAAAATTGGGGAGGCGTTGAATGAAGAAGGATACAAACGAGCAACTTCATCTTGTTTTGTCTGCTGCAACAATGGCTGCCTTGATCACGACGGTAAGGTCGTTCCACCGCGGTTCATACGATCCGCTGTTATCCTGTTTACTGTTCCAGCTTGGAGGGGTCGTTGGCGCGGTGATCTGAACCTCGAGCCAGGTTTCGCAAGGTTGCTGCATCCGTATGGCGCTTGAGCACGAGAGATACGGTTGCTCTCCCTGCTAAATCGTCGAAATAAGCAGACGTGAACCCCGAGCTCTTTCGATGAGCCTTAATTCTTGAACGAATCTTTGAATCCATGCGGTGCGCGTGTTTTCCCATTTTTTGAAACAACTCACAGTCATCCCTATGGCATGACTGTGAAATTAGATCAACTGATGCGGTGTTCCAAATCGCGGATTAAATCTAGCAGGAAGGCGTTGTTGCCACCCAGTGCGGCAGCCGATTCAAGGGCTGCTGCAGTGTGCTGGCTGGCTTCCCGGGAAGCGCCTTGAATGCCATGCAGTGCGACATAGGTGCTTTTGTCGGCGGCATGATCGTTGCCTACCGGTTTACCGAGTGCGGCCGCATTCGAAGTTGCGTCCAGTACATCATCCACAATTTGAAAGGTCAGGCCGAGGTGATAGCCTACCGTTTCAATACGACTAAGCTGTGTTTGGTCGGGTGCGCAAAACCGTAGCCCCATCTTCAGGGCGGCGGTCAACAGGACGCCGGTTTTGTGCTCGTGAATATAACGAAGGCTTGCGGCATCGATTGCCTTACCTTGGTGGTCAATGTCTTGCATCTGACCGCCGACGAGACCTTTGCTGCCCGCGGCGGTGGCAAGTATATCCATCAAGTCGATTGCTAGGTCCGGTTGTTGTGCATACTGTTGAGCTAATAGTTGAAAGGCATACGTCAGCAGTGCGTCGCCGGCCAGCAGAGCGGTGGCCTCATCGAATTGAATATGGCAAGCGGGGCGTCCACGCCGTAGTTCACTATTGTCGATCGAAGGCAAATCGTCGTGGATGAGTGTGTACGTGTGCAAACATTCAATCGCGACTGCGGCGGCAAGAGGATCCGTCTGCGCGGGGAACAGTTCACTTGCGGCGATCACCAACACGGGGCGGATGCGTTTTCCGCCCGCTTCGATGGAATAGCGCATCGCGCTGTGGAGTCGTTGCGGGTGTGTTGACGCCAACGGCAGGAATTGTTCGATGCCTTGTTCGACTTGTTGTTGATAAAATGCTAATTTTTCTTTTAATGCCTGATGCATTCAGGTAGCTTGACGCAACATTGCTATGAAAGAAAAGCCCATATTTGAACAAGTTTTGATCCGATTGATCCAACAGCCCCATTTTCGGCTCAAGTTATTGATTGGCGCTGGGCTCTGTTTTATCCCAGTGGTTAATCTATTCGCATTTGGTTACTTATATCGTTTTTCCGCGCAGTTGAGGCGTACGGGTCAACTGCGTTTGCCGGAGTGGCATGATTGGTCTGGTTTGTTTATCGATGGGGTGAAATTTACGCTGGTTTGGCTGGTGTATTGGCTGTTGCCGTTGGTTTTAACGGGTGCACTGTCGCTGGTTTTATTGGCTTGGGGTCTAGGGGCATTGGCCTATCTACTAATGTCTGCGATGTTTGCCCTGGTCTCGATGTTGTTTTGCACAGCTTTGTATCGCCTGCAGATGCGTTCCGAGTATGCAGACTTGCTGGATCTACCGCTGATCGCAGGCATGACTTATCAGAAGCGTATCGATTTTCTTGTGCCCGTGCTGGTTTTTGGTGGGATTTGCGTGTTTATGCTGCCGATTTATGGATTCGCTTTGTTTGGCGGCTTGCTTTTACTCTTGGCTCAAACAAACTTGTGTTATCGTTCATTGGAGTCATCCAAATAATGACCCTCCACTCATTTAGCTTATGCCTGCTGACAAAAGTATTAAACAGGCGCGATGCGCCGTAATCAGCACAGCTTTTTGTGCCCTTTTAATCGGCTTGATTGGTGCGCTGTCAGGCTTTTTCTTGTTGGCATCCATTCCTCTGCAAGCCTTCAGTTCGGTCGCAGATATACAGAAATTCCGTGATCAGAGCGCTAGATCAAAATGGGTGGATGCCAGCTATTTGAAGGGCGCTAGGTCGCGAGATCGTCGCTGGGAGCAGAAGCGCGAAGCTTTCTTGAGCGGAGGCAGCGCAAGCATTGATTTGTCCGCCGCTGAATTGAATGCCTGGATACATACCAAATTTCCTCCGCCCGGTCCCGCCTCCGCACAGGAGGGGCGGTTGGAGATTTTGGTGCGCCCCGGTGTGCCGAATAGTTTTATTGATGCCACACAAGGCATTTACTTCAACCTGCCAGTGCAAATCAAACTTTATGGAATCACGTTTGATTATCTGATCGTTGCACGGGGTCGGTTTGTCGAAAGTCCCCAGCCTGCATTTCAATTGGATGCATTGCGCGTGAACACTGCGGCAGTTCCACTGCCCGGAAATTTTGGAAATTGGTTGCTTGATCGATATTTAAAGATCTATTCTGAAAGTGATGAATACCATATGCTCCAACAAGCGTGGCAAACGCTTGAGTCTGTCGAATGGGTAGCCGACCGGATTCGCTTTAATTTGCGCGGATGAATGTACGGGATCGCCTTTGCTGTGTGGTTTGTTGGATGATTGTTGCGCTGACACCGTTGGCGGCAGCGCAACAGGGCCAGAGCAAGCGTGCCTTAACATTTGTTGAAGGACGCTATCTTGAAGTCATTGGTATGGATCACCGCTCGGTATCTTTTGCCAATAGCCTCGGTGCACATGTCATCGAATTGTGTGCACACTATCTCTTGGCCGGTAGTCAGCAATTTCCTCAGCGAATATTCGTCGCGCTGCGCCAGCAAGAGTATGTGGAGTTTGACGGCAACTATCAATTACAGCTGGGGGCGCGTGGCCAGGTTCGACTGGATTTTCGCTGGGAGGCATCGCTGCAGCTGGAGACAATGTGCCATGCCTTTGCGGAGGCATATATTCTGCAATATGTTACGTTTAACTATGGGCCTGCTGCCAGTGATCGAATTCGTTTTTGGCCGGTGTCTGCGCTTGGCGCGCAGAGTTATTTGAACTTACGTCCGGCGCAGCAGGTTGATTATGTTCGCACGGCGCGGACAGCCGGTGTGTTTGGATTGTCGGCACTGTTGGATTTTGACCGAGATACGGCTGCTGTCAACGAGTGTTCGCTGCGCCACGGCTACTGGGTCTTGCAAGCCTTACGTCAGCAGGGTTTAGCGCAGAATGAGATCAGCGCCTTGCTTGTTCAAGCAGTGGCGGGGCATGATGTGAGTGATTTAATCGAAGGAATGATTCAGCTAAGTGCTGAGGATCCCGTGCCGATCAGCTTGGCAGCTTGGTGGCAAGGTCAGATGCTGACTTATATGTCCAAGGACTATGAATATTACGACTGTCTCGATCGTTCGCGGGCATGGATGGAGGAATTGGTTGATTTTCAGGCGTATCGGGCGGCTGGTGGTCAATTGAATAATTTAATGGATCTATGGGCGCATCGCAGTGACGAGGCCCTGCGTACCGTGATCAAGGCGCGGCGTGAGATTATTATCTTACGCATGGAGCGGGTAAATCCGGCTTATTTCAATGCCGCACAATCCTTGGGGGCGCTCTATGAGATCATGCTAGAGGCAGAACACAAATTTGAATTTATTCATGCCCTGACCGCATATCTAACCGATTGGGAAGACAGCAAACGCTTGCATGATAAAACTCATCAGCTACTGAATTAAAATAGGCAGTATGGAATCCATCTGAATGGATTATTTTCGCTGACCGATCCAGCCATTTTTCCAAAAAAATAATGCCAGGCTTGAGCTTGTTAGGATGCAGATCGCCCAGAACACCGGGTAGGCATAGCGCCAACTGAGTTCGGGAATGTGTTCGAAATTCATGCCGTAGACACCGGCTAGGAAGGTGATGGGAATGAAGAAACTGGCCATCAGCGTGAGTAGTTTCATCGTCTCATTCATTTTGTTTCCGATCATCGACTGGTACAGATCATTGAGGCCCGAGGCGGTGTCACGATAACTTTCCAGAATGTCTAAGATTTGCATGGTGTGGTCTTGCACATCACGCAAATAGCTGTGCAAATCTTCGTCAATCAGTGTGAGTGATTCACGGCAGAGCTGATCGAGCACCTCGCGGATCGGCCACAGGGCGCGGCGTTGTTGCGAGAGGTCGCGCTTTATCGAGAATAGTTGCTGCTGATTGTGGGGACTGGGATGGTCGATGATTTCGATTTCGAGTGCTTCGAGAGCCGAACCGTAGTTTTCCAGCAATGGAAACAAATGATCGACTATAGAATCAAGCAGTGCATAGAGCAAATAATCTGCTTTGTAGGTACGAAACCGGCCACTGCTTTTATTCAGTCGCTTGCGCACGGGGTCAAAGACATCACCGACTTCTTCTTGAAAACTAATCAGGGTATCTTTAAACAGGAAACAGCTGATCTGCTCATTGCGTAGTTGCTCCCCGGAGATATGTATTTGCCGAGCGACGATTTGTAGATGATCCTCAAATACTTGGATCTTCGGTCGCTGTAGGGTGTTGAGCGTATCTTCTGCGCTGAGTGTATGAATCCCATAATGTCGACAGATTCGTTCGACTATAGCGGGATTGAGCCCATCGACATTAAGCCAGCGCACATGCGGATCAGCTGGCTCAGGGTGTGCGAGGGCGGCTTCGACCTGTTCAAAACAAGTGACAGTACAGAAGTTCGGCCCATAATCAGTTATTGTGAGGGTAACTGGATTGCTTGGCACATCTGGTTGCAATAAGTAATGCTCAATTCCCGGCGATGCTCCTGGTTTGGCGCTGTGTCGCGATTGCATCGCAAATGGCATGAACATGCTGTAGCCAATCCCCCGGATAGTCGACGCCCAAAAACCGGCCGTTTTGCGAAGCCTGTCAGTCCCCGTAGGTGTAGTGTCCTTGGTGCGGTCGGGTGGTGGGTTCATGGATATGGGCTTGATGTCGTGCTATCGGTATTGATAAAGCCTTAATCACGTGCGTCCGGCAGGGTTTTGTGGGCGATATTGGTGAGCAATTCATGCATGAACTCGGCCGGGGTCTTGAGCCCTTCGAGTGCTTTGTTGAGGCGCGAGCGCACAGCCACCTGACCGGCTTCGGCTTCGCGTTTGCCAAGCACCAGCATATGTGGAATCTTGTCGAGTTCGGCGCGGCGAATTTTGGCACCGAGCTTGTCGGCGATCGGATCGACAGTGACACGGATCTTCGCAGCTTTAAGGGATCGCTCGATCTCCCGTGCGGCGGGTACAAGTGCGTCGTTCATCGGTAGAATGCGGACCTGCTCAGGCGCCAGCCATGTTGGGAAATTGCCGGCGAAATGCTCGATTAATACGCCGACAAAACGTTCCATCGAGCCGAATGGAGCCCGGTGAATCATGACTGGGCGGTGTTTTTCATTGTCGGCACCGATGTAGTTCAGGTCGAAGCGTTCCGGTAAGTTGTAATCAACTTGCACGGTACCAAGTTGCCATTCGCGTCCGATCACATCCTTTACCACAAAGTCGATCTTAGGGCCGTAGAAAGCGGCTTCACCAGGTTCTTCAACAAAGTCGACATCGAGGC
This sequence comes from Polaribacter sp., assembly GCA_964226535.1. Taxonomy (GTDB): domain Bacteria; phylum Verrucomicrobiota; class Verrucomicrobiia; order Opitutales; family Coraliomargaritaceae; genus Lentimonas. The sequence goes on from CAXQRK010000120.1 coordinate 5,708, forward strand.
TTTGGGCGGCGTCGCGGAGGGCTGCCTCGGCTTTGTCCCACTGGCTGGCAGCACCGACATATTTGCTGGAGTCAGGATCGCGCAGGCCGATGCGCACACGGTAATCGCTCATGCCGAGGGTGGTGAACACCAGCTTCACTAGATCTAGGCAGCCTTTGATTTCCTGACCGATTTGATCTTCGGTGCAAAATAGGTGGGCGTCGTCCTGAGTAAAGCCGCGCACGCGCGTCATGCCGTTGAGTTCTCCGGATTGTTCCCAACGATAGACGGTACCGAACTCGGCCAGACGCACCGGCAGGTCACGATACGAGTGCGGTTGGCTGTCGAATATTTTGATGTGCATCGGACAGTTCATCGGCTTGAGTAAGTAGCCCTCGATTGCGCCTGAGTCCAGTTGGTTGGACAGATCGCCGCAGGAGCAGCCTGCCCGAGCGAGACGATCGATGCTGCCGGGCTCTACGATCGGTGGAAATTGGGAGTCCTTGTAATACGGGAAGTGACCAGAACTGCGGTACAAGTCGAGTTTGCCGATGTGCGGGGTAACGACTTGGTCGTAATCGGCCATACGCAGTTCCTCGGCAATAAAGTTTTGCAACTCCTGGCGAATGACCGTGCCGTTTGGAGTCCATAGGATCATGCCCGAACCTACTGCTTCATCAATATGGAACAAGCGAAGTTCTTTACCGAGTTTGCGATGGTCACGAGCGCGGGCTTGTTCCAGGCGTTCCATGTATGCCTCCAATTCAACTTTACTGGGAAATGCGGTGCCGTAGATGCGCTGCAACTGCTGATTACGTTCATTGCCGCGGTGATAAGCCCCGGCGATAGAGAGCAACTTGAAGGCCTTGATCTGCTTGGTATATGCAAGGTGAGAGCCCGCACACAGGTCAATGAATTCACCGTTCTGGTAGAAGCTGATGGGCTCGCCTTCCGGGATGTCGGCAAGGCGGCCGAGCTTGTACCTGTCTTGGCCGATGGCTTTGATCCGGGCGATGGCGTCTGCGCGGGAGCATTCAATACGTGTGAAGCGTTGGTTTTCTTTGATCACTCGCTTCATTTCAGCTTCAATCGCTTCGAGATCGGCAGCGCTAAGCTTTTGATCCAGATCAATGTCGTAGTAAAATCCATTGTCGGTAGGCGGGCCGATATCGAGCTGTGTCTCCGGAAAGAGGCGCAGGATGGCCGTGGCCAGCACATGTGAGCAAGAATGGCGGATTTCCTCAAGTGGAGACATTGCTTTCATAATATATAAGCGTGTAACAGTGAGCTATTTGTCACTGCAGAGTCAATGCCGGATTGACGCAGCCCTATTCTGACGATTGAGATTAACCCACACGAATGCGACTGGGTCTGCACGTATTCCGTTGGCTGCTCCGGGTGCATCAGCGCTTTCAATGTATTATTTTAACTTGGATTAAGGCTATTGCGGGACCGTTTAGCCCTGATAGGCACAGGCCGGCATACCCTTGACGCCGAGATGATCGACAACGAAGATCCGGCCGGCATCACACTCTTGACGTGTGTTGTGGATGCCGGTGGTCACAAACAGTCGCTCAAGCGTTGGACCACCAAAGGTACAGGCCGTCGTTTCAATGCAGGGCAGCTCAATGGCGCGCACTTGTTTGCCAGAGTTTGGATCGAAGCAGACCACACAGCCACCGTGGCAAAAGGCTACCCACAAATGGCCGTTGGTGTCGATCGTCATACCGTCAGGTGAACTGTCGTAGCCCTGGGCTGCGGTATCCACTGCAATGCTGGGATGGTCGATCGTACCGTCGAGAATGTTGTAAGTGTAGCGGCGAATCTGTTTGGTTGGGGTGTCGATGTAGTACATCTGCGTAGCGGCCGCATTCCAGCAGATGCCATTGGAGTTGGTTACGTCATCAATTTTCAGATGAAGTACACCCTGCGCATCGAGCATGTAGAGCGCGGCATCGCCGGTCTGTTTGGTCAGACTGATGGTGCCTGCCCAGAAGCGACCAGCGGGATCACACTTGCCGTCGTTGAAGCGATTACTCGCCCGCTTTTCTGGTTCAGGGTCGGCAAGGCTTGGTTGCTTCTCGCTGGCTGGGTCGAAGGATCTGATGCCGGTGTCGCCAGCATATACAAAGCCGCCGCTGGCACGGGGGACAACGCAGCCGATGCGTTCGCCGACATCCCAGGCTTGCTCATGGCCACTGTTCGGATCCAGGCAGACCAGTTGATGATCCTCGATATCGACGTAAAAAAGCTGCTCGTTCCACCAAATCGGGCCTTCGCCCCATTTGGAAACACGTGCGCCAATCGTTTGGATGGTAGGTGTCGGCATATGAGTGTTGGTAGAGTAGGTCTGGGTGTACGTCAACTGCTTGAAACCGTTTAGAGTGAATCGCTACACTCCCTTATGCGAGCAAATGATGGATAATTTCAAATAGAAAGTCTCCGAATGTTCAGTCGTGTTGAATGGCCTGCTATTTTTCAGAATCCCTTCATTTTTTTCTTGCACCCAGATTTAACAAAGTCACTATACTCTCCTTCAGCGTTAGAACAAACTCTGCAAAAAGAGGCTGTTCCTCGACTT
>CAXQRK010000121.1:0-3979 GCA_964226535.1 Polaribacter sp.
CCTTTGAAAATACCTGGTCGTGCTACCGGGGCGGCACAGCCCACTGCGGTCGCTGTGGCACCTGTATTGAGCGTCGCGAAGCCTTCGACCTTGCCAAGCTGAGCGATCCGACGCCCTATGCAGACGACGCACCTGCACTCAGCACGCTCCGCGCTCAACACTGGCAACTGCAGCCGAATGCCAGCAGTCCAGATTAACCTAAATTCGGGAGTTGGATCCGCGATCTTTCGCAATCTTTTGCCCCACAAGGCATTGCAAATTCGATTTGATGCACCAAGTGGTGCGCCTTCACGCCTTTGCAATGCCCTGTGAAACAAAGTCTTACAAAATCTTATCGACTCCAACTCCCGAATTTTGGTTAAACCAATATAAGTGCCGGTGTCTCCAGAATGTCTTTGAGCGCCTGTAGATACTGTGCGCCAACAGCCCCATCAATGGTACGATGGTCGCCCGAAAGCCCGATCTTCATCACATGGCCGACTGCGATTTCACCTTGCTCATTAACCACTGGTTTTTGGATGGTCGCACCGATACTAAGAATCGCCGCATTGTTTGGATTGATGATACCATAAAAGTCGGAGATGCCAAACATGCCAAGGTTGGTAACCGTCAAGGTCGAGCCACTCATTTCATTTGGTGTGAGTTTCTTGTTGCGTGCTTTCTGAATCAACACTTTCGCTTCTGCACTTATTGCGCGCAGTCCCTTGGTTTCGGCGGCACGGATGACTGGCGTGACCAGGCCATCATCGATTGCGACGCCGAAGGCAAGGTGCACATTTGCGTATTGCTTGATGTGGTCTCCCTCCCATGAGCGGTTGATTGCCGGAACACGACGCACCGCTTCGGCTGCAGCTTTGAGGGTGAGGTCGTTGACGGAAAATTTGGCACCCCCGTGTTCAGGCGCAAGCTCCGCAAGTTTGGCGTTAAGCCCTGCCCGAAGTGTTGCAAGCGGTCCGCCATTGACTTCGATTTGCAGATAAAAGTGGGGTGCTTGTGCCTTGGATGTGACGAGTGCTTTACCAATGCTCTTGCGCATGTTGGACACGGGTATTTCCAATGCTTCAAGTGCCGCAACCGATGTGTCCGTAGCGGTGCTCACTGCCGCTGTAGTCGCGCTCGGCACGGCATCGATTACATCCTGTTTGAGAATTCGGCCTCCCGGGCCTGATCCTTGGATGCCGGCCAGATCGAGGCCTTTTTCAGCAGCGATTTTTTTTGCCAGCGGCGAGGCTTTAATCGGTGCGTCGCCGCGAGTCCCGGCGGCAGTTGCCAGTGTCGGAGGCGATGCTGTTTCAACTTGCGGCGTAGGTGCTGCTGGGGTCGCTGCAACAGGGTGCGTTGCCGGCTCTGGAGCAGCATCTTTGGTCGGAGCGGCATCGTTATCGGCAGGCGCTGCTTCGCCTGCTGCACCGATGGCTGCGATCGGATCACCGACCGCAACTTCGTCACCCTCAGCGCAGTAGCACTTCAGCAGAATGCCGTCATCGAAGCATTCGACTTCCATGGTTGCTTTGTCAGTTTCGACTTCGGCAATCATGTCACCACCGGCAACCGTGTCGCCTTCATTTTTGAGCCAGCGTACCAATGTGCCAACGGTCATGGTATCGCTGAGCTTGGGCATATCAATGAGTGTAGCCATATTGATGTAAGTGATTAATTAAAGAGTAAGAAGAAAGTGATCGAAATAGGTATTAAGCAAAAATCTTCAAGGCAGTTGCAATGATACGCTCTTGGTTTGGGATTTGCCAGTCTTCAAGTGGTTTTGCATAGATCTGAGGGGCATCGATTGCGGATACCCGATGCACCGGCGCATCTAGGTAATCGAATGCTTTGAATTGAATCAAGTGCGAAAGTTGTGCATCCACCCCACAATAAGGCTTATTTTCTTCGACGAGGAGGGCCCGGCTGGTCTTTTTTACTGAATTGAGGATCGCTGTTTCATCCAGCGGCCGAATTGAGCGTAGATCAATTACTTCCGCATCAATGCCGTGTTGTTGCTTGAGAGTCTGGGCTGCCTGGAGCGAGAGCATTGCGCAGCGGCCATGTGAGATAATACTCAAATCCGTGCCTTGTTTGAGTGTGTTGGCCACACCGAGTTCGACGATGTAGTCGTCTTCGGGCACCTCCCATTTTTCTCCGTACAGCAACGTATTTTCCATGACGAAGACGGGGTCGTTGTCACGAATGGCGGCTTTCATCAGGCCTTTGGCATCGTATGCATTCGATGGGCAGACCACTTTCAGACCGGGGTGGCTGGCGACCATGTTTTCCGGTGTGTGCGAGTGGGTTGCCCCGACATTAGTGCCACCATTGGCTGGGCCACGGACAACAATGGGCACATGCATCAATCCACCGGACATATAGCGGCAAAACGACGCATTGTTAAATAACTGGTCGATCGCAACATAACTGAACGACATGAACATCATCTCTATAACTGGGCGAATCCCGAGCATTGAGGCACCGATGGCCAAACCGGAGAAGGCAGCCTCCGAAATCGGCGTGTCGATCAGGCGCTTGTCACCATGTTTTTTCCAGAGCCCTTCGGTTACCTTGTAGGCACCATTGTATTGGGCGACTTCTTCGCCCATAATGCAGACGTTTTCGTCGCGTTGAATTTCTTCGTCGAGCGCTTGTTTAATCGCTTCGCGGTAGGTGATAAGTGGCATTGTGTAAGAGCGGTTAAAATTAAGTTGTTAGCATGTGGAAGTATTCATTTGGGGTATGCTTAAGGTTGCAATTGCCAGGGATGTTCAGTCGTTGAAAAAATAGGTGCCCTGGAGCTTCTGCGCTGTGTCGTTATCCACCTCCCAGTATACATCGCGTTGAATTTCGTCGCGCGGTGGATAGGGGCTGTCCTCGGCGAACTTTGCAGATGCCTCTGCCTCATCCTTCTTTTCTTGATCAATCTGTTTGGCCAATGCGTCTGTTAAGGTGCCATCGGCAATTAGCTGCGATTTGATCAGGTTGATCGGATCTTTAGTTCGTTTGTATTCTTCGATCTCTTCCTTCGTCCGATATTTCTCATGATTCGCGTCGGCAACGGAGTGGCCGCGATAGCGGTACGTGCGAATTTCCAGAAGGAATGGTTTATGTTCGTCACGGGCACGCTGCATCGCACGATTGGCGACTTCACGGACTTCGAATACATCATGACCATCACACACTTCCCATGCCATATCGAAGCCATCGGCGCGGTGTGCCAAATTCTCTTTTGCGGACGAACGCTTGAGGCTGGTGCCCATTGAGTATCCGTTGTTTTCAATCACAAACACAACCGGTATGTTCCACAGTGACACGAGGTTGAGGGTTTCCATAAAAGAGCCCTGATTGACCGCCCCATCACCAAGGAAGGTCACCGCGCAGCCTTTCAGACCTTTGTATTTCAGTGCGAATCCAAGTCCCGCACCGAGTGGCGTTTGACCAGCGACGATTCCGTGTCCGCCCCAGTAATGCTTATCCGGCGCGAAAAAATGCATGGAGCCGCCCTTGCCCTTGGAGCAACCGGTGTATTTGCCATACATTTCAGCCATGCATTCGTTCATCGACATGCCCACCGCCAGCGCATGGCCATGGTCGCGATAGGCAGTGATAATATGGTCGTTTTCCTCCATCAAAGATACAATGCCGGTCGCAACTGCTTCCTGACCAATATAGAGGTGCAGGAAGCCACCAATCTTACCCTGATTGTAAGCGCGTAGAGAGCGTTCCTCAAAGCGCCGGATCCCCACAATCGTACGATATAGGTCGAGCTTGTGTTCGGCGGAAAGCTTCCGGTTAATGGGAGCGTCCAAAAAGTTTTGAGGTTTTTTGGACGCTGTTGCAGATGTGTTTTTGGTAGTCGCCATAATCACGAAGTATATGAACTTCGCATAAATTACTTCGATGACAAGTCAATTGAAGAATTTCGAATGTCAGGCCCCAATATTAATATTGACAATCCTAGGTAACTTATGAGATCGGAAGAGCGTCGTGTAGG
>CAXQRK010000122.1:0-18118 GCA_964226535.1 Polaribacter sp.
CGGAAATGTGCGAGATGTCGAAACATTCGATATGCTTGGGATATGTGGGAAGCCGCAGTTGGGTCTTCAACTGTTCGAGAACTTCAGTTTTAGAGCTTGGGTCGTGGAGGGGACGCTCAAACTTTCGAGTGCGCACGCTGGTTTGTTGCAGCGCGTTAATGCGGTCGCGCAGTTGAGCGGCTTTTTCGTATTCGTGAGCGTCTGCCGCCGCCTGCATTTCTACCTTGAGTTCAGACAGCCACTCGCGAGTTTGGCCTTGCAGAAATGCGCAGGCCGCATCGACCCGGGCTAGATAGTCGGCTTGACTGATTTCGTTTGGGTGCGTGTAGATTTCAGCGCGGGCGTCGTCATACAAGCGCCAGTTTTGGTTGCCGAGATCGACCGGTTTGGCGTCACTGAGGAGGATTCCAAACTTGCGTCGCAGCTCGGCAAGTGTCTTGCGCAAGTGGCTGGCATGGGCAAAGGGTCCATAGTAGCGTGAGGCTTGATCGGTGCGGTTGCGCGTGAGTCGAAAGCGAGGCAAGGCTTCGTTTAGATTGACTCGCACCAGAAGGAAGCGCTTATCATCGGTGAAATCGGTATTATAACGAGGCTTGTATTGTTTAATCAGCCGTCCTTCGAGCAGCAGTGCTTCGGCTTCGGACTTAACTACGATCAGTTCGAAATCATCAATCAAGTCAAGCATGGCATGTACCTTGGGCTGTGTGACCAGGCGCTTGCGCGAAGGCTGAAAATAGGTCGAGACACGCTGCTTTAGATCCTTGGCTTTGCCGACGTAAATAGTTTGCCCGAATCGATCTTTCATCAGGTAGACCCCAGGCTGATGGGGAATGCGGCGGATTTTTTCTTTCAAATTTGTGCGTTCTGCCTTTGGCATTTTGAAGATTGTATCATAAGTTATATATTATTGATTGTTAATTGAATCAATCTAGCTTCTGTCAAACCTACTGTCCATGTCGAAACCACTTTCAGTTGAAGTCCTTAATTTTGGTGACGAACTTCTCGTCGGCATTCGTGAAAATACTCATCTCAGCTATTTAGGTGAGCAATTGGCCCATCATGGTCTTGCAATTACGCGCAGTCGGGTGCTCATGGATGATGCTGGCGAAATTCAGCTTGGATTCAAGGCGGCATGGCAACATTCCGACCTGGTGATCACTACCGGGGGGCTGGGGCCGACGGCCGATGATTTAACGCGCGAAACGATTGCCCGGGCACTTGGGGTGCAGCTGGTGTTTGATCCGGCAATAGAAGCAACCATTCGAGAGCGATTTGCACTGCTTGGCCGTACGATGGGGGCGCATCACCGCAAGCAGTGTTATCGTTTTGAGCATGGGCATGTCCTGCACAATCAGCGCGGCACGGCACCCGGACTTATGTACACGCAGGATGGCAAGACTTTAGTTATGTTGCCGGGGCCGACGCATGAGATGAAGCCCATGTTCAGCAGGCAGGTGCTGCCACGCTTGCGCGAAAATGGCTTAATCGGTGAACACGAGGCCTATGTGCAGGTGCGCACCTGCGGAGCGGGTGAATCGGTGGTTGAACAAATGCTGCAGCCAGTGATTCAGCAACATCCGGCCCTGAGTGTTGCGTATTGCGTGCATTATGCCATGGTGGACGTACGCCTGAGCTGCCGCGATGGTTCGCTGACTTTGGCCCAATTGAAGTTGATTGCGCGGGAGGTGCGTCAGTTGTTTGGCGAAGATTTCGTATGCTTCGGCCATTCCTCACTTGCTCAGATGGTATATCGTGAGTTGCGGTCGCTGGATCGAACAGTAGCGATTGCGGAATCATGTACCGGCGGCTCCTTGGGCAATGCCTTTACTGACATACCCGGTGCATCGGCGGTTTTTGCCGGTGGAGTCGTGTGCTATACGGATGATGTAAAAGTCAGTTTACTGGGAGTGCCTGAATCGCTAATTAAGCAACATGGCGCAGTCAGTGCCGAGTGTGCTGTGGCCTTGGCGTCTGGGGCAGCCGAGCATTTGTCCGCAGATTATGGGCTTAGCGTGACTGGATTTATCGGCCCGAATGGGGGCAATGAGAAGAACCCGATCGGTACGATTCATTTTGGCTATCACTCTCCGGTGGGTGTTTGGTGTAAGACGGTGCACTACAGTGGAGGGCGGCTTGATTCGAAGGCGCGGGCGGTTCAAGTTGCGCTGGACTGGATGCGTCGTAAGCTTCGAAAGTATAAGATGGAAGAATTTTTGAGTGCCGAGATCTAGTGCTCCAGCTTCATATCAATCAATGCGGATGATTGAATTGCACATTGCGCTGGTGGATTCATTCAGCATATTGGGAGTTTTGCTTGTTATTTTTATGTGTGATCCTTTATTTCATAGTGCGGCATTGCCCGCTTAATCATGTCAGCAAAAGCCTTCACATTTATTTGCGGCGACGATGATTATCTGGTTTCTGAGCGAGGCAAAGAGTGGTTTGCGGAGCAAACCAAAGACATCGCCGATGATCTGTCCAAGGAGGTGGTGGATGGTCGGGCGGGTACTGTTGCCGAGGTGGTTGATGTAATTCAGCGCTTTACCGGTGCAGTGCAGACGCTCTCATTGTTCGGCGACCGTAAAGTTGTCTGGCTCAAGGATGTCAATTTCATGGCGAATAGCCAGACCGGCAATGCCCAAGGCACGCTGGATCTGCTCGATGATTTGAAGTTGGTCCTGCAGGCGCTTGATCCGGCACAAGTTGGCGTGTTAATCACTGCGCACCCGGTGTACAAGGTGCGCAGTTTCTACAAGTGGTGTCAGAAACATGCCGATTTTACCGCATTCGCCGCAGATAAAAATGCCGTGGCGATGTATACGCGTGTGATTGAGGATGAATGTGCGCGTGCAGGCTTGCATATGACGCGCGATGCGATGCAGGTCTTGATCGACAAGGTGAATGGCAACTTACGCTTGATCGTTGCCGAGACTCGTAAGCTTGCGACCTTTGTCGGTGATAGTGGCGAAGCGATTAGTGAACGCCTCGTTACCGACCTTGTGCCGAACTTTGGCGACAGCGACTTTTTCGAAGCAGTCGATGCTTTTTATTCGTTGAAACTCGACTGGACACTTGAAGCTTTGCACCGTCATTTCTTCACCAACAGCGAATCGCGCCCACTGCTGGCGAGTTTGCAGTCGCGTAACCGCCTGCTGATTCAATTACGTGTCCTATTGGATGCTGGCGCAATCCGTTTCGGCGGACGTAGTATCGCCCGGGCCGATCTTGAGGCAGCGGCCCGTACCTACGGGCACCATTTCGGTGACAATCAGGACAAAAGTAATCTGAATATTTTTACGCAAAATCCATGGTATCTCGGCAATCTAGCGGTTGCCGCCAGCAAGGTTGCGCTGAAGCAGTTGATTCAATTTCAGATCGCCTTTGCCGAAGCATTTGAAGCGATTATTCAGCGGCCCAACGAACAGGAAGACGTCTGTCGTGAGTTGGCGGTACGTTGCTTGAGTTAGCCCGAATATCTTGTCGCTTATTGGCAAAGAAACTATATTTTTGGTTGTCAGGGTTTTGCCAATAAGCGTCAAGTTCAGAAGCAGCTCTGGCTGCGTTCCGAGCGCGGAGCCCGCTCAGTTAGCCACTTGAGTACGCGCCTTCGCAGAACCCGGCTCGCGCCTTGCCAGAAACACTGCTGAATCTTGTGAGATATCCAGGTTAGCCCAAAAATCGCGCCCCCCATCAAGTTTCTTCAATAAAAATACTTGACTGGTGGGGCAATGTGGTGAGATATGGAGCATATTGGTTTATTAAGGTGTAATGGGGGTCTTTCAAACAGGAGGTTTTGTGGGTGAGTTTCGCCACGGGTTAGACGACAAGGGGCGTCTAACGATTCCTTCGGCATGGCGTCCCAAAAGTGCCGCAGAAGAGAATCAATTCTTGGCCTTACCGAGTGTCGAACAAGGTGCTTCTGCCTATGTGGTGGTCTATCCGCCCAGGATGATTGCTCAGCTCGAAGAACGTATTTCGCAAATCAGCATGGGGGACCTTGAAGGCCAGCGTATGCTGGGTGAGTTGATGTCGATGGCGCATCGATTCAGTTGTGATAAGCAGGGACGCATGAGTTTGAACCACAAGTTGATTCAGCATGCTAAAATTGACAAAGCAACCGTCCTGCTCGGCAAGTTGTCCACTTTCAGTATTCATAGCGAAGTGCTTTACGACGCACGTCAGGCAGAGGGACCCAGTGATCCCGCAACGCGCGCTGCAGTGTTCAAGCGCTTCGGCTTGTAATCGATGAGTTCATAAAATTATGCGTAATATATTCAAAACCATAGCCTTAGAGAATTTCAGAAGCTCCGGATACTTCACCCATCCGTGCAGTGAACGTCGTACCGAATGGCAGTTCACCGATCCGCCGCGTAGTCCTTTTCAGTCTACCGACACGGTGCGCACGGCCCTGCTGCGCCGCAAACGCGCACAGTTCGTTAGACCACCCACCCCCTTTTCCTTGCTACAGCATTGTGTTCATGCACTCTTCCGTCGATGATGTTTTAAGTCCTGCCGCCTTGAGTGGTCAGAGTGGCCATATTCCGGTTTTATTGAATGAGACCTTGGAACTGATGACCCCATGTGCTGGTGCCACGTTTCTTGATGGGACATTTGGTGGGGGCGGACACAGCCGTGCTTTACTGTCCGCAGCCGACGATGTTGTTCTATTTGCGATTGATCGCGACCCTGATGCGTTTGAACGGGCGCAGTTGTTGCAGCTTGAATATGGCGAGCGCTTTCAGTTTTATTCGATGAATTTTGCGGACCTTGTCGGCTTGGAGGAAGCCGAGTTTGATGGTATTTTGTTTGATTTCGGCCTGTCGTCGTTCCAGTTGGACCAAACTGCGCGTGGCTTTTCGTTTCGGTGTGACGCACCGGTGGATATGAGAATGAATCCACAGGTTGGAATCAGTGCTGCCGAATTTTTAGAAACTGGAGATGAAGAGGCGCTTGTACGTGCGGTGCGCACTTACGGTGAGGAGCCACGCTGGCGTCGTGTGGTGCAAGCGATCATTCGGGCACGCGGTAGCGGCCGGCTGCAGCGCACTACAGCGCTTGCAGCTTTGGTCGCGGAGGCGGTTGGGCCGACCGGACGCGGACGTGGGTGCAGCAAGGTGCATCCGGCAACACGCACCTTTCAAGGCATTCGTATCGAGGTGAATGATGAGTTAAGTGCGATTGCAGCTGCTCTGCCGGCTGCCTTTGAGCGGCTTGCCGTGGGAGGTGTGTTGGTCGCGATTAGCTTTCATTCGCTCGAAGATCGCATGGTGAAACGTTTCTGCCGCAGGATGGCCGGTCGTCCAGAGCATTCCAAGGACTCTCGCACAATGGATCAACGCCAGGTGCAAGCCAAAATGATTTCGACCCGTCCGATGCGTCCTACACCCCGCGAAATCAAGCTGAATCCGCGTAGTCGCAGTGCTCGTATGCGTGCGATTCGTAAACTTTCGTATTCTTAACCTTGTCGTGTGATGAACTATCTTTCAGCTAAGACTCGTGCGCGTATGTTTTGTTGCGCCATTGTAATCACTGCAATCACTGTCGGCAGCGGCTTTGCGATTGTTTGGCTGCAGCAGCAAATCAACCGAGTGGCACAGCGTAGCCAAGCGATGGAGTTGCAGCTTGCTGAGGTGCTGCGTGAACTACGTGATCTCGACGAACGTATCGCTGCCAAGCATCAGCCTGTTGCTTTGCAGACCAAGGTGGCAGCTACGCTACGTCCTTCGCTGGACAATCAGATCGTCTGGGTGCGTGAAGCCAGAGCCTTAAGTGGTCGTTATACGTATGCACCTGTTCAATCTTATGACAGCTCGCTGGATTTAGCCTTTTTGGATTCAACTGTGCGTCGCTAAATAATGAGTAAAGCCTTCGTCTCCAGTGCACGTGCAACGCTTGTCTGCGTCACAATTGCATTCGCATTTAATGTGTTGATCGCTCGTTTGTTCTATCTACACGTGTGGGAGCAAGATGCGCTGCGCACATACGTTGAAAGTAATCGTAAGGTCGTGCAAGTGGTTAAATCGCGACGTGGAAATATCGTAGATCAGCGCGGCAACTTGTTGGCGACGACCCATACACGTATCGATTTGGGGGTGGATCCGCAGTCCGTGCGTGCACAGGATCGCAACAAGCTACCAGCGCTGGCCGCATTAATTGGCCGATCTCTGGCTGACGTCGAACGCGCATTTGATAGCAAAACGCGCATAGGCATTGAGCGTGCCAAACAAGTCAGTCTGATCAAGTGGGCGTCGTTGGCTAAAGGCTTGGATGAAGCGACTTACCAAGCGGTTAGTGAATTGGAGATCAAAGGGGTGTATGGAAACCGAAAATACATGCGTACCTATCCGGGGGGACAATTGGCTGCACATGTTATCGGCTATATCAACCATGAGCAAACTGCGGTCACCGGGGTGGAGCGTTTCTTTGATTACTATCTGCGCGGGCAAGATGGCTGGCGCGAAACCGAGCGTGATGGCCGACGGCGTGAAATGTCCCAATTTCGTGAGCGCGAGGTCAATCCTGCAGATGGTTTGAATGTGGCCCTAAGTATCGATCAAATGGTACAGCATATCGTGGAAGCTGAAATCAGCCGTTTGGTCGAGACATATGCCCCGCACGGCATCAGTGTTATCGTCAGTGAGCCATCTACTGGTGCAGTGTTGGCGATGGCGAATTACCCCAGCTACGATCCAAATGAGTTTTTCAATACCGATAAGTATCCGATTGAATCACAGCGCAATCGTGCCCTGACCGATCTGATCGAGCCGGGCTCAACCTTCAAGATTGTGCCGGCGGCAGCTGCTTTAAATGAGGGTCTTGTTGCCCCTGAAGATGTCTTTCAGACCGGCCTTGGGCATGTCACCTATAACGGTCGCTTACTCGAATTGCCCAGAGATCACCGTAGCTATGAGGCGCTCTCTCTGCATGATATTGTGGTGAAATCAAGTAATCGTGGTGCAGCACATCTAGGTCTGATGCTCGGTGAAGAGCGCTTGTACGATTACGTGCAGGCATTTGGATTTGGTCGGAAAACCGGATTTGATTTGGGTGGCGAAGTTGCCGGGATATTGCATTCGGTCAATACATGGGATCGTCTAACCATTACACGCTTGCCAATCGGTCATGCGGTAAGTGCGACTCCGATGCAGATTCATGCGGCGATGTCGGTCATTGCAAATAAGGGAATATTGATGGAGCCCTTGATTGCGCAGCGCGTATTTGACGCGAATGGTCAGGATGTGGTTCGTTTTTCTCCTAAAGCAAAGCGGCGTGTAATCTCGACCGAGGTGGCAAATACTGTTACCGATATGTTGGTCGATGTTGTCGGCAACACAGGTACTGCTCACAAAGCTGCGATTGAGAATTATGCAGTCGCCGGTAAAACCGGTACGACCCAGAAGCTGATTAAGGGTCAGTACTCGGATCAACACCATGTGGCATCCTTCAGCGGTTTTTTTCCAGCCGATACGCCGGCCCTGGTGATCACTGTGGTGGTAGATGAGCCTCAATTAGAGGGGGTCGGATATGGTGGTGTGATCGCTGCGCCAGCTTTTCGTCAGATCGCGGAAGCCTGCATCGCTTACCTGGGCATTCGACCGGTTAGGCCGAATACATCTTTCCTTGCTTTAGAACAGGCTTATTATGATCGGTCTCGCTGAATTTCAGATTAGTACGCTACTGCTGCCTGCGATTAGTTCGCCTCAAGCGCACTCTCAGGCATTCAACCGCAGTGAAATCCATGAGGATGGTTCTTGCCGAGTGAAGCCGGAGGTGCGAGCGCTATTCAACGATATTGAGCGAATCACTCACAAAGGTAAGGGCAGTCATGCCGTGACCTGTTTGATTACCGACAGTCGGCGTGTAGTGCCTGGTGCGCTGTTCTTTGCGATCAGTGGCTTACGTACCAATGGGAACTTTTATGTGGAAGAGGCGGTGGATCGTGGAGCTGTGTCAATTATCACTGAGCAGGATCTGGGCATGCATTTCCCCATTGATTTTATCCAGGTGGAGGATGTGCGCAAGACACTGGCATTGGTTTCACGTCGTTTTTATGGTGAGCCTGACACGAAAATGGCGCTCACTGGCATCACCGGTACCAATGGCAAGACGACAGTTTCGATGCTCACTCAACATCTACTCGGTGGTCATGATTCAGTTGGCTTGATTGGTACGATTCGTTATGATCTCGGTAAGCGTACACTGCCCTCTTTTAGGACGACTCCGGAGTCGGTGGATATTCAGGCATTATTGAGTCAGATGGTGGCCAATAGCTGTAAAGAGGTGGTCATGGAGATCAGTTCGCACGGGATTGATCAGAAGCGTGTCTATGGCTTGGATCTCGATGTCGCCGTGTTTCTCAATTTGACCCAAGATCATATTGATTATCACAAAACAATGGAAAGCTATTACAAAGTGAAGAAAACCCTCTTCACCGGTCAAAACGGAACCATTCCAAAGACTGCTGTGATCAATCTCGACTGTAGGTATGGCCAACGTTTGTATCAAGAATTGCCGGCTGACTGCTCGGCAATTACCTTTGGCCTGAATGATCGCGCCTCAATCCGTGCCGACAAGCTGCAACTATTTGCAGATCGCACCGAGTTTCATCTGTTTTGGCCGGATGGTCAGGCGGCAGTGGTTTCGCCCTTGCTCGGTCGTTATAATGTGAGCAATCTGCTTGCGGCACTCGCGATCGGATATACCAAAGGACTTGAAATCCCCACTTTATTGGCCAAGTTGCCGAGTTTTCCTGGCGTGCCCGGACGGATGCAACGCGTTGATGCCGGTCAGGAATTTAATGTGCTGGTGGACTACGCGCATACGGATGATGCCCTGCAGAATGCTTGCGAGATGCTGCAAGAAATTACTCCTGGTAAGTTGATTGTGGTATTTGGTTGTGGCGGGGATCGTGATCGGGGCAAGCGTGCGCCGATGTTGCGTACCGTCTTAGAGCGGGCCGCCACTGTCTTCGCGACTGCAGATAACCCACGCTCGGAATCGATTGAGCAAATCTTTACAGATATGCGGCAGGCGTGTACGACCGATTCGGCGCGACGGGTCACGTTTATTCATGATCGAAAACGTGCCATTTCATTGGCTCTGGATGCAGCGGGTGCGGATGATTGCATCTTGATTGCAGGCAAGGGGCATGAAACCTTTCAGGAATTCGATGGCACCGTGATTCCGTTTGATGATTGTCAAGTTGCCACTGAACTGATCCGGCTCAAAGCATTGCACCCACGTATATAAGAACTTGATACAATGCATCTATTCGATCCTCACGATCTTGCTGCATGGACACAGGGACGCTGGCTAAACGCTGAAGTGCCTGAGTCGATTAGCGGATTTTGTTTTGATACCCGGCAGTTAAACCCGGGTGCGTGCTTTGTTGCACTTAGCATCGGTGCTCGGGATGGGCATACATTTGTGGCTCAAGCGGTTGATTGCGGTGCCGCTGCACTTCTGGTGGAGCAGCCGCAGGCGCTCCCCACGGCCCAGTTGCTGGTAAATGATTCGCTGTTAGCCATGGGCGCGATTGGGGCGGGCCTTCGTCAAAGATTTGAGCGTCCGGTCGTGGGGATCACTGGTAGTTGTGGCAAGACTTCGACCAAAGAAATGTTGCGTCTTTTATTGGGAAAAGAGCGCACTCATGCAACTGCGGGTAATTGGAACAATCGGATAGGTGTGCCCATGACGCTGTTTGGGCTGGATGGAGCGCAGCACGATTTTGCTGTGATTGAGGCAGGCATCAATCAACCGGGTGAGATGGCACACTTGGGCTCAATGATTGAGGCAGATGTAGTTGTGATTACAAACATTGGTTCGGCCCACTTGGAACTGCTTGGTTCTGTTGAACAAGTGGCTGAAGAGAAGGCGGAACTGCCACTGCGCGCGCGCGCTGATGCCACTGTCGTGTTGCCCAATGCAGTTTTTCAACATGCCAGTTTTGCTACATTTGCTGAGCGCACGCTGCTGCTCGCTGCCGAGGGTGAAGTGGTTGCACCTCACGCGCGACCGCGACGTGTGATTCGCTACCGCCTGGATCTTGCTGGCTCCGGATGTAGTAGCCTGTATTTGCAGGATGCATCGACCGTTGAGAGGTTTCAAATCGCAAGTCCGAGTGCAGGGATTTGTATGAATGCGGCGCTGGCCATTTTAACGGCGCGTGAACTGGGTGTTGCCGACCACCAGATCCGCGAACGAATCCACTCGTGGCAGCCTTTGTCGACCCGCGGATCGATTAGGACACGCGCAGGGCAGAGCTTTTATATTGATTGTTACAATGCCAATCCTGCCTCCATGTCTGATGCGATTGCGGCCTTTGGTCGCGCGATGTCGGTGCAGCAGGGGCGTTGTTATGTGCTTGGCGCAATGAACGAACTCGGTGACCAGTCGGTCGCGTTGCATCGACAAATCGGCCAACAACTGGTTTTACGCGCGAAGGACCAGGCTCGATTTGTCGGGCCTGATGCCCTGACCCAAGCATATTATGAGGGCGCGATCGAGGCGGGCTGTGATCCGGCTCAAT
This sequence comes from Polaribacter sp., assembly GCA_964226535.1. Taxonomy (GTDB): domain Bacteria; phylum Verrucomicrobiota; class Verrucomicrobiia; order Opitutales; family Coraliomargaritaceae; genus Lentimonas. The sequence goes on from CAXQRK010000122.1 coordinate 10,529, forward strand.
TGGAACGAGTGACTGATGTGGAGCAAATAAAATCAGTCATTGGCGCTTTCGACGGCTCATTTTTTTTAAAAGGCAGTCGTTCATACCGACTTGAAACACTGTTGCCTCCGGACTGGCGTTGAGGCATTAACTACAGTGAATAACGGTTTATTATAGCAGAAAGGTTGCCGGTGTTCGGTGCGCCGCCCATTGCAAAATGTGCGTTGCCGCCGCCTTTGCCACCAAGCTGAGTACTTAGATCGCGAACGATGTCACCCGCTGTGTAGCCTGCTTTGATAGCTTGTGGGCTCACAGCCGCAGCGATGTTGAGCTTGTCGCCGAACACAGCAGCCAATACGATGACGCCCTCACCGAGCTTTTGGCCCAGCGCGGTGGCCATATTTTTAAGTTCATTTGCGGTGGGCGCATCAACTGTACAGATTAATGCCTTGAGGCCATGGTCGAGATCGCGTGCTGCGGAGATCAGTTCGTTGATTTGGCTAGCGGCGGCTTTTTGCTGCAGGCGCTTGAGTTCTTTTTCAAGCGTCTTGCGTTGTGTAATCATGGTTTCCAGCTTCTCTTGAATATCTGTAGGCTTGCATTTAAGCGTATTTGCCAGCTTGGAGAGTTGCTTGAAGGTCGTGCCCATGAGTGTTGCTGCCGCAGTGCCACAGACTGCTTCGATACGGCGTGTACCGGCGGCGATGCTACTCTCCGACACGATTTTGATCAGGCCGATTTCGCCAGTGGCGCGCACGTGCGTGCCCCCGCACAGTTCTTTGGCAAAGCCGCCGATATCAACGACTCGCACGACCGCGCCATATTTTTCACCAAAGACCGCGATTACATCATCTGGCTTTTCATCGTAGGGCAATTCATAGCAGTTAACCGCTGAGTTCGCGATCACTGCTGAGTTGGCGATGCGCTCAATCTCCTCAAGTTGTGCGGTTGAGACCGTTTCGTAATGGGCAAAGTCGAAGCGTAGGCGTTCTTTGGTGACCAGGGAACCCGCCTGGCGGATATGGTTGCCGAGAACCTGGCGCAGTGCCCAGTTGATCAGGTGTGTCGCGCTATGGTGGCGCTGAATATTGAGGCGACGTGTGAGGTAGACACTGACTTTAACCTGCAGATTGTTTGGAATGGAAATGGGGGTGGAACGGATTGCCGTTTCCTGATTCACTTCCAAGCGGTGAATGATTCGCCCGCTGGCGTCTCTCTGAGTATCGGTTACCAGAAAAGACATTTTGGGGCCTTCAACGATACCAAGGTCACCCACTTGGCCGCCCATTTCAGGGTAGAACGGGGTCTTGTCGAAAATTGCCCAGACGGTACCGTCTTCATCGATCTGCACTTCCTTGACAATAACTTCGCAGTCGGTGAGATTGGCTGCATCAAAGCCGATAAATTCGGTGGCAGTAAAATCGGTGACATCCTGGGCTCGAATGACCTGTTTTTTCTGGGATGCGCGACCGCGCCGGCGTTGCGCATCCATGCATTCCTCAAAGCTCGCAGTATCGATCAACAGGTTGCGCTCGCGACCGAGCAATTCGGTCAGATCAAGCGGAAAGCCGTAGGTGTCATACAGTGTGAAGGCCTCGCGTCCGGTGATGGCACCATTGGTGGCGAGTTTCTCAAACAGTTGCAGGCCACGGTCGATTGTCTTATTAAAGGCGCTCTCCTCCGAGGCGATCACCTTAATGATGACGGTTTCTTGCTGATAGAGTTCCGGAAAATGTTCTGACATCATACGCACCACGACCGGCACCAGCTTTGAGAAAAACCCGGCAGGTAGATTGAGGCGCTTGCCAAACATGATCGCCCGACGCAAGATGCGCCGCAACACATAGTGGCGACCTTCGTTGCCTGGTAGAATGCCGTCGGCGATTGAAAAGGATAGGGTGCGGATATGATCAGCAAGCACACGGAAGGCACAGTCTTTCTGCTCGACCTCCGTCATACGATTGCGATCATCCGGCATGGTATAGCTGTAGGTGTGATCGCAGTGTCGGGAGAGATTCTCAAAAATACGGCCAAACAGATCGCTGTTATAGTTGCTGGGTGGGTGGCTGAAATCGGTAAAGCCCTTGGTGGTGGCCAGGATGCCGGCAACACGTTCAAGCCCCATACCAGTGTCGACATGACGGGCGGGTAGGTTGGAGAAGCTACCATCTTCATTGGCATTGAATTGGATGAAGACCAGATTCCAGATCTCAATGCACCATGGCGAATCACGGTTGACTAGTGTGCCCTTAGTGTCGCCGCCGGCAGTCAAGTCGATGTGCAACTCGGAGCAAGGCCCACAAGGGCCGGTTTCGCCCATCATCCAAAAATTGTCTTTTTTGTTGCCCCTGATAATATGCACCGCTGGGTCCAGTCCTGCCGCTTCGAAAATCATCCGCCACTGATCGTAGGCTTCCTGGTCGAATGCAGCCGGATCGCCCTCGCCGGGGGAGTACACGGTTGCATATAGGCGGGCGGGCGGAAAGCCCCATACTTGGGTCAGTAATTCCCAGCTCCATTCAATCGCTTCTTGTTTGAAATAGTCACCGAAGGACCAGTTGCCCAACATCTCAAAAAATGTGTGGTGATAGGTGTCAAACCCAACGTCTTCTAGATCATTGTGTTTGCCGCCCGCACGAATGCATTTTTGGCTATCAGCGGCCCGCCGATAAGGTGCCTCACGTTCCCCTAAAAAGTAGGGCACAAACTGATTCATTCCGGCATTGGTGAATAACAAGTTCGGCGAACTCGGCATAATCGAAGCGGAGGGCACGATGCTGTGCTGCTTCGAAGCAAAGAAGTCGAGGAATGATTGACGAATTTCAGCGGAGGTCATGAGGCAATACTTGCAACCATGAATGAATCGGAAGCAAAAGCAATGTGTTTGATTGGATACAGGTCTTTGAGAATGTGGCGAGGAACGGGTTGCGCTTAAAGATGGCGACACACCTCAGCCGCCATGTCTTTGGTACCGACTGGGTCGAGGCCAAAGGCGATGTCGCCGGTGCGGGTTCCACTGATGACTGCTTGTTCGACTGCGGCTTCGATTGCGGCAGCGGCCTCAAGTTCGCCGAAGCTGTAGCGCAGCATCATCGCTGCCGATAAAATTTGCGCACAGGGGTTGGCGATACCTTGGTCGGCAATGTCTGGAGCCGTGCCTCCAGATGGTTCATACAGTCCGAATGGCAGGTCGAAGCGGTTCCTTTGCGCCCCCAGACTGGCCGAAGCCAGCATCCCGAGTGAGCCGCAAATGACCCCCATTTCATCAGAAAGAATGTCGCCAAACATATTTTCGGTAAACAGCACATCGAATTGATTCGGGTCGCGCACCAATTGCATCGCAGCATTGTCAACATACATATGACTGAGTTCAATTTCGGGAGCGTGCGTTGCAAAATAAGCACTAACCACTTTACGCCAAAGCACCGAGGTTTCGAGTACGTTCGCCTTGTCGACTGAGCAGACACGTTTGCTGCGGGCTCTAGCGGTATCAATTGCAACCTGAGCGATGCGTTCGATCTCACTGGTTCGGTATACCATGGTGTCGATGGCTTGTTGTTCACCACTTGCAAGTGTACTTGTGGCCTTTGGTTGACCAAAATAAATACCGCCGGTGAGTTCGCGAATGCAGACGATATCGATGCCGTTTGGAATACGCTTGTCCTTGAGCGGAGAGGCTGCGGTAAGTTGCGGATATAGCAGTCCCGGCCGCACGTTGGCATACAGCGAAAATGCTTTGCGGATGGGTAGTAGGGCTGCGCGTTCCGGTTGTTCTTTGGGTGGCAGGGATTCCCATTTGGGGCCTCCTACCGAGCCAAACAAAATAGCTTCGGAACGTTCGCAGACTGCTTTGGTGCTATCTGGGAAAGCGACGCCGTGGCGATCGATTGCGATGCCACCGATGTCGGCTACTGTGTAGTCAAGTGCGAACCCGAATCGCTTGCTGGCGACGTTGAGAATGTCAAGTGCGGCGCTCATCACTTCGGGGCCAATTCCATCGCCTGGAAGAACTGCGAATTTGAGTGTTTTCATATAAAAATCTGCGTAAAGCGGTCAAAAGGTACCAATCTGTCCTGCCAAGCTTGCGCTTCAAGCCTTTTTCACAGAGATATTCCCGAAAGTTGTGGATGAGCTGAGCCGCTTGTGCCAATATGGTCGTCAAATAATAACCAAAATAAAAAACGAACATGAACACAAACGACTCAAAAACAGTATCCCTTGAAGATGAAATGAACGCAAGCAAGCTTTGCAAAAGTTTACTGGACGAAACGCTGCGAAGAGGTGCTCAAACGCTGCTAAAGGAGGCAATAGAAAACGAGGTGGAGCAATACATCCAAGCCCATCAGGATGCCGTAGATGACAATGGCAAACGCCTTGTAGTACGCAATGGACATCATCGTAAACGATCGATTCAAACTGGTGTAGGAACCGTAGAAGTTAAGCAACCCAGGGTTCGCGACAAACGCCCGGGCAATGGCTTTAGCAGTTCACTATTACCGAAATATATGCGACGCTGCCCAAGCTTGGATGCAACAGTAGCGGCCCTGTATTTAAAAGGGGTTTCCACCAACGCTATGGTTGAAGCCCTGGACCCGATTTTAGGCGAGAAGGCCCTGGGCTTATCTAGCAGTAATGTTACTCGATTGATGGAGTGCTGGCGAGCTGAGCGCAAGGCCTGGGACAAACGTGATCTGAGCAGTAAGCAGTATGTGTATGTTTGGGCCGATGGGGTTTACTTTAATGTTCGCCTTAGTGATGATCGCCCCTGCGTACTGGTTTTAATCGGTGCTCTTGAAGATGGAACCAAGGAACTGATAGCGATTTGCGATGGTGAGCGTGAAAGTAAGTTGTCATGGAAGTCACTGCTTTTGGATGTTAAAGATCGTGGCCTGAGAACCGCTCCGAAGTTAGCTATTGCTGATGGCGCCCTGGGGTTTTGGGCTGCTCTTGAAGAAGTCTTCCCCAGCACCCAGCAGCAACGTTGTTGGGTTCACAAAACGGCCAATGTGCTCGACAAGCTGCCTAAGAAAATCCAGCCTAAAGCCAAGGAATCCATTCATGAAATCTACATGGCTGCCACCAAAGAAGATGCTTTCAAGGCCTATGATCGGTTCATTGACATTTATGGCGCCAAATACGAGAAAGCCTGTCAGTGTCTGCAGAAAGATAAAGAAGTATTGATGTGTTTTTACTGCTTTCCCGCCGAGCATTGGAAGCATATTCGCACCACCAACCCGATTGAATCGACCTTTGCCACACTGCGTCATCGACAGCGTTTAACCAAGGGAAATGGCAATCGAGAATCGACTCTGGCTATGGTATACAAACTGGCTACTGAAGCCCAGAAACATTGGAGAAAAATCAGTGCTTCTGAATTACTTGACAAGGTAGTTCAGGGTGTCTGCTTTGTGGATGGTATTGAAACGAATCAAAAGGTAGCCTAGAACACTTTTAATGACCATGTCGGTTACAGGCATTCAGCTCAATCCACAACTTTCGGGAATAATCTCCTCTCGAACACGCTGTTGGCATTACTCAGCAGAGTCTTCTTCCACTCCGTCACCTGCGTAGGATGAATCTGGTAGCACTTGGCAATTTCATGCACCGGCTGTTGCTCACGTAGCGCTTCCAACGCTACCTTGCTCTTGAAATCTGTGGTGTATTTTCGTCTCTTTTTCATGGGTTGCTTTACCTTAATTGGGTGAAGCAACCTGTCCAACATTATGGGCCCCGCTCACTTTCCAAGCGGGCGCCAGGATGCACAGCGAAAGAATTTACTTTAAATAGTTAAATGATCGATTACTTCGGCAACACACGCTCAGGCATCGGGGGAGTATCATAACGGCCCACAACCAAATTCCAGTAGGCCCATGATCGTTGGTCAAAAATCCCCGGCGGGGCCTTATCCAGACATTCAGTCAGTATTTCGTCATCAATTTGATCCCTAAATGCAAACGTGTCTTCAGGTGTGCCATAGGTTAGAATATAGGCGGCCAAACGAACCACATCGCGAACCGCCAGTTCGGGTGGCTCAAACCATACGCAGTGCTCAACCGCTTTTTTGAGTTCTTCTGTTAATCTAATTTCAACTGTCATGGCTCAACAACCTCGATTTCTGGTAAGTGGCGCAGGTCAACTTTTCTAACCGCATCCTGGAGACATTTTTTTACTGGATCGGTTATGCCCTTTACATCGTCAAAATATGAAAGAGCTTTGAGGCTGATCTGTGGATTGAATTGATCTCCATAAATACATTTACCTACGCTCAAAGCCACATCAAGACCAATACCATGATTTAGCAATGCCGCTATATCCGTGTAATCCTTCCACTCCGCTCTTTTTTGAATGACACTCACTTTCATTCCCGCAAGATCGATCAGCGAGGCCACTTTAATTCCATTGTCACAAGTGCGCAGGGGTGTCTTGACCGGACGAATTGAAGGCAGGCCAAAGAATGATAAGGAGATATCACCTCCTCGATCAATAATGGCGGTCAATGTGTTCGGTTGCCTTTGTATGATGCGAGAGTTTTGCAGAAACGCTAATGTGTTCAGGAGAGTATCTGGATCAAACGGCACGCTGCCAAAAAAGTCAAAGTCCACGCTTTCTCGATGGCCTAACTGCAAGGCAATCGCTGTACCGCCGTACAAAACGAAGCTGTCCGGGACGTCAATCAACTCCGGCCAAAGCGCTTTTTGCTGTTTTGGCAAAATATCAAGAAGAGGTGTAAAAATATCATTCATGTCTCTGATTAAAAAGATGACATGGCAGCGATTGTCAGGTGCGAGTAATCGTATGTACCATCACTCTGATTAAGAAAACTACACAACACACCACTCCCACAACACAAAAAGCATACTGAAGCAAAAGCGGTAGACATCAAGCTTGGAATTGATATCCGGTGTATTTTAACCCGCAAATTCGTGGTGCACTTTAACCCGCAAAATGACAGTATATCCAGCTATTGCAGAATGTACAGGATGAGTCGGATGCATGGGTTGATGCCCATCCCGTGTATCCTTTCAAACACAACAATCACCCAAAAACCTGCCGTCGCAAGCTCTGGATCACGGCTAGGTCGCCCCAGTCCGTGCCTTGCATTAAGTTGACTTTCGGCGGATACTTGCGTCCTTTTTGCCTTTGCCAGGTGCCGGTAAAACCACGAACAAACTCTACTGAGCCCAAGATTGCTCCGTCGGTAAAGTAGCGCACGCGACAGCGCAGCAGCACCGTTTTCGGCAACTGCCCCTGCTGTTTTTCCAGAACGTTCACCGCTATTTTAGGATCGATTAACTTGCCCTTGTGTGTCCACGGACTGGAGCCTTTGCCAAAGATGAGCATTCGATGTGCCGACAGCACCTCGTCAAGGGCATGACTGCCATCCTTGATTTGCTTTAGCTTCATTGAGTCCGACCAAATAAAAGCCAGTCCTAACTGGGCCTTCGCTTCACCGGCAACGGCCTCGGCATAGCCGCAGAAGCGGTAGTCTTTCGGATCCTCAACCATACCGGCACGTACCGGGTTTAGGTCGATGTAAGCGGCCATTGTCTGCAACGGATTGCCGGAACCCTCGACTAAAACAGACTTGAACCGGTCGGCCCATAAAGTTCC
>CAXQRK010000123.1:0-3151 GCA_964226535.1 Polaribacter sp.
GCTCTTCCGATCTTTTTCATGAATTTAATAAAAATAATCCAACCTTTAGTTGGTGCCAAAATGTCACATATGCAGCGTTTATGGATGTACTGTCACTGAATGTGTCACATCAAAATTATCCGATGCAAGGAAGGGATTGCTACAACGGTTCTATCGATAAGCCCCGTTATACCGGAAAGGGCAAATATCGCTGCAATCAAAGAATCATACCAGCCGCAACGGTGGCATTACTCAATGGATCAATCAATACAAAACTACCGGTTGTACGATTTGATCGGTAACTATCCGCAATCAATGCTGCTGAGGTGCGGATTTTAATCCGACCGATGTCGTTCAAGTGTAACACCCGATCTTCTTCAATTTTGTGTAATGTATTGATATTTACTTTGTAGCAAACTTCAGTTACAATCGCTTTCACCTCTTTGGTGGTATGCCGCAATATATATTTGCCCTGTCCGGCCAGTGACTTGTCGGCCGCAAACCAACAGACCATTGCATCAATGTCTTGGGTCGGCTGTGGGCGGTTGTTGGCTTTCACCAGCATATCGCCACGCGAAATATCGATCTCATCTTCAAGCGTAATGGTCGCCGACATCGGGGCAAACACTTCTTCCGGCGCGCCGTCGATCGACTCGATTGACTTGATTCTGGAAGAAAATCCAGCGGGCAACACAGTCACCTCATCGCCCGGCTTAAACACACCTCCAGCCACCCGACCGGCGAAACCACGAAAGTCATGATACTGATGTGAGTGAGGGCGAATCACCCATTGCACTGGAAAGCGTGCTTCGACATGATTCTCATCTGCACCAATATACACGGTCTCCAAATGATACAGTAGCGTCGCGCCTTTATACCAGGGCATATGTTCGGACGGCTCGACAATATTATCTCCCAATAGGGCACTGGCAGGAATAAACGTGACCTCGACAATATCATCGAGACGTGAGGCAAAGGTTTTGAAACGCTGCACAATCTGGTTGAACACCGCTTCGTCCCAATCCACCAGATCCATCTTGTTGACACAGACGACTACATGTTGAATTCGCAACAAATTGGCAATAAACGAGTGGCGGCAGGTTTGCTCAATCACGCCCTTGCGGGCATCGATCAAAATGATCGCGAGATTTGCCGTAGAGGCACCGGTCACCATGTTGCGGGTGTACTGAATGTGACCCGGCGTATCGGCAATGATGAACTTACGCTTCGGCGTTGCAAAATAGCGGTAGGCCACATCAATCGTGATGCCCTGCTCCCGTTCGGCACGCAGACCATCGGTCAAGAGTGCAAGGTTGACATTGTCATCTCCACGTGCCTTGGAGCTGGCCTCCATCGCGGCTATCTGATCTTCAAAAATGGCTTTGCTGTCGTAGAGTAAACGTCCGATCAAGGTGCTCTTGCCATCATCAACCGAACCAGCTGTGGTAAACCGCAGTAGATCCATGTTGAGGTATCCTGAATTGTTATCTTCGCTCATTGGTATCAATATTTCTGTGTGACTGATTGTTAAGTCATCTGTGTAAATGCCTGGTGCTGAGTTAAAAATACCCTTGTTTCTTACGGTCTTCCATCGCAGTTTCAGAGCGCTTGTCGTCCGCACGCGTGCCGCGCTCGGTCTGACGGGCCGCCGCTACCTCATCGATAATATCATCCAAGTTGTCGGCAGTGGACAGGCATGCGCCGGTACACGTCGCATCGCCGATGGTGCGGAAGCGAACAACCATCTGCTCGACGGTTTCCGTTGGGAGCAGTTCAATAAAATCGGTGATTCCCATGATCACACCATCACGCACAAAGCAATCGCGCACGTGTGAAAAGTACAGCGATGGCAGTTCAATATTTTCGGCTTTAATGTACTGCCAGACGTCCATCTCGGTCCAGTTGCTCAGTGGGAAGACACGGAAGTGCTCACCGTGTTGTTTACGACCGTTAAAAATATTCCACAGTTCAGGACGTTGGTTCTTCGGATCCCATTGCCCAAAGGCATCGCGGTGCGAAAAGAAGCGCTCTTTGGCTCGGGCTTTTTCTTCGTCGCGACGGCCACCGCCGAGTGCGGCATCATATTGACCGGCTTCCAATGCATCTAGTAACGTAACAGTTTGCAACGCATTGCGACTGGCTCGTGGGCCGGTTTCTTCAACTACCTTACCCGCATCGATCGCCTGCTGTACCGAGGCGACAACTAAATCCGCACCCAATTCGGCTACGAATGCATCACGAAACTGCATGGTTTCTGGAAAATTGTGGCCGGTATCGACATGCAATAATTGAAATGGCAGTTTGGCAGGCCAGAAGGCTTTCTTCGCGAGGTGCGCCATCACAATGGAATCCTTGCCACCGGAAAAAAGCAGCACCGGTTTCTCGAATTGTGCGGCCGTCTCGCGAAGAATGAAAATCGCTTCGGACTCAAGCTGTTTGAGATGGGTGATGGTGTAATCTTGATGCATCGTTGTATATTCGGATTGAGAAAACATTTAAGGCGCGGGACGATATTTAATCCGCGCTAAAATACTTGGCAGGACTTGCTCAATAGAGGCGTCTTGGGTCTGCGATTCGGTCGAGATTACCCAGTCTGCATCGTCCGCAGCAGGTGCCTCAAATGAGGCATCCTTGCCGGTGAACTGCCTGAGCTCACCGGCTGCGGCTTTGGCATACAGCCCTTTGATATCACGCTTGGCGCAGGTTGCAAAGGATGCGTATACATAAATCGGAGTGAAATCATCTGCACCAATGATTTCCGCAGCTGCGGCTCGAAGTACACGTGTGGGTGTAATGAATGAAGTAAGCACAACCATGCCGGCATCCAGAAAAAGACGTGACACCTCTGAAATGCGGCGGATATTTTCCTGACGATCTGCATCGGAAAAGCCAAGGTCACGATTCAAGCCGCTACGAATGTTATCACCATCCAAAATTTTGGTGTGGACCCCACGTGTCATGAGTTCCCGCTCAAGCGCATTTACCAATGTGCTCTTGCCAGATCCCGAGAGGCCGTAAAACCAAAACACATGCCCGCATTGCCGTAACTGCGCTTCCTTGGCATCGCGATCTAGCATGCGGTGAAATTCGGTATGTATATTGTCGGGAATACTCATGAAACTGACAGAAAATGCACATGAAAATATCTAAATAAGATATTATTGGTTTTTGA
>CAXQRK010000124.1:0-13880 GCA_964226535.1 Polaribacter sp.
CCACCAGCGAGCACTAAGCCGCGGTCAATGAGGTCGGCGGACAGTTCTGGTGGGCAGCGTTCTAGTGCATTACGCACCGTATCGACGATTGATGTGATGGTATCCGAAAGCGCATCACGGATCTCAGTCGAGGTAATCGTAATAGTCCGGGGGAGACCGGCAACTGAATCACGACCGCGTACTTCGAGCGACACTTCCTCATCAAGTGGGAACGCTGAGCCGATCCGAATTTTGATCTCTTCAGCGGTGCGTTCACCGACCATCAAATTGTAGGATCGTTTCATATAGTTGACGATAGCGTTGTCGATTTCATCACCGCCGACACGGATACTTTTGGTATAGACTACCCCCGCGAGTGAGATAATCGCGACCTCGGTGGTGCCGCCACCAATATCGACGATCATATTGGCAGCTGGTTCGTCAATGGGCAGGCCCACTCCGATCGCAGCAGCCATTGGTTCCGCCAGCAGGACAACATCACGGGCACCAGCGCGGATAGCGGAGTCCTTAACTGCCCGGCGCTCTACTTCGGTGATCCCCGAAGGCACTGCCACCACAATACGCGGTGCGACGAAGGCTTTGGTGCGATTGACCTTCTTGATGAAATAGCGCAGCATGGCTTCAGTGATTTCAAAGTCAGCGATCACGCCATCTTTCATCGGGCGGATGGCAGTAATGTTGCCGGGCGTACGACCGAGCATTTTTTTTGCATCGGAACCGACGGCACAGACTTTTTTGGTCGATGTGTAGACGGCAACCACACTGGGTTCACGCAAGACGATCCCTTTGTCTTTTGCAAACACGAGTGTGTTTGCAGTTCCCAGGTCGATGCCGATGTCGTTGGATAAAAAGCCGAACACGTTTTGAGTAAGTTGAGTAGCGATTGCTTTCGAGTGCGCGAATATGTGATACTTTCACTCGGAAGGATTTGGATGTCAAATAATTGCCGTCAAATATCGACCTAATTGATGGTTAAATGCAATCCCAAAAAGTGACTAAGACGAAAAGTACCGTCCAGTTCAACTCAACAGAGCCTGCAGCTCTTTACCGAAAGATTCAGTGCCTGCCCAGTAGGGGCAGCACTCCATCTGTGGATGAAATTGTTTTAGTGGAAACGGACTCTTCGCTAAAAATTCAAATCGGAGTCCAGCTGCGGCACATAATGCATAGGCTGCGGCGATATCCCATACCTTGATGTGGAAATCAACCACTCCGATTAAATAACCGGTCGCCACATACGCGGCGTTCAGTGTGCCACTGCCCAGACAGCGCACACGGTATTTGGCTAATAAGGGCTTTAACTGGTCGACCAAGTCCGGTGCCATCGGAAAATGCAGACCTATCATTGACTGAGCATTTGTTGCCAGGCGATCACGCTGCAGCGGCTGTTGATTGCAATATAGTCCGAACCACAGGCCCCCTTCCAGCAATGAATGGCTGCTATAATCATACACAAAACCATGGACTGGCACACCATTGTACAATAAGGCCAATGAAATAGCGCATATCGGAAACCCGAGCGCATAATTATTGGTCCCATCAATTGGATCAATGACCCAGGCGAATTTCGCGTTCAATGACTGAACTTCATCCAATGGATTTGCTTCTTCACTGCAATAATCATCGTCAGCAAAATAACGCCGAAGCACTGCAAATATATTCTCTGAAATGGCGAAATCTGCAAATGTAACTCGGGTATCATCCGCTTTCCACTCGCTTGTCACCTGTCCAAACTGACGCGCAAAAAGCTCAGTTTGTGCCTGTACCGCAGCCCGTCCAGCATTGATCCGATGGCGCAATTCAGTCTCAAATTGCCCGTGTACTTGTCGATTCATGAATGATTCCATCACACGTACTGTCTGCCATCTAGGCAGTGGAGTCGATTAGATTTTGGCGTCGAGAAATATTTTTTAAATGCCGCCCAAAGGCGTACATTACAGCCAAATGAGCAAGTGCTTGGGTATGTGCATAAAGCCACCATGGTAAGGTCGGAGCAAAACCGTGAATCGATGCCATCACACAGTTGCGTGACCGAACCAAGCGAAACTCGAGGCGGCCTGGCGGATCGACGGTTTTGGATAGGCAGCCGCCGGTGATATAAAAGGCACAGCGCTCTTGGTCTTCACTGTAAGGAGTGGGGGTCAACTCTAACAAACAAAGGCGCAGGCCCCCAACAAAAAAGCGCAGCACTCCCCGAGAATCAGTATCGACTGCAAGCAGGCCGCGAAAACGCCGACTTAGCCATGCCCCATATTCTGCGGTAATCTGTGCGGCACTCCAACCAGAGGGCAATTGCATCCGCTGTACCGAGCGCACTCGTCGTGCATCTCGGATCTCCCGAGCATCGGCAGATTGGGTGTAACTGCGTGGATTTGGCAATGGCTGCCCATTCAGACTCACCGCGCGGGTCAGCGACTCCTCAAACGACACCAGTCGCGGCGTCAGCACTTCGAGCAATGGATTGGGACGTGCGCGTAAATCATGCAACAAACTTTCTTGCAGAGGGCGGACTAAGGCCATCGGCACCCGACCTAAGTGAGCAATCCAACGTTGCGAAAGTCCAAACAAATTCCACGGAACTGATAATGAGCGCACGGGCCGTCCCAGTAATTTGCCGGTTTGCAAGATCATTTCTGCATAGGTCATCGGTCGATGACCGCCCAGATCATATACCCCACCCCGCCACTTTGGGTCTTGCAGACAGTATTCAAAGGCATCACAGACATTTTCAATATCAACGGATTGTGTCATTGAATTTGCCCATGCTGGCAATACCATAAGCGGCAGACGTCGCACCAAATTGACTAACATCGAAAATGAGGATCCGCCGGGACCGAAAATCAAGCCGGCCCGCAACACGGTTACCGGAACCGATCGGCTTTTCAAGACCGCTTCGACTTCTGCCCGGCTGCGTAAATGCGGTGACAGGGCTTCATCATCTTCAGGCAATAGACCACTTAGATAAATCACATGCTTGATCCGGGCAGTTTCGGCGGCACGAATGAAATTATCTGCCAGTAATAAATCGGTATCTTCGAAATCGCCCTGCATCAGGCGACTGGAAGGAGCCATCGAATGCACCAAATAAATTGCATACTCACAACCTTGCAAGGCGGCGGTCAACTTTGGCAATGAATACAAATCGCACTGTTGCCATTGCGTGGATGTCTCGCCGGTATGGCGATCCACGATATGTGAACTACGTGTCAGTGCACGAAAACAATAGTCCGCAGCCAGACGAAGCCTGAGATGGGATCCGACGAAGCCGCTGGCTCCAGCGACTGCGACTAACGGGGCAGGATTTGATTTTATATCGATAATTTAAGAGCGCTTTCAACCAGAGCGGCGAAAGAACTTGCTTTTAATGAGGCCCCACCGATTAGGCCGCCATCAATATTGGGCTGCGAAAGCAATTGATCGGCATTCTCTGGCTTCATCGATCCACCGTAAAGGATACGTACTTTCTCAGCCGCATCCAAACCAATCACGCCCGCAAGTAGGCAGCGGATTTGTGCATGGACCGCTTCGGCCATTTCCGGAGTGGCGGTTTTGCCAGTACCAATCGCCCAAACTGGCTCGTATGCAATGACCAGGCCTTCATAATTATCGGCATTCACGCCGATCAATGCAGCTTCGATTTGAGTCTGAATCACTTCGTTTACCTTGCCGGCTTCGCGTTCCGCTAGGGTTTCACCCACACATACGATTGGGTTTAAACTAGCTGCCAATGCCGCAAGTGTTTTCTGGTTCACCAATGCATCGCTTTCTCCAAAATATTCACGGCGCTCGCTGTGACCAAGGATTACAAACTTGCAAAATAGATGTCGAAGCATTTCGGCAGACGTTTCACCGGTATATGCACCAGACGTTTTGAAGTGCATATTTTGAGCACCCAGAAAGATATTGGAATTGTTGACCACTGCAGCAACTGCTTCAAGTGAGGTTGCCGATGGACAGACACAGACGGCAACCTCCGTTTGTGGGCCGACTAATTGACAGATGTCTTTCGCCAGTTCAGCTCCTTCAGCTGAATTCAGATTCATTTTCCAATTGCCGGCAATAAGGTATTTACGTGGGGATTGATGCATATTGTTATCAGTTAAACATTGAAATGAAGGATCGCATCGCTCAGTCTATGTTATCCAATGCGGCGACCCCTGGAAGCTGTTTACCTTCCAGAAATTCAAGGGAGGCTCCACCACCGGTACTCATGAATGTGACCCTGTCAGCATAACCAGCCATTTTAATCGCTTTAACCGAGTCGCCGCCACCGATGATCGAACATGCTTCGGAGTCCGCGATTGTCTTGGCCACTGCGAAAGTGCCCCGGTTGCACGCATCAATTTCAAAAATGCCCATCGGCCCGTTCCAGAGAACCGTTTTGGCATGTTGAATCTCTTCACTGAAGCGTTCAATACTTGCTGGTCCGATATCCACCCCTTCCCAACCATCTTCGATGTTTCCTTCAAAGTATTGACTTTCGCCAATGCTCCCGGCACCGAAATCGAGATCTTTGACCGCCAGATTATCAACCGGAAGCAGAAACCGCACACCTTTTGCCTCCGCCTTTGCGAGTGCGGCCTGTGCGGTTGGAATAAATTCGGGCTCGCTTAGCGACTCACCAACTTTGCGCCCTTGCGCGAGAGCAAATGTATATGCCATCGCACCGCCGATGATGATGGTATCGGCTTTTTCCAATAATGCATCAATCACTTTAATCTTATCGGACACTTTGGCACCGCCAAGGATCACGGTAAATGGTCGTTCCGGACGGTTGGTCTTGTCCCCCAAGTAAGCGAGTTCTTTTTCGATCAGGAAACCACAGACACATGGTGAAAGATGTGTGGCAACCCCGGCCGTGGACGCGTGGGCACGGTGTGCGGTGCCGAAGGCATCGTTGACAAACGCATCTGCTAAGCGGCCAAGTTGCGCGGCGAATTGTGGATCATTGTCCGTCTCACCCTTGTAAAAACGGAGGTTCTCAAGCAGGGCGACCTCGCCTTCGCCTAATTGAGCGACCTCGGCTTCGACTTCGGCACCGACGCAATCTTCAATGAAGTGCACCGCTTGCCCCAACTGATCCGCGAGCTCACGAGCAACCGGAGCAAGCGTATAGTGCGGGTTTTTTTGGCCTTTAGGACGCCCCAAATGGCTGCACAAAATGACTTTGGCGCGCTGTGCGATCAGGTGTTTAATGGTCGGCAAAGCCGCAACGATACGAGAATCATCAGAGATCACTCCGGCGTCAATCGGGACATTAAAGTCACAACGAACGAGTACGCGCCGACCGGCAAGATCGACGTCTTGGATAGATTGTGTGCGAGGCATGGCAGTTGGATTTACACTAAAGTGAGTGAAGAGGGATAGATGATTTGGTTATTGATCGTCATCCACCATGAAAAGGCCGCCGCAGTCCACATAGCCACAAATCGGACATCTGCTGCGGCGCCCCTTCCATTGATAAAATCATTAAGCAGGAATCAAAGGAACTTAGTGACTTTCTGTACGAGTTCAACCACTCGGTTTGAATAGCCCCATTCGTTGTCATACCAAGAAACCAGCTTAAAAAATGTATCGGAAAGACCGATGCCACTGCCCGCATCGAAAATGGAGCTAAGCTCATCGTGGATGAAATCAGACGACGCCACTTCGTCTTCGGTATACCCAAGAATTCCCTTCAGCGAACCGGTGGAAGCTTGTTTCATCTTTTCGCAGATTTCCGCGTAAGAGGTGCTTTGTTCGGTCTTCACGGTAAGATCGACCACTGATACCGTCGGGGTTGGCACGCGAAATGCCATACCGGTAAGTTTGCCTTGAACTTCAGGTAATACCAAGCCAACAGCCTTTGCCGCACCGGTGGTGGAAGGGATAATATTAAGCGCAGCGGTACGCCCCCCTTTCATATCCTTGGGAGAAGGCCCATCGACGGTGCGCTGAGTCGCGGTGTAGGAATGCACCGTGGTCATCAAGCCTTCGGCGATGCCAAAGTTCTCTAAGATAACCTTAGTGATCGGAGCCAGACAGTTGGTCGTGCACGATGCGTTGGAGATTAGGTGGTGCTCAGCGGTCAGTTCATCGTCATTGACCCCCAGAACCACCGTCTTCACACCCGCACCTTTGCCAGGTGCCGAGATAATGACTTTCTTCGCACCGGCATCCAGATGGCCCTGAGCCTTTTCATCTTGAACGAACAAGCCGGTTGATTCGATCACGATATCCACCCCAAGAGCCTGCCAGGGCAGCGCTGCTGGACCCTCGCGAACGGCAAGCGTCTTAATGGGGTGTCCGTTGACCACCAAGGTGTCGTCCCCCTCGGTAGTTACCGTACCGTTGAAACGACCTTGTATGGTGTCATATTTGAGCAAGTAAGCGAGATTCTCCGCAGGCACCAGGTCGTTGATTGCAACCACCTCGATTTCGCTGCCAAGCAAGCCCTTCTCGACAAGAGAGCGAAAGACCAGTCGACCGATGCGGCCGAATCCATTGATTCCGATTTTTGTAGCCATATATATATTTGTTGTGTATTCAGTTGGAGAGAAAATAAACAAAACGAGTAACTGAAGCCTGATTTAGTGATTTGGCAAGCAAAGAATCCACTTGGATTCGGATTCAACCGATTAGCTGACCCAGCGGGCGCACAACTGAATTTTATTGGCAACTCATACGGGAGGTATTTGCAGGTTTCGAGCGAATGATATTGCATGCATACGAAAGCACTTGACAATCCAGCACCAACATGTGCCTTGTGATCGACTCATCGATTAATCAAACAGTCGTCCATCAATCTGCCAGGCTAAGATAAATGATTGTTTGTAAATTATTAACACACTAGTGCTAGGTGTTCAAACAGCACCGAAATTTCTTTTACGACATTATGAAAATAAAAAACTGGGACGTTTTCGCATTCATCATCTTATATCATGTGCTGCTGGTCGCGCTCATCCCGGCTGCCATCGCATCGTCGTCGTGGAGCGCGGTGGCATTTTTTCTGATCACTTATATAATCGGGGGCATGTCGATTACGGTCGGCTATCATCGTTTGTATGCGCACAAAGCATATTCGGCGAGTCCTTTTTTTGAGTGGTGCGTGCTGCTGGGGTCGGCACTGTCACTACAAATGTCGGCATTGAAATGGTCGCACGATCATCGTATTCACCACAACCATGTCGATTCGGATAAAGACCCGTACTCAATCAAAAAAGGCTTTTGGTATGCGCATGTGCTGTGGTTATTCGATTACCAGCGTCGCTACGATGCATCATTGATCAACGATTTACTCAAGAATCCGCGTGTGGTCCTGCAGGATCGTTATTACGGGCTGTTCACCGTCGGCATCAATCTGGCGGTATTTGGCATTGGTTGTTTGTTCATGAGTCCTCTTGCTTCGTTTTATTTCGGCGTGCTGCTGCGTATGGCACTGATCCATCACAGCACATGGTTTATCAATTCGCTCTGCCATACCTTTGGCTCAAAGACATATGCACGCGAATTGAGTGCAGTGGACAATGCGCTGTTGGCATTGCTCACCTTTGGCGAAGGCTATCACAACTACCATCATGCATTTGCGGCTGACTATCGCAATGGTATTCGCTGGTATCACTTTGATCCGTCGAAGTGGACGATCTGGATCGCATCCAAGCTTGGCATGGCGAAAAAATTGCGTGTGATTAATGACGTCGCTCTGCAAAAGGCACTAGTGCTAAAAGACAAGAAAATGATGCTTGCGCATTTGGAAAAAGATATGGATGCGGTAGCTGCCGAGCTCAAAGCAAAGCTTGAAGAATTGTCCGCGGCCTTTGAAGAAACTGCGGCAGCGATTATGCTGAAAGTACGCGATTTAAAACAAGCCAGTGGTGGGCAAAGCAAAGCCATTCAAGGGGAACTCAATGGTCTGCGTGCCTCACTCAAACAGACCTGGAATGAATGGCTTGCGCTGACTAAGCAAGTAGCGCGGGAGTACGAACTGGCACACTGAACCGGTCAGGCTTAAACGTACATCGCTGCTGGACCGACCAGGCTTAACCATAGGAATGCTTAGGCCAGCCAGAGGCCGCAGCCAAGCGGTGGCAGGTGTACCGCATGATCGTCATCCATCAGGATCTGTGCGGAGTCGATCCCGTCGAGCTTAAAGCGCTCATGATCCGCAATCTGAATCGCTCCTTCAAAGCAATTTAGATCACATGGAATGCGCACATATTCGAGATGCGGGTTCACTGCAAAGATCAGCGGTGTGACCTCAATGCTGCGATTGGCATTAAACACAGCGACTACTGCACTGGCACCATTGGTTCGGTAAAATTTCAAATAGCCATCTTGCAGCGGTCCATCACAACGTAAGGCACGTCCCAATTCGGAAAGTCGAAACTGGATCCAACTACGAAAATACGCATGCGTACCCGAATAAATCAGGCGGCGTTTATAATCGAGCGCATTCACATCTCCAAGTAGATAGGTATTTGAAATGCCGAGTTTTGAGCGCATGAAATCCTGACCTGCGGCCATCATCGGCACGCCCAGTGAGGCAAATAAAATGGCTGCCATTAGGTGTGTTCGGCGGCGATCCAGCAAGGTTGGTTCTGAGCCATCATGCTGCCCGTGTTGGGTGATTCGATCAATCCAGCAGTGATCATCGTGCGACTCCGTATAATTAATGGTCTGGGCGGCAAAACGAGTACTTGCCGGTGATCCTGCCAAAAAATATTGAATCATCTCCTGGTTGCCGTTGCCGCAGACGTATTCTCTAATAGACTCTCGAAAGCCATCATTCCATGAGGCAAAGCCGGTCTCTTTCAACTCATTCTGAATATGCCCACGAAAGCTCCAGGGCTCCGCAATCAGAATCAGCGAGGGCTTGATCGCTTTCAATTCAACCTCGATCTCGCGCAAGACCTTGATGCCGATTAATTCAGCCAAATCAAAGCGGAAGCCATCGACATCGTAGGTCTCGACCAGATGCTTCAAACTCTCAATAATCAGACGGCGTGCCATCGGCGTGTCGCAGCGTAGGTCATTGCCACAACCACTCCAATTCATCAGATCATTGGCTTCGTCCAAATGAAAATAATAAAATTTATCCACAAACGATAGATGATTCGGCTCGCCGACGTGATTATAGACCACGTCTAGAAGAACTGCAATGCCTCGATCGTGAAAATCCTGTACCAAGCCACGGAACTCTTCGATCTGCGAAGCCTGCTCCGGCACCAAGGCGTAACTGCTCTCTGGTGAAAAATAATTGACCGGCATGTAGCCCCAGTGGTAGTCCTGCGGTTGTCGATTGTCAAATTCTTGGATCGGTTGCAATTCGATCGCATTGACGCCGATTTCCTGCAGGTATGAACCTTCGGCCTGCAGCCATTTACGCAATCCAGTATAGCCTCGGCGCTCTTCCGTGCTGAGCTCGATCAGTGCATGTGCGGCAAGGTCGCGAATGTGCCCTTCCATAATGACCAAATCCTGCCAATCGGGTGGTGAATAAGGAGTCTTGACTGCCTGCATGCGTGCCGGATCGACCACGATACCGGGGCCTCGATGCCCCAAACAAGCCTTCGCATAAGGATCTAACACCGGGAAATCTTCGTCAAAGTGAGTGGTGCCCTCGCGGTTCTGGCCAAACACACGATAGGTATAATAGAACCCGATCATTCGTTGATCAAAGGAGACTTCCCAGGTGACACCATCGACACAGTGCATTGGTACCAACACTGCATCCGACTGATCTGGCTGTTGCCCGTATGCCAATTTGACGCCACTGGCACGCGGTGCAAATAATCGAAAAATGGTACGCTCGGACTCAACAATTGCTCCCAGGGGCAAATCAGTCGAAGCCGAAACCAACAATGGTGTATGCGGCAACTCATGAATTTCGCGATGGGCAGCCTCTTGCCACATAAGTGTCTCATTGCCCACCGGCTGATAGCCATCCGGCGTGTGGAAGCGAAAAATATGCTTGCCACTTTGGCATGGATTAAATTCGAAGTTAGTCACCCCGTCCACGCATCGTACCAGATTTGGCGCACTGTCTGGCACGTCCAACCAGTCCCCGTGTTCGGTGACAAATTTAAATTTAAACACCTGCCCACTTGGAATTTGATTGGCTGGCACCCGCAGCTCATAGGTGGTGCCGATTGCGTCCGTCAGCGGCAACAGCTGCCACTCGAGCTTGCCAATGGCTTCGCTCCAGTCATTAAAATCGGCGGCCAGATAGACACGCACGGCATGGTTCAGTAATTGTCGATAGCGTTTCGAGTCTAGCACAAAAACCCAAGCGTCAGGTGTTCGATAGTAACGATAGTAGCGTCCGCATTCCGCAGGCTTTAAGCGTTCTAATCGGTTCAACTTAACATTTAATGGCCCCAAGGAAAGAGGCGGCAGTGATTGTGCCAGCCAGTCGGATCTCAGAATCACAAGTCCTGCGTCGACCGATTCCCAGAAGGCATGTATAATATGTTTCACGATATTTGGCAGAGGTATCGAGAATTCGTTTTTACGCAAGATCCCTTTCGGAGTAATCGTGATCCCTGTCGGGGTAATCGTGATTCTAGTTCACAGTCATTTACAACTCGTTTGCCAAGACGTATTGACGTAACCAGTCGAGCAGGTTTGGTTTGATCAATGAAAAATGTCTTGGTCGCTTTATCCGGCGGTGTCGATAGTGCCGTCGCGGCCTTGTTGCTCAAAGAGCAGGGGTATTCGGTGTCCGGCGCTTACATTCGCACATGGATGAATGAGGAGACACCCTTAGCTGACTGCCCTGCGCAGCAAGACATTGAGGATGCGCGTAAAGTAGCCGTCCACCTCGGAATAGATTTCGAGATCGTGAATCTTGTAAATGAATATCGCGATCATGTCGTGCAGTACCTTGTGGAAGGCTACCAGAGCGGCATTACGCCCAACCCGGACATCATGTGTAACCGCGAAATGAAGTTCGGCATCTTCCGTAAATATGCGCTCCACCATGGGTTTGATCAATTGGCAACGGGGCACTACGTACGTAAGCATGCAAATATCGATGGCAGCTTCGAGCTCTTGCAAGGTGTGGATCCCAATAAGGACCAAAGTTATTTTCTGGCGATGCTGCAACAAGCGCAAATCGAATCTGCCTTGTTCCCGCTGGGCGCATTCACCAAGCCAGCCGTGCGTGCACTCGCACTTCGACATCGGCTTCCTAATGCAACCAAGAAAGACAGTCAGGGGATTTGCTTCCTTGGCGATATGAATATCAATCGCTTTCTGGAATACTATATCGAGGACAAGCCGGGCGATATCGTGACCAGCGAAGGCAAGGTATTGGGCCGACATCAGGGCCTGCATCGCTATACACTCGGACAACGTCGCTGGATCGGCGTGCCTTCTAATACAGACAACGAATGCTATGTGGTGATCGGATTTAATATGGCGCGTAATGAACTGATCATAGGATTTGATAAGCCCGAGTCTCCCGGACTCTTTGGTCGCACATTCACGATCCATCAACTCAGTTTTGTGAATCGCAAAATCACTCGTGCCCGCAAGATGCTTGCCAAGCCACGCTATCGGGACCCGACTCAATTGATTGAATATACGCCAACTGGTTCGGATACGGCAACAGTGGTATTTGATCAACCGCAACGCGCGCTCGCCGCTGGTCAAATCATTGCATTTTATGCCGGTGACACACTTTTAGGAGGCGGGGTTTATCAGGACTAAAATCTACGAGTCGTCAACCACTTCACTGGACGGACTTGCAACCCCCAAATCATTAAGAACTTTAAGGGCCTGGTTTTGGTTTTGCACCTCATACCACTTGCCGATTGAATAGTATATATTCGTGTCCACTATATCGAGGAGTGCTTCATCAAAATGAAACGAAGTATTGCCGGCTAGGACAATAGAGTATGCCACAACGCCTCCCATGACATCTCCATCAGTACTACCTCCTCCTTTGATTTCAACACCTGCATTGGGTGCGTGGATAGTTGCATACAAAGCTCCGTTTCCAGCGATTTTTATATCTTGTGTCGGCTTACCATCAGCACCTAAGTCCGCAGTTCCGAAAAAGCTTAAGTTAGCCGGCACACCGCTGCCGTTAACGACGCCGTTGCCTGCAATATCTATATTACCTGAGGTGTAAACTTTTAGAGACGTTTCGGTATTTGGATCCAGCACAAGGCCTCCTTTACCTGCTATTGAAATGCCGTCATCAACCCGCAAAACAACATGTCCTACAATCGTTATAACACCGGCACGCCGAGGACTAAGGTTAATGCTTCCGATATCATAGATTGTTGGATTGTCTGGATCAGAAGAGCCCCTGACGACCATGCCAACCGTATTAAGTGATTTATATGCGTAGTCTGCAGGCTCGGTTGGTTCAGTCACAATGGGAAAAACTCCATTAAAATTACCTGCTACACGTGACTCATCGTGAATGAAGTCGGAATATGATGAAACCTTGCCATTTTTGTTGATGTAAACTCTGGCATTCTCCGTTGTAGCCACGTAACCATAAATATCCGCATTTGCAATGGTTATACTGGTTATATCTTCTCCCTCGTCTACTTCTAAAGCACTTGCAACGACGATATTATCATTCTTGTTAATAAAACCATCTATGCCAAATAACTGGCTCTTGCCGGCTTCATTCATTTCCTCATTGTATTTTCCATATTTTGAATTATAACTATCTAATATTGGTTTATTCCCAAGCAAGATGATAGTGAAATAAGAAGCGAAACCACTACCATAGAGCTGTTTCTCGCGCTGCAATTCGACGACTACGTGTTTTGATACAGGTTCGATTGTATTGTTTTCCGCTTGTATATTACCAGTCGCATGAATCACAAAAGATGTAAAATCAGGAGAGTTCCAATATGCTTGATAGTTCGTATAACCTTTGAGGCTGCCATCTTCAAGTAATGGCTGTGCCAGAATATTGTCCAAGGGAAATGTTACGCTCCCGGTTGAATCAATTTGTTGATTCACTTGATCGATTGCAATTTCAACCCCTGCTTCAGCTAAGTTCAGGCAGGACGCATACGTTGTTGAACGCAAAGATGCCTGATGTTCCGAATGAGCTAGATTTAAGTACGTTAAAGACAGGGACCCCATAATGAAGCACAGAATGACTGCCGTGACCATGGCAGAACCAGACTGGCGTGAGCGACCCGATTGAGCCGATTGAGCCGATAAGAAGAAATTCGTGTTTCGTTTCATCATTACTATTCCTTTCTGGTTTATTGACTCAACCGATCCTGCTGCTTATGTTTCGAACCAAAAATCGGGCAGATATGATATGGTCCGTATTGCTTAGATTTTTAGCCCTATCTAAATCTTTGGTCAGCGTGACATTTAATTGAATGATGCTTGTTTCTAGTTGTATTGTGGGATCAATGTCTGTACCAAAACTATTGTAGTAAGTTATTTTTAATTCTTCCGCATTTGAAAAAAGAATGTTGGTTTTAATCAAGATGCCATCCGAATTATATTCTTCACGTGTAAATTGATTATTTTCCGGATCATATCTGTAAAAAATCTCATGGTCATTAATAAATGATGGCAATCGCATCTTAAGTGCGTACTGGTCACTGCCGGGAAGAATATTTTCTGCTGTGCGTACGTCGCGAGAAAAATGTTCCAAAGCAATTCGGCTAGCCATACTCATTTCGGAATAGTTGTCCAATGCTTTCATTCCCTTCGAAAACGTAATAAATGTAGGAATCATCAATGCAACTATAAGCGAAAATAGAGTGCAAACGACCATGATTTCGACCAGCGTAAATCCACCCATTGAATTGACCGCAGGAGAAACATTGCGGCTAGGTTGGGAACACTTATACTTAGGATGTTTTAGGGTCGGTTGTACTAATGTAATCATATAGGCCTCCATCTGTATATTGAGA
>CAXQRK010000125.1:0-51367 GCA_964226535.1 Polaribacter sp.
ACACGACGCTCTTCCGATCTATAAATATAAATACGGAAATACGAAAAGACTTATTTCTAGAATGTGCTACACTGTATAAAAGTATGAAAAAAGCACTGATTACAGGCATTACCGGGCAGGATGGATCGTATCTTGCAGAATTGCTGTTGGCCAAGGGCTATGAAGTACATGGCATCATTCGTCGCTGTTCAACGTTCAACACCGATCGAATCGATCATCTGTATACCGATCCGCATGTACATGGCACCAAATTGTTTCTCCATTATGGTGATCTTGCCGATGGTGTAATGATTATCAAATTGCTGTATGAGATCAAGCCGGACGAAATTTACCATCTTGGTGCGCAGAGTCATGTGCGTGTGTCCTTCGATGTGCCCGAATATACTGGCGATGTCACGGGGCTGGGCACTTTACGCTTGCTGGAAGCCATGCGTGAATTGAACATGGGCGACAAATGTCGCTTTTATCAGGCGTCCTCATCTGAAATGTTCGGCCTGGTACAAGAAGTGCCGCAAACCGAGACGACTCCTTTTTACCCGCGTTCACCGTACGGCTGTGCCAAAGTGTACGCCTACTGGCTCACGGTGAATTATCGTGAGTCCTACCAGATGCACGCCACCAATGGTATTTTATTTAATCATGAATCGCCGCGTCGTGGGGAAACGTTTGTCACCCGCAAGATTACCCGCGCAGCGACTCGTATAAAACTCGGCCTACAGGATAAATTGTATCTTGGCAATCTCGATGCGCAGCGCGATTGGGGCTACGCTAAAGAATATGCCGAGGCGATGTGGCTGATGGTGCAGCAAGATGAGGGCGACGATTATGTAATGGCGACCAATGAAACTCATTCGGTGAAAGAGTTTGTGATCGAGACCTTCAATCTGCTCGACCTGGATTGGCAACAATATGTGGAACACGATCAGCGCTATGAACGTCCCACTGAAGTAGACTTACTGATCGGCAATCCGGCCAAGGCCAAAAAACAACTCGGATGGGAGCCCAAGGTGCGGTTCAAGGATCTGGTTAAGATTATGGTCGATGCGGATCTGGTACTTGCCAAGCAAGAACTTGCGTATAAGCAGGCCATTAATCACTAATTTGCTGGTGCTCTCGCAGGCACAAGGCGTTCAACAATAAGCATGGATCGAACCGCTAAAATTTATGTTGCCGGCCATCGCGGCATGGTCGGTGCTGCAGTGGTACGTGCGCTTCGTGCCCGTGGGTTTGAGCGTATAGTTCTGCGCACACGACGCGAACTTGACCTGATAAATCAAGCGGCGGTGCGCAAATTTTATGCTGCGGAAAAGCCAGACGTTGCGGTGATCGCTGCTGCACGTGTCGGTGGTATCCATGCGAATGATACCTATCCGGCGGAGTTTATAATGGAAAACCTTGCAATCGCGCACAATACGATCGGCGAAGCCTATCAGGCCGGCGTGCCGCGCTTGCTCTTTTTGGGCAGTACCTGTATCTATCCGAAATTTGCTGAACAGCCGATTCGGGAGGCATCGCTGCTTAGCGGTCCTTTGGAACCCACCAACGAGGCCTATGCCATCGCTAAGATTGCGGGTCTGAAGATGTGTGAGTTCCACCGTCGCCAATACGGTGTCTGTTATCACTCCGCAATGCCGACCAATCTATATGGTCCGGGAGATCAGTACCATCCACACAATTCGCATGTGCTGCCAGCTTTGATTCGTCGGTTCCACGAAGCGAAGGTCAGGCATGCCCCGCAAGTGACCATCTGGGGCAGCGGGACACCGCTGCGTGAATTCTTACATGCCGACGATGCTGCAGCCGGCATTGTGCATTTGCTCCAACTAAAGAATCCTCCGGATTGGGTGAATCTGGGCAGTGGTACCGAAATCTCTATCGCCGATCTCGCCGGCCTAGTTAAAGCTGCAGTCGGGTATCAGGGAGAACTTATTTTCGACACTGACAAGCCTGATGGCACGCCTCGCAAATTGACGGATATTTCAAAGATTCAAGCAACCGGTTGGGCACCGCACATTTCAATTGAGCAGGGCGTGTCGATGGTGTATCAATCTTTTCTCAGCGAGCAGGCGACCGGCACGTTGCGCGAGTAAGTGCTGGATGCCCGGGTGGAGTGACCACAGCG
Organism: Polaribacter sp.; assembly: GCA_964226535.1. Classification (GTDB taxonomy): domain Bacteria; phylum Verrucomicrobiota; class Verrucomicrobiia; order Opitutales; family Coraliomargaritaceae; genus Lentimonas. Next base: position 2,123 of record CAXQRK010000125.1, read on the forward strand.
GTTGTTGTAGCGTTGCATGCAATAAAAATGCTGTTCCTGATCAAACAATGCGCCTATTCTGCTTGCAGAATGATTGAGATAATATTACGGCGATGTGAGCGATTTATCCGGCAGCATTCGTCTGCGACGCTTACATGCAAGCTCGATTCAATTAAAATGAGGGCGCAATGAGCCAGACCATCCATATTATTAGCGGTCCGACTGCGGTTGGTAAGACGGCATATGCCCTTGCGTATGCGCAACGCCACGCTGCCGAGATCATATCCTGCGATGCATCGCTGGTATATCAAGGCATGGATATTGGTACCGCCAAGCCCTCGTCCGACGACTTGGCCTGTGTGCGACATCATTTAATCGATCTGAAGCCAGTGGATCAACCCTATGATATTGTCGCTTATGTGCGTGATGCGCAAGCGGCTGTGGCGGATGTATTTGCACGCGGTCGATCCGTGGTGGTGACGGGAGGCAGTGGGTTTTATCTGAAAAGTTTCTTTGCTCCAGTGATTGATCGTGTGCCAGTCTCCGCCGCCACTCGCGCCGAGGTGGCAGCGCTCTACGCAGCAGAAGGCTTGGCCGGCCTGCTGGCCGAGTTGCGTCAACGCAGCCCTGACGGCTTCGGCAATCTAGATACCTTGAATCCGCGCCGAGTCTTGCGTGCGTTGGAGCGTTGCATCGCATCCGGCCGGTCGTTACCTGCCTTGCAAGCCGAGTTTGCCGCAAGTCCGGAGCCATATGCATCGTATACCAAGCAATATCATTTATTGGAGCGCGACCCGGCGGATTTACGCCAGCGGATTGTCCGTCGAGTCGATCAAATGATGCGCGACGGTCTGGTGGAGGAAGTGGAGCACCTGCGTGCGCGTGGCATTGAGAACAATCCAAGTGCCGCCGCTGCGATCGGTTATCGCGAGACCTTATCGTATTTAAATGGTCAGATTGAGCGCAGTGCACTGGTTCCGGCAATCATCCACAACACGCATCAATTGGTCAAAAAACAGCGTACCTGGTTTCGCACGCAGATCCGTCGGCCGGACCAACAGATCACACTGTAGGCGATCCGCAAGGGCGCTTATCAGTGACTTAGACAGCTGGTCGATACATTTACGGCGTAAATTTTAACATGTTTTTAATCGGGTGTGGTTGCAATTCATCTTATCTGCGTTAACTTGTTAACCAACCTAACCCTCATGTAAGTTTATCTGATGAAACACTTTAAAACAAATGCAAGCCCTGATATTCCCGACTCACGTGACCAAATGTACATTCCTTCGCTGCGTGAGTTAAAATCCAGTTTAATGCCCAAGCATCCACTGATTATTCGCAACCAGGGCAGCGAAGGTGCTTGTACCGGATTCTCATTGGCAGCAGTGATCAATTTCCTGAATCAAAACAGACAAGTGGATGTTCAAGTGAGTCCACGAATGCTGTATGAAATGGCTCGAAAAAACGATGAGTGGCCCGGCGAAGACTATGATGGTTCCAGTTTGCGCGGTGCGATTAAAGGATGGAAAAACATGGGGGTGTGCCGCGAAGAGCAATGGCCCTATCTGCTGCGCGGAGGTATCCCGCACCTCACGATTGAAGCGGCCAAGGATGCACGCAACCATACGATTGGCGCATATTATCGGATCATGCCTGAAATCGCCCATTTTCACAGTGCACTCAACGAGACCGGGGTCATTGCGGCTTCAGCCCGTGTGCATGAAGGCTGGCGCGATCCCACCACGGGCACCATCCAGCAAAGTTGTACGATGATTGGCGGCCATGCCTTTGCGATTGTAGGATACACCCCAGCAGGGTTTATCGTGCAAAATTCCTGGGGGCGCAGTTGGGGCAGCGAGGGTACGGCCATTTGGTTGTATGAGGATTGGATTGAGAATGTGATGGATGCCTGGGTGCTCAGTCTTGCCATCCCCACACCTCAGTTATTCGGCAAACAGGCGCAATCTTACAAGGGGTATCGTGCGGTGCAATCGCAAGGGGTCACGCTGGGTCGTGCAGTTGATCGGGCAGAAATTGCCGGCCATTTCGTGCATATTGACGATGGTAAATATCATGACAAAAAGCGTTACTGGAGCACTGCGGAAGATGTTGAGCAAACCGCCGAACTCGTCGCGGACAGTGATCAGTATAAGCATGTGCTGTTCTACTTTCATGGTGGACTGAATTCCCCCAAAGCGTCTGCCAAGCGTATACGGGCGATGAAGGACGGCTTCAAACGTAATGGAGTGTATCCCTATCACATCATGTATGACACCGGCTTGGTGGAAGAACTGAAAGATTTGATTGTACGCAAAGGAAGTGCCTCCACCGAACGTGTCGGTGGGTTTTCCGATTGGAGTGATCGTTTGCTGGAGGGCTTGCTGCGCAAAACCGGCAGATTGGTCTGGGATGAAATGAAAAAAGACGCCAAGGTTGCATTTCAGGCCAACGGTGATGGCTTGAATGCCGTCAATCGTTTCATCAAATATCTGGGGGCAGCAACTGGGACAAAGAAAAAGAAAATCCACCTCTGTGGTCACAGTACTGGAGCGATTGTCATTGCGCATTTGCTCAATGCCCTGCAAAATCGTATGATTGAAATTACTTCCTGTTCACTTCTGGCTCCAGCGGCATCGGCCAAGCTGTTTAACGCGCATTATTTGCCCATCTATCAAAACAAGAAGAAACTCAAACTCAAGATCCTGCATATTTACAATTTGCTGGCTCATTTGGAGGAGGAGGATACTGTCATTGGTGCTTATCGCAAATCACTCTTATATTTAGTCAGCAACTCATTCGAGCATGATGGACGTGACACTCCACTCGTCGGGATGCAAAAATTTTCCGAACATATTACACAAGCTAACGGAATGCCCAAAATTTATTATTCCGATGGACGCACTGGATCAACCACTAGAAGTCAATCACATGGGGGATTTGATAATGATCCATACACGATGAATCATGTGTTAAAGTCGATTGTTGGAAAAGCACCGGATCAACCGTTTACCAAGGACGAACTGGACTTTTAGGGGTGATCAGGCATGGTCTGTGCACATACATGAGGTTTTAGGAGTCCATCCCAAATACTTTTTGTGTAGGGGTTTCTGAGTGCGTTGCAAATGTTTCAACATCACCGGTAAAGATGATCTGCCCACCACCGTCACCACCTTCCGGGCCGAGTTCGATGAGCCAATCCGCCAAACGAATTACATCCAAATCATGCTCAATAATTAAAATGGTATTGCCGGCATCACGCAACTGGAAGAGCAGATCCATCAGACCTTGCACATCGAGCCAATGCAGTCCCGTGGTCGGCTCATCTAAAATATATAGGGTTTCGCCCTGCTGACGTCGACTTAACTCCAAGGATAGTTTAATCCGTTGTGCCTCACCGCCCGACAAGGTGGTGGCCGGCTGGCCAATTTTGATATACCCTAGACCCACTTTCACCAGCGTACGTAGCTTCTCGGCGATCCGTGGTTGCTGATCAAATATCGTCAGGGCTTGGTCGACACTCATCGCCAAGACATCGGCGATAGTATACCCCTTGAAACGCACATCCAATGTCTCACGGTTGTAACGCTGACCATGGCAACTCGTACATTCTGAATATACGTCCGCCATAAATTGCATATCAAGTTTGATCACACCATCACCCTTACACCGTTCACAGCGGCCACCGGATACATTGAAGCTAAACCGACTCGGCTGGTAGCCCCGAATCTTTGCCAACGAACATTTTGCATATAACTTGCGCAATTGATCAAATAATTTGGTATAGGTTGCCGGATTCGAACGTGGGCTGCGTCCAATGGGTGACTGATCTACTTGCACGACCGAAGTGAAATGGTCCAAGCCCGTCACTTTCTTGTGCCGACCCGGAATCGATTTTGCCCGGTTCAACTTAAATGCCGCCGCCTTGGCTAAAATATCATTTACTAAGGTACTCTTGCCAGAGCCGGATAAGCCACAAACCACAGTAAGTAATCCCACCGGAAAAGCGGCATTGATTCCTTGTAAGTTATGCTCGGTTGCCTGCTGCACCGTCAGCCAGTTGCTTGAGGGCCGTAAGGTATCTGCATGTTTCCTGACCTGCTGCCGCCCACTCAAAAATGCTCCCGAACGACTCATTGTGGCCGTATACGAAGCCTGCGGGGGACCTTCGAAGATCAATTCCCCACCTTGAATGCCAGCTCCAGGGCCCAGTTCGATCAAATGATCCGCTGCCCGCATGGTATCCGCATCATGCTCGACAACCACGACTGAATTGCCGCGATCGCGCAACCCGACCAAGGTCTGAATCAAGCGATGATTGTCTAATGGATGGAGACCAATGCTCGGTTCATCCAGCAGATACACCACTCCCATCAGCGACATGCCTAGCTGAGTCGCCAGGCGCACGCGTTGCGCCTCTCCGCCACTTAATGTAGTGTAGCGACGATTTAAAGTGAGATAGCTCAACCCGACCTGATTGAGGAAAGATAGGCGCTGAGCCAATCCATGAATCGCGTCACTGACTGGTTGATAGTGGGGATTGGTCGCCAAAGCGTCTACAAAGGCCTCTGCTGCGTGCAGCGACAGACTTAGAAAGTCTGCAATGGAACGTCCCTCAATCAAGACATTTAAACTTGCCGGGCACAGCCGTCGGCCCTCACAGGTCTGACAGCGACGCCCGGTCTGATATGCCATTAAGCGGGCCCGTAGGCCATCGCTAGTGGTGGTGCGCCGGACCCGCTCCAACTCCGCCAAAACGCCCTCAAAGCGGCGCCGCTCTGGCGCTGTATGGCCACCCCTGGTTTTAAAACTAAACTGCCGACTTCCGGTGCCGAACAGGAGTTGTTCTCGCACCTCGATATCCAGTTCTTGCCATGGTAGATTTGGATCAAAAGGCAACTGTTCTGCTAATTGCTTTAAGACCGCATTGTACTGGATAATCATTTGCTTCGAACCCAGGCGCCAGGGCTTGATGGCTCCTTGCTTGATCGTTTTTAGCGGATCTGGCACCAGTAGTTCCGGCTCAAATTGAAGCGTCTCGCCCAGACCTCCGCATTCCGGGCAAGCACCTTCGGCGTGATTCCAAGAAAAATGCCTTGGCGACACACCATCATAGACCTCACCACAATGCATGCATGCCAGACGATTGCTCAACAACAATTCACGCCAACCACTTGCGTCCTTTGGATCTTCGATTAAAATGAGTGCCCGGTCGCCACCTTCGCTGAATGCTAATTCCAGCGAATCTGCTAAGCGACTGCGTTGATCGGCGCTTAACACAATACGATCGACCACGATCTCGACCACAATTTCTCGGGCTTTCGAATCGATCAGGTCACGCTCATCCAGACGTCGCACCGTGCCGTTCATTCGCACACGCTGAAAGCCGCGTTGCTGCAAGCGCGGGAGTTCTTCGCGCAAAATCGATGGCTTTGCACGCATCCAAGGGGCCAAAATCATTAAACGACTCTTATTGGGCTCGGCAAACAGCCGTGCCAGGCAATCATCCATTGAACGACGTTCAATGATTCCGCCATCTTTGGGGCAATAGGGGGTCCCACAGACCGCCCACAATACCCGGGCAAAATCGGCAATCTCGGTGATCGTTGCTACGGTGCTACGCGGACTACTGCCGCCAGCGGTGCGTTGCTCTAATGCAATGACTGGAGAGAGGCCCTGAATAAAATCGACATCCGGACGTGGGATCTGGTCGAGCACTCTACGTGCGTGCGTCGACAGACTGTCCATGTACTTGCGGTAGCCTTCTGCATAAATCGTATCAAACGCTAAGGACGATTTACCCGAACCACTGACTCCGGTGATGACAACCAGTTGATTGCGCGGAATGTCTAAACTGAGATTACGTAAGTTATGCTCACGCGCTCCCTGCACGGAGATCGAATCGGCGTGTAATGGCAGCGAAGACTTCATGAATACAAAGTCACATCCATAGACAGGTGCGTACCTGAGCGCAAGACCGAGAACACTTTGTTTGCCAAGCTGCCACACTCAGCCCAACCTCAGTATCGACGAGTAACACCCAGTTGGCCACCACCATCGTCCTGAAAGCCTGTCAAGGTCGCCATAAAGTACTCACTTATTGAGCTTGGACATGTCCGGCAGGTGCTCCCCACAAATTTTGCAATAGACCGCATCACGATCATGATTCACCCAGGCGCAGGAAGCACAGATCTGATCTGAAATGTTACTGGCATCAACTTCGTCTTTTCTAGGATGCGTCATCTCCGCAGTCACAATTGCTGTTGGCACGGCAATAATTCCATAGCCAATAATCATAATCATTGAAGCAACAAACTGCCCGAGTGCCGTTTGCGGGGAAATGTCACCATATCCAACAGTTGTAAGTGTTACGATCGCCCAATACACACCCTTCGGAATACTGTTAAATCCGTGCTCTGGGCCTTCAATAAGATACATCAGTGAGCCCAGTATTAATACCAGAGTGAGCACTCCAAAAACAAACACTGCTATCTTCCGAGCCGCTGCACGCATTGTCAGCAGTAAAAAATTGGCCTCACCAATATATTTGACCAATTTTAACACACGGAAAATACGCAGCACACGCAATACACGCAACAGCGATAAATAGTGCACGCCGGGAAAAAGAACATCCAGATAAGTCGGCAGAATCGAGAGAAGATCTACCACGCCATAAAAACTTCGCATGTAGCGCAGCGGCTGCAAAGAGACATATATTCGAAGTATATACTCTAGTGTAAACAGAATCGTAATAAACCATTCAAAAAAAAAGAGCACACGATACAATTTCGAGTTAAACGAGGGTATGCTCTCCAGCATGACCGCAAGCACACTTAAACAAATGGCAGCGATCACTAAAAGATCGAATGCTTTTTCATCCCAGCGACTCGATTTGAAAATAATTCTTCGCCACTGCTCCCGAAATCGACTCATTTTGCACCCCCAAGGCTACTTTGGTGCTACTTTGGAGGGTGCCTGGTGCAGGATGTCTTCCAGTTGCAGCCCGGTCATCGTCTTGATTCCACTCAGCAAAATCCACAGGGCGATCATCATGATACACATACTGGGAATGACAATGACGGGCCAGCTCCACGCCATCATGCGACTGACTTCGGCATTGAACGCATCGGTGCCACTGGGGCTGATCACGATCCATCGAGCCAATCCATAATTTAATAAACCACTCAATAAGAATGAGCTGGCGAGCAGCCAGGTGCATTTTTCCAGGAGTGCTTCAAATGCAGATTCGCGATCATGCGCCTGCAAGGCGGCATGTACTTTGTCGACATTGAGCATTTCTGGGTTGTAGAGCAAGGTACGGATCAGTGGCCAGGGAGTTTTGAGCGATGCGATGACAGCAATCCCGATTAGAACAGGAATGGCGGCCTCCTTCACTGCAAACCATTCAGTCGGTATTTGTAGAATACCGATTCCACCGGTAAGAACAACGCTGATCAGACCTAAAATCGAAAAAAAGTTGTATTTTGAACGTTTAAAGTAATCGTAGATAAAGTAGCCGATTGGGAAGAGCAGCGCAATGATCAGGATGGCCACGGCAACATTGTCAAAATAAGGTTCCAAATAGTCACCTAGCAGCGGTTTGCACTTGCTGAGAATCAAGATCGGCAGCAAAATATTGAATCCAATATTGAGTAGGGCATTTTCCTTCTGTACCGTTCCTTGTCGGGCAATTGTAGAATTTTGCGTATTTGCTGCGCTGCTGGGTTGCGGTTTAGCCATATACTCAACTATGGTTTTCAAATCATGTCAAACGCAAGCTCAATTCGCTGCTTAATCACTGCGGGGCCGACCCGTGAGTTCATTGATCCGGTGCGCTATCTAAGTAATCCGTCGACTGGGAAGATGGGCTATGCGCTCGCTGAAGCCTGTGTAGGCGCCGGTTGGACCGTCGACTTAGTAGTCGGTCCGGTCGCTCTCAAGGAGCCGGATCAGGTTATTTTATATCCGGTGCTTAGTGCCGAGGAGATGTATCATCAAGTGGATGCCTTGTTTGATGCCTGCGATGTATTTATCATGACTGCAGCAGTGAGTGACTTTCGCCCGGTCAGGCAACATGCGCAGAAGGAAAAAAAAGAGCAGGCATCAATGATCATTGAATTTGAGCGCACCATTGATATTTTAAGCACCATGTCCGAGCGCAAGCGTCACCAAATCGTCGTCGGCTTTGCTGCAGAAACGCACAACGTCGATGCATATGCGCGGCGCAAGCTGGTAGAAAAGCGTTGCGACTGGATGGTCGCCAACCAAGTCGGCACGGTCGGCACGGGCTTTGCTGCCGACATCAATGCAGTGACGCTGATGGCGGCTGATGGCCGTTCATACAAAATGGGCCCGGCCAGCAAAGCGGTCATTGCCAGCAAACTAATCCAAATGATCCGCCCGAGCCTGCCTCAAACCACTGCATTTCAATGAAACCGAATGGACTCGATAAAATACTGGGCCGAATCGATGATCTCGATTCGGTCAATCTCGGTATTTTGGTGCAGCGTTTGGCACGCGACCGCAAATTGCAGGAAACTGTATTTAATACGATTCAGGATGGTATCTTGGTGATTGATTCGGATGGTGTGGTTCAATATACCAACAAAGCTGCCTTCGCTTTGATTGGATTAAAAGAGGAGGATGTGGGGAGTACCCGTCTGTGGAAAATGGTGCCGGACTTGGCTCGTTCGATTGACCTCGATCAGACGAATGACCCGGCGCAAACATCCCCGGTATTTTCACGTGAGGTCGAACTCAGTTATCCGGAGCATCGCTTTGTCCGTTTATATATGGTACCGATTGATGCACAAGTCGGGCATAACGATAGCGGCAGTATGGTCGTGGTACTCTCGGATGTGACCGAAGAAAAAGTTTCCATGGAGGAGCGGATTGAAGGCGAACGCATCGCCTCAATCATGCGCCTCTCTGCAGGGGTGGCGCATGAGCTGGGCAATCCACTCAACTCATTGACCATCCATTTGCAACTGATTGAGCGCAAATTGAAGAAGTGCGCACTCGACGACAAAGTCGACGGTGTCGCCGAATCCCTCAAGGTATGCCAGGCTGAGGTGCAACGTCTTGACGGGATCATTACACATTTCCTCGAAGCCGTGCGTCCGCAGCAGCCCGAATTGAACGAACTCGACCTGATTGAACTGGTTGACGAGGTACTGCAGGTTCAAGCAGTGGAATTGAGTAATCGATGCCTGGATGTAAACGTCGAAGTGGGCAAATCAATTCCGACCATTCTCGGCGATCGCGGTCAAATCAAGCAGGTTTTTTTCAATTTGATCAAGAACGCGATGGAAGCCATGCAGTCAGGCGGCAAATTGAAGATTTTGGCAAAGCGCGACGACGACTTTATATATATGCAATTCATCGATACTGGCTCAGGCATTGCCGAGGACGATCTGGCACGTATTTTGCAGCCCTACTACACAACCAAGAAAGAAGGCCATGGACTTGGGATGATGATTGTGCAGCGCATTATGCGCGATCACGGCGGACAGCTTGGGATTGAATCGAAACAAGCGCAAGGCACCGTCATTACCCTGCAATTTCCGCAGCAACACCGTCGCACACGCTTACTGGAAGCATGAGGATATATTATTGAGTCTTAAAACCGTATGAAATGCACATGAAATTAGTGGAATTTGGTAGTAGTGGATTACAGGTCAGTGTAATGGGACTGGGATTGGCTGCATTGGGTCGACCGGGCTATATCAACCTCGGGCATGGAGATGATTTACAACACAACTATGCGCTAGGCGCGATGCAGGATCATACGGCTACAATGTTATCCCAAGCGTATGCTCTGGGCATTCGTTATTTCGATGCCGCACGCAGTTATGGCAAAGCTGAAACATTTCTGGCCAATTGGCTCAGCAAGCAGAATTATCACGATATTATTTGTGGTTCCAAGTGGGGCTATACCTACACGGCAGACTGGTCCATTGATGCTGAGGTACATGAAGTTAAGCAACACAGTGTAGATGTTTTAAAGCGTCAGTGGGATGAATCACAGGATACCCTGGGGAATCAACTCCATATCTATCATATTCATTCTGCAACATTGGAGAGTGGGGTATTGGATAACAAGGATGTCATCAAGCGACTTTGGGAATTAAAGGAGGCAGGAACGATCATTGGTTTATCCTTAAGTGGTGCTGGCCAGGAACACACCCTCGAAAAAGCCCTCTCAATTCAATCTGCTAAAACATATTTGTTTGGCTCGGTACAAGTGACCTGGAATATTTTGGAACAGTCAATGAATGATGTGCTCCTGCGAACCTTCGATGCGGGTATTGGAGTCATTGTCAAAGAATCCCTCGCCAATGGTCGACTCACACTGCGAAATCAGGAGACACGCTTTAATGCCACAAAAATCTTACTGGCCGACATGGCTAAAGCTTACGATGTTTCAATGGACGCATTGGCCATTGCCTATGTCTTGCAGCAGCCATGGAGCAGCATCGTGCTCAGCGGCGCAGCAAGTCTCGAACATTTGGTATCGAATTGTCATGCCCACACAATTGAAATGGATACCAGTGATCTGCACCGACTATCCACTGTATCGGAAGCACCTGAAAAATATTGGCAGACACGCGCTTATTTAAAATGGAATTAGCGGCAAAAGACCTAAAGGATATTTGACTGTAATGGCTGAAACAAAGGTAGATCTGGTTATTATTTTATTGGTGTTTGATCAGCGTAATCGCTTACTCGTCCGGATTGGTCGCGATGGGCATGCCGAGCCAACGCATGTTGAGACAGGACTGAGCACCGCTGCAATCGATGAGCAATGGTTAGAAGGAATTACCGGCCTGGCAGGAAAGGTGCACGCGTTAACCACGCTACAACTTGACGGTCAGAGCCTGGCAGTGTACAGCGCACGTCAACCCGGCCTCCAATTAAGCGGCACTGATTATTACAGCTTGGATCAGCTGTTGAATAAAGGTCCAGATTCAACCGTACCAGCGTCTCCTTTTCTACGCCAGGTGTTAAACGGAATAGAATCTGATTTAATCCGCATCCCGTATCTCGATTTAAGTGAGAATGAATATATCTATCGCTTTCGAACATCCAAAGAGCGCAATCGAAATATTTATATCGACCACCAATCGGCAGCGCTTTACCAAAGCGAGCTATGCAAGGTGATTAAAACCGCCAGACGCAGCAAAGAAAAATTCTCAGGAGAGCCAGCGGTATTGGATTTTGGTCCAGTCCGCTATGTAATTCCAAGTCATTTTGGATTTTGCCTGGGCGTTCAAAATGCAATTGAACGTGCTTATGAAACCGTTAGCCTAAATCCCGGCAAGCGTGTTTTTATGCTTAGTGAATTAATTCATAATGCCTTCGTCAATCAGGATTTATTGGCTAGGGGGCTTCGTTACCTTCAGACTGACAAAGGTTTATACATTTGTGAGGATGGCTCGACCACGGCACAAAAAAACCATCCGCAAGCACTGTGGAATCAATTAACTGAAAACGATATTGTGATTATCCCGGCATTTGGTGCAACCAATGAAGACAAGGTACGTTTGTTGCGACGTGGACTCAATATACTCGAGCATGATGCTACCTGTATGTTGGTGGAGAAAGTATGGAAAGCGGCGCGGCGCTATGCCCAGGCAGGCTTTACAGTGCTGATTCATGGTAAATCAGAGCATGAAGAGACCAAAGCGACCTTTTCGAACAGCGCACGATATGGTCCAGCACTCATCGTGCGCAACATGGAGCATATCCGTTTATTAATTGAAGTGATTGAAACAGATGAACCAGAAAAAAAACAAGCTTTGTTTAAGGCATCTTTTGAGGGCTTGCATTCCGAAGGCTTCAATCCGGCACGCGATTTAAGCAAATTGGCTGTGGTGAATCAAACCACGCTGCTGCGCAATGAAACACTAAATATTATTGCGCATTTGAAAACCTTTACTACAGAGCGTTATGGAAATGCGCAGCTGGCCTCGCACTTATGGTTGAAAGGCGGTGATACCCTCTGTTATGCAACGCAAGTTAATCAGGACGCGCTACACAAAGCGATTGCTCAACCCATTGATGTGGCGCTGATCGTCGGTGGCAAGAATAGTTCAAATACCTTCCAATTATATCGCGTCTGTGAACAGCGTTTGGGTGCACAGGCGCATTATATCCAGTCTGAATCGAATATTCTGTCCAGAAATCAGATACGGCACTATCGGTTCCCCGATCCAGCGGATCGATTGTGTGCTTTAAACGAGGAAATTCGACCTTTTCTCGACGCATCCGCAGGCCCCAAATGTATTTTATTGACCGGTGGAGCGTCCTGTCCGGATGGAATCATTCAACAGATTATCCATAAGATTAATAGCTTTTTTCCAGCCGAATCCATTCGCCCACTGGAATCAATTGTTGCCACTTTCGAACGTGACTGCATCCAGTCATAAATCCGCATGCATATGATCCTAAATTCGGGCTTTGGATCCGCGATCCTTCGCAATATTTTGCCCCACAAGGCATTGCAAATTCGATTTGATGCACCAAATGGTGCGCCTTGACGCCTTTGCAATGCCCTGTGAAAAAAAATCTTACAAAATCACCTCGACTCCAACTCCCGAATTTAGGATGATTAGTCAGTAGTCGGGCAAACGGGTCTTGCTCAGGAAGCGCTTCAAGCTTCAGGTGGCGTTGCACTTGCTGTTTAGCCTCTTTGATTTGTTGGAGTTGTTGCATCCTCGATTCGATTTCATCCAGCAATTCTGCTTAGCTAAGAACCCAGTGTCGGTCGTGCCTGCGGCTGGGTGCCCAACAGCCAACTGTTGACAAGCCAGACCTATGGTACCAGGCCTCGGTACGCTATGCGCGTTTACCATGCAGCGAAAGTAGGCGTACACTCACACACAGCAACCCATTGAAAACCAGCCAATAGACGGGACTTTGAAAAATAAAGTCCACACCGGCATGTACGAATGCCATGCTCAAACCAATCAGCAGCATCACTGCGCTTAGGGCATTTCCCGACGAGCGAATCAACAGGCACCAGACCCAGCAGCCAACAATCAGGACGAGGCAACTACAACCGATGATCCCATATTCACACAAAAATTGCACGATATCATTATGCGCGTACTTGTAAAATTTTCGACCGATCCAACCGCGTGTGGGATGGTAGCGCTCATAGTAAATCTCTGGATAACTCTTCTGGTACATTGGAAAAATATAGCGCCATGAGCCTGCGCCCCAGCCCAGCCATAAGCGCTCCTGCGCCATCTTCCAGGTGATCTTGGTGGTGATCATTCGTGAATCCTGATCGGCTGTCCGAATGGTCGCTTCAATATCTCCAAAGCGTCGCTCGATATCCTCAAGGTTCACATATTGGAACATCGTATACGCACCGCTACCGAGCAATAGTGCGATTAATACGGTTAGAACGATTGAGTTTTGCATGGATCCCGAAAACATCCAACGCGCTGCAGCAAGAACAAAAAAGCAGACGGCGAGTACACTGCCGAACACAATGCCCCCGCGCGAAAGCGCCAATCCGATTGAGGTATACAACACCGCCACAAAAACAAACAGCAACAAATGTGGACCACCACTTAAACCGCGCCGCTCTGCCTGATTAAAATGATAGAAATACAATACGCCACAAGCGCAAATAATTAAGTTCAAATAGCCCACTGCCTGGTTGCGGTAAAAAAAAGTCCCCCAAAAATTGAGGTTGGACGATGGCACTGTCCAGAGCACTGCATCTGCCCCGGAGAACTTTTGTAAAATGGCCACGATCGCCATACCTACGCCACTAATGATTAGGGACCACAGTACAATAATCGCACTTTTACGCCGCCGCACGCCAACCCAGAGTCCCCAGACCAGGGTAAATGCTGCGACAAAACTAGACAGCACTCGAAACGCATTCATTGGTACATAAGTTGCATCGACACCGCTTGGCAGCCAACCAATCCCGTCCACTTCTTCAACCCACCAGCCACTTTCATCACGCAACTGTACCCAGGCTGGGTTCAAGCCCTGAATAAAAATATAAGCCATAAAAGCGACACTCAACCAGAACACGGGAAATTGCAGCAAGCGTTTGATATTTCGCACATTGCTGTGCTCCCCATCCATCCCGTTCCAGGCTGATGGCAGTGGTATAATTGAGACGCACCAGGTCAACAACCCACCGACTAACAATGTATGCAAGGACCAAAGTTGCACACCTGCCAGGCCCCAGGCCGAAAACACCAAGGTCGCGCCAGCAAGCCCTACGACCACGCGCTCACGGGGTGCTACCGCTGGAACTCCCATAATGGCGCTTAAGAAAGATTCGTTTGATAGATGTCGTGCAAGCGCAGCAATCCGATGAGCCGATGTGTTTCACTGCTCACCACTGGCAATACCGAAATCTGCGACGGTCGATTCTCCATCATGCGCACCGCATCGCCCAATGACATTTCTGGAGAGGTGCAAACAGGTGTTTTTGTCATACAAGTTCCGGCTTTCAAAGTTAAGATATCTCCCTCTTTCGACAGCAGGCGGCGAATGTCACCATCTGTAATGATTCCGATTAAACAACCTGCTGGATCCGTCACACAAGCTCCGCCCAATGGAAATGTCGTCATTCGAATCACCACTTCACGCAATGTTTCTTCAGCTTGAGCGCAGGCGACTTGATCCGCGGCATGCATAACATCGCCAACCGTCATGAGTAGATTACGACCCAGTTGACCGCCTGGATGATAGGTCGCAAATTGTTCTTTGGTAAACGCACGTGCCTGCACCAAGGCCGCAGCCAGAGCATCACCAATTGCCAAACTCACTGTCGAACTCGACGTTGGCATTAGGTTTAGCGGATCCGCCTCACTCTCGACACTACTATCCAGTACCACATCAGCCGCCGCCGCAATCGGTGAGTGTATATTGCCTACAATTGCAATGACTGAAGAAGCAAATTTCTTAAACAGTGGCATCAAGCGTAGAACTTCGGCCGTGCTGCCACTTTTTGAAAGCACAATGGTCGGATCTCCTGGCTGGTAAACTCCCAGATCCCCATGAATTGCTTCGGCTGCATGCAAGAATACCGAGGGAACACCGCAACTCGACAGGGTTGCCGCCAATTTTGTGCCGATATGACCAGACTTTCCAATCCCACAAATGACTAATTTTGTCTTCGACTCCAGAATTACATCCAAGGCTCGCTCAAAGGAATCGCCCAGGCGCTGCGCGGCAATTTGTATCGCAGCAGCTTCTGCTTGCATTGCTTGACGTCCGAGTTCGAGACGATTGAGCCCTGAATGATCCATACGGGAGAGTTAACTCGGTTTAGCCGCAAAGGTAAAGCACTATCATCGATCGTGTGGTATCACTTTCAAGCTCGCGATCTTGACAACATACTCTAGTCGTTCACATCTTATCAAACCATTCACCTCTTTACATATCATGATAAAAAAAATCGTTCTTTTTGTGATCATAGTCGCGCTAATCGGTATTGCCTTGATCTATTTTTTTGGCTCAGGTGTTTTAAACAAAGGAATTAAACTGGGAGTGGAGAAATTCGGACCGCAAATGACACAAACGCCGGTCCAGCTGGATGCGGTTGATGTATCAATTCTATCTGGCAACGGCACGCTGACCGGCCTGTATGTTGGCAACCCAGACGGCTATAAAAGCGAGCATATCTTTGCACTGGGACAAATCGATATCGATCTTGACCCCAAATCGGTGTTTAGCGATCGTATCATCATTAATCAGATCTACATCCGCAAACCTGAAATTAGTTACGAAAAAACCCTGCTGAGTTCCAATCTTAAGGAACTGATTGAAAATATCGAAAACTACTCCGACAGTGCCGAGCAGCCGCCCAAAAGCCCGGTTAAACAAGATCCAGCTGCGCAGGATGCGCCGTCCAAGCAAGTGCTGATTGAGCAACTCATCATTGAAGAGGGCACTATTTTCGTCGGCCTAATGGGATCCGGCACCACGGTTGCTCTTCCTCGCATCGAAATGCATCATATCGGCCAAGACGGCAACAGACAGAGCATGGCAGCACTCCTCGAGCAGGTCCTCCGTAAAGTCCTGCAGTCGATCGGCCCCGCGATTGCAGATGCAGACGAGCTGATTAGT
Source organism: Polaribacter sp. (assembly GCA_964226535.1). Lineage (GTDB taxonomy): Bacteria > Verrucomicrobiota > Verrucomicrobiia > Opitutales > Coraliomargaritaceae > Lentimonas. Next base: position 18,206 of record CAXQRK010000125.1, read on the forward strand.
AAAAACGGCAAAGCAATTTTAGATTCGGCAGGGGCACAGGGAGAAAGCATGCTCAAGCAAGCAAACGAAAACATCAAAGGTTTATTTCGAAAATAAACCTTTATCACGATGATTTTTTGTCTGCTTAAAAAACAGGCGATGCCTTTTGCCGCGATGTGTTAGTCGAACCGTGATCATTCCGGCGCATCGACTTTGCACGATTCGCAAAGCGGCTTGCTTAACGATACCGACCCAAATAAGAAAGCCGACCTACACCAAACAATTACCAAGTACGTTTCTTGTGACGATTTGACTTCAAACGCTTACGGCGCTTGTGGTTGTTCATTTTGAGACGACGCTTTTTCTTGAGGTTACCCATGGAAATATCTATGCTGTGTTGGATGAAAAGCCATTTAAAAAGTCAAAAGACCGCCGCAGTGTAAAGCGTTTTTTGAAATTATTGTATGGCACATTGAAGTGGTTATTTGCGCTTGGCTGCTTCACGCTCCAAGGCTTCTTTGATCACGATTTCAGCGACATTTTTCGGGCATGGTGCGTAGTGCGAGAACTCCATTGAAAATTGTCCACGTCCAGATGTCATGGTGCGCAGAGCACCAATATAGCCGAACATTTCACTCAGTGGTGCATCGGCCTTGATGCGCACACCGGTATTGCTCGGCTCTTGTGTTTTGATCATGCCGCGGCGGCGATTCAAATCACCGATCACATCGCCCATTTTATCTTCTGTGCAGAACACGTCGATTTTCATGATCGGCTCGAGGATTTCTGGAACCGCTTTGGGCATAGACTGGCGATAGGCGGCCTTGGCCGCAATTTCAAAGGCCACTGCGGACGAATCCACCGCGTGAAATGCGCCGTCTTTGAGAGTGACCTTAAAGTCTAAGCATGGATAACCGGCCAGTACGCCCTTTTCCTTGGATAGCTTGAAGCCTTTTTCAACCGCAGGCCAAAATTCACGCGGCACATTTCCACCAACCACCTGGGATTCGAATTCAAAACCTGTGCCCGGCTCAAGTGGCTCAAGCATGTAATCGATCTTTGCAAATTGACCGGAACCGCCAGACTGCTTCTTGTGCAGATAGGTATCTTCAATGGTTTGGGTGATGCTTTCCCGGTAGGCCACTTGTGGCTTGCCCACGATTGCCTCCACCCCATAAGTGCGTTTGAGGATATCAACTTTGATGTCCAGATGCAATTCACCCATGCCTTTGAGAATGGTCTCACCGGAATCATCATCGGTTTCCACCTTAAACGAGGGGTCTTCGGCAACCATCTTGCCAATCGCAACGCCCATCTTTTCGGACTGGCCTTGATCTTTCGGCTTGACTGCGATCGAGATCACCGGATCGGGGAATACCATCGGCTCAAGGATAGCCGGGTGGTTGGGGTCGCACAGTGTGTGACCAGTTTGCACGGACTTCATTCCGAGCAGGGCGATGATATCACCGGCCTGAGCGGAATCGATTTCGCTGCGTTCGTCGGCATGCATTTCAATAATACGCCCGATACGCTCGGTCTTGCCGGTTGCGGTATTCAGCACGGACATGCCCTTGCTCAGCTTGCCGGAGTAGATGCGGGTAAAGGTCAATGCGCCATACTTGTCATCCATGATCTTAAATGCCAGTGCCCGCAGCGGACGATTTGGATCGACGATCGCCTTTTCACCGGTTTCAGTACCTTCAAGATCGACTTCGGGCTGCGGAGTGACATCAGTGGGACAGGGCAGATAGTCAACCACTGCATTCAGGACGTTTTGCACGCCTTTGTTCTTGAACGAAGAACCACAAAATGTGGGGAAAAAGTCCAAATGAATGGTGCCTTTACGGATGCATTTTTTGAGGGTCTCGATAGAAGGCTCTTCACCTTCAAGATAGGCTTCCATTGCGGCCTCGTCTTGTTCCACGGCGGTCTCAATTAGTTGTTCTCGATAGGTTTCGACTTTATCAACCATATCTGCGGGCACTTCTTCAAGTGTGTAATTCATCGGATCTCCCGAGTCATCCCAGACCCATGCCTTACGGGTCAGTAGGTCCACCACTCCTTTGAGATTGCTTTCGGTTCCGATCGGGAGCACCATAACCAAGGGTGTCGCGCCGAGCACATCCTTTACCTGCTGCACTACTTTGTAGAAATCGGCACCGATACGATCCAGTTTATTGACATAGATAATACGAGCGACCGCGGAATCATTTGCATAGCGCCAGTTGGTTTCTGACTGCGGCTCCACCCCACCGGAACCACAGAACACCCCGATTCCGCCATCCAATACTTTCAGTGAGCGATACACTTCCACCGTGAAATCAACGTGTCCGGGAGTATCGATAATATTGAAGCGGTGATCCTGCCAGAAACAAGTCGTAGCTGCGGATTGAATGGTGATGCCGCGCTCTTGTTCCTGCTCCATAAAGTCCGTGGTGGCGGCACCATCATGCACCTCGCCCAACTTGTGGATTTTACCGGTGAGCTTTAAAATACGCTCGGTTGTGGTCGTTTTGCCGGCATCTACGTGGGCGAAGATACCAATATTTCGGTATTTTGACAGTTCGGACATGAGTTTAGATTGAATCGGTGTATGGGTTGGGTTGACGACTTGAATTTAAGCGCTCGGGAGACCGAGGCGCTATCCGTAAAATTTTAAAAGGAGACGCACAATACAGGTCATTTTAAATACTGCAAGGTAAGAAAATAGAGAATTTGTTTGAGTACTGCTGCTGGCCCTGTAATGATTTAATCGGACTCAACGGGAATGAATGGCTATTGCTTTGGTTCAGCGGAAGTGTTTGGTTGAGAACTGTGCATATGGTCCTGTTCGACACTTTTTTGATTTTCGAGTGCTGCAGGAATGAAGCTATCTTCGACATACAAGTTCCCTAGACTAGAGGTTTCTATATATTTGCGTAATGCATGACGCTCGATTGCGGAATCAACTTGTTTGTCCGTGTCTTTGGCGGCATCCGAGGCATTTGTTAAGATCGTTGGTTTGATGAAGATGATCAGCTCTGTTCTTCGATAGTCTTCACCCTTACTTTTAAATAAACGGCCGAGCAGAGGCAGATCGCCTAATCCTTCGAGACTACCCCTACTTTGGTTTTTTCGATTTTCTTGTAGTCCTGCTAGAACAACGACATCGCCATCATTGACACTTAAATAGGAAGTGGCTTCACGTTTGCCAATCACCGGCTGTTCATTGCCATCAATATCCACCGGCTCACCAATTACATTTTCGATGAGTTGCTCAATTTCCATTTGTACGGTTCCATCCGAGCCAATCAAGGGTGTTACGCGTAGTTGAATACCAATATCGCGATATTCAACGGTACTACGCGTATTATTATTGCTATCCAATGAACTCGTTGAAGAGGTTACAATCGGGCGAGACTGACTAACATTGATCACCGCTTCTTGATTATGGCTAACCACAACAACAGGTGTTGAAATAATCCGCACGTTTGATTTACTTTCAGCAGTTCCGAGCACTAGGTCTAAACTAAAGTTTTTTAGGGACATCCCTACCTCTGAGCCTGCGTCAGTGGTAAATCCGGTATTAATTTCATTACTGCCCGAAAGATTGTAGTCCAATTGGAAGCTATCGATCCCTCTGGATTCATTATCTTCCAGCTGAACTTGAGTGATAATAGCTTCAATACGTACCTGCGGTAATGGACGATCAATCAGGTCAATCAACTCTCCAAGCGTCTTTAAATCGCTCGGCGTCCCGTAGGCTACGATTGCATTGGTACGTTCATCGGCGGAGAGGCCGACGAAATTGGAAAACTGCAGTGAACTGTTGGAGGAATCGGCACTTGCGATGGCTTCGGCCGTGGGCGGCGGCGCGGCAGTTTCAGTTGGGAGGCTACCTGGGGGGGCGGCGGCGCTTGGGGAATTCCGATTGCTGGCATCCAGATCAACTCTGGCATCTTTTCCCCGACCTTGTTGTTGGCCGGAAATGATTTCATTAATGATGGCGACCACATCGGCGGCCTTGGCCTGGCGAAGTGGGAAGACTTCGCTACTGGTGAGGGGGGCCGCATCCACATCAACGTGGTCGATGATATCTAGGATCAGTTGCAGATTGCCCGGATGTGTGATCAGGATAAGTTGGTTAGTGCGTTCGTCTGCAGTTACATTGGTATTGCCCTCCAGATAGCTTTTCAGGGGGCCGGTGATCAGATTCTGGATGCGCGACTGCATGTCACTTGCCTGAATGTAGTTGAGCTTGATGAAGCGAATCTCTTCGCGCACATCTTGCGCCTGGTCCATCTCATTGACCAGGCGCTCGATGCGCTGTAGGTTGATCAATGCATCGCTGACCAGCATCGCATTTGATTTCTGAAAAATAACGATACTAGAGTTTTGTGAGAGCAGCGGTGTGACGGTCGTTCCACTCGTTGCTTCTGCTTGCAAGTATTTAAACTTAAACAATTTGGCATAAATCTGCTGACTTGGGGGCAGGTCCAGCGTGCTGCCCACAATCATTTCCGGCACGTGGCTGTTAACATTGGTCGCCGGCACCGCCTTCATGAAGCGCCCGCCCATGTCGGTCAGCATGATTGCATTGAGGCTGAGTAAACTTTCCAGGGCGAGCACGGCTTCACCTTTGGTCAGTGGGCCACGCGAGTTGAAATTGATTTTGACAGCCGCAATATCCTGGCGGCGCAGGATGATCTTATCGGTCATCTTTTCCAACATGTCGAGCACTTGTAGAGCGGTCTCGTCGCGCAGCACAATGAGGCCCACCATTTCCTCAGGATTCTTCACGCGAGGTTCGAGGGGGATGGTTGGTTCTGTTGCTGGGCCAGGTATGGGTTGACCGGATAGGGGCGCAGCAAGCAGCAACAAGAGGCATTTCAGAAAGCGTGTAATACGAAAGGTGGTAGTCATCATCAAAGCAGCGCAGCGCGGGCGTTTTTATGGGTTTTTCAGGTCGAAAGAGTTCATTTCAAAGCGAACATCCAGTTCTTCAGGCTTGCGCCTGTTTTTTGTGATGCGGACACTTTGCCGGTTGAGATAGGGGGTTTCCTGACTGAGTAACTGGTTTAATTGGATCAATTGAGCAATCGAGATGCGGCGCAAACGTATATGAATGGTGTGGTCATTAAAAATTTCGCCGGTGCGTGTGCGTACCGGATCGATATCAGCCGCGCTAGAAAGCGCTACCTGACGCAGGATGCTATCGATTCGTCCAGACAGTTGAGTGGCCGCATAGGTTTTTTCCGGATCAACTCGTTGCAGTGCTTGGGCGAGTTTGAGTGCAAATTGATCTTCGCGCTCGAGCCAATGTTGTTGGATGGCGAGCGTGGCTTGATCGTGTTGGCGGTTGGTATTCCATGTGGACATACGATTGAGCAAGCTTCCAGTCCAGAGAATGAGCATGACCAGAAGGAACAGCAGCGAGAGCAGTTTCTCACGCAATGTCATGCGCCGCAAGAACTGGTGGATTTTGTGTCGCGCTAGGTACATTAGAGCTCAACCTCCGGTATTGGTGGACGCTGGCTGCCAGTGGCTGAGTCTGGTAACGGCGGTTCAGTCGGGATATACACCAGGCTCACGGTAAACGTGGTTTTGCCACCGCGGGTAATCGATTCGGGATCGCCAAGTAACTTGAATTGACCGGTTTGCTGCAAGCTTTCAGTGTAGCGGTTCAGACTATTAATACTGGCGGCTTTGCCTTCGATGGTCATCTCATTTTCGCCTTCGATCACTACTTCATCATATTCGATCCCTAGATTGAGCCCCAAGCGCACCTCATTGGCCGCGGCTAAAATTGCAATTGGGCGCAGTTCATTGCGCGCGACTTGTTCCAGTTTATTGATTAGGGTCTGTTGGTCTTCAATGCGCAGTACCGCGGTACGTTGGGCATCGATTTTATTCTGCAATGTGTCAAGCCAGGCTTGACCGGCAAACAAAGCCACTTCGAACCCGATTAAGAATAAGGCAAAAAATCCGGCCCAGGTGGCAATCCGGCCGATCAGTGTACCGATGCGACGAGTGTTGCGTTCCGTTTGTTTAAACTCTCTGCTGCGCACATCGGCGTGCCAGAGTGACTCTTCAATCGCAGTCAATTTTTGCCAGGTGCCATAGTCATGGAGCTCTTCAGCCTGCTCAAGCGCTGCTTGATAAAAGGTTGGGACATCTCGATCACTGAGATCGGTGTGACGGTGGCAGAGTCGAATGGTAACACATGTTTGAGACAGCTCTTTGGCACTCGCTTTGAGTGTTGCAAGCACTTGCGCCGGTTCACTGACTCCCAAACGATCGACCCAAACGGAACGCGGGATTCGCATACCTTTTGCAAAGTGCAGTAAGCTGATGCAATGGGCGGATTCCAGTGCCACGAGGACATCCTCTGGAAAGCAAGCTCCCGCGAGTATGGCGAAATCAGGCAGTACCCAGACATAATGGGTTAAATCGGTGTAGCCAGTATCTTTCAAGCGCTCGCGATGAGCGGCATAGACTAGAATAGTGGACATCTCTGCGTGATAGAGATAGCCCCAATTGAGTTGTTCGATCGGAAAGGGGGCGACTGCTTCGAGACTCAATTCAACAAAATCTTCAATATCGCCAGCCTCTAGCACTGCCGGCACCTCAATCGTATCAATAAAAAACAGATCACCGGGTAACAGCAGTACTGGTACGGGCTCAGTTGAAGATACGATTGATGGTGGGTCTTTCAAAGCTTGGATCGGGCAAATTCGATTTCGACACAAACACTTTCCGCCACAATGTCGATGGTCGAATACCATCTGCAATGTGAGAAATCACTGTACATAAAATTACTGATGCCACCGACTCGTTGCACCTGTTTATGCCTGATGAGCTATGTTCAAGTGCAACCACTCGCCCAACTCCTCCATGCTATTGCCTGAAAAATCATCCGTGCGCAACATCAGGTCAAGCACCACCTCGACATCATAGCTGCGCGTAGCTGTCTTTTGTTTGATCCAGTCAAGAAATGGCTGCTGTACTTCTGCCTGATTATCTTCCATTGTCACACCCAGCTTGTTCAGCCAGTACACCGACAGAAAGCGCTCACAAAGGAGTTGCCCCAGTTTTTTGGTGGAATGAATTCGTTTATTGATATCCAAGCCGAGCTGACTGTGTCGGTACGCCAGTTGCAGCGCATGGTTCTTTTCGTCGCCTGGTTGTAAACGATAGGCAAGTTCTATATATGTTTCGGCAAGATTATGTAACGCAATGGGCAACTGATCTTCATTGCCAATGACTTCCTTTGCATACACCCCTTCACCATTGTACTCCACCCCTTTCTTTAAATAGTGAATGGATTCGTCTAGATCCAACTTCGATTTGCCCACCATTCGATAAATAATCCCCACATTCACCAACAGGCTACTAATCAAGGACTCTTCCACTTCCGGGATTTTCAAGCCTTTGTCATAGATGTTGAGCGCTTGTTCAAATTCCCCCTCCCATTCATAATAGCTGGCCAGTACATTATAATAGCGTGCCAGCTGGTAGTTGTCGCGCTCTCCATCCCCCATAAGCGAGAGTACCCGATCAATGATGTCAAGGGATTGTTTTGCCGTGTGTTTGTATTGAGCAATACGATTCATTACGACGATTACAGTCAGAGAAATGTGTAGGTTCAGTTGTGTGACCGGATCTGCGACGAGACCGGCTCGTTTGGTCGCTGCTGCGGTTGACAGTTCACCACCCAGCCATTCCCGCTCAATTTTGAGCAACTGTTCCACTGCCGCCTGATACTGGCCTTGTTCCCCAAGCACAATCCCTTTTCCGATCCCCGAATCGATCGGGTAAATCGCCCGCAGATAATCGTAGCAGATCTCGGTTTTTGGGTACATTCCGGCCCGTCGAAATGCCTGTACCAGATCCTTTAATGAGTCGGTTCGAATCAACCGGAACAGTTTAATCTCAAGAGTCTCCTTCCCAGCCACTGTATCTGCAACCGTCATCAACTCCCAATATTTGCGCAACAGTTTATACTGCTCTGAATAGGTGATGGCCTGAATAAAACCTTCGATCGCACGCAATTTTTTGGTGTCGTATATACTGGAACTTAGATGCGTCCCCGCAAGGATCAGAGCTGCTGCAGGGTCGGGGGCCTGTTGCTGCACCGGCTCTACATTCATTTGCAGCCAAGCCCGCACATAGCCCATTTCCGTCCGCACGATGAGGCGATTTTGCTGCACAATTGCGGGCGCAATCATGCACATATGATGGGCGAGCTTATTCACTGGAGCCAGCAAGCCGTAGTCGTTCAGGCAGCGGTTAAAAAATACCTCGACCGACACTTTTTCGCGTGCAGTTTCATTGGAAAAAAACTGTGCGTCAAACCGCTCCACCAGTAATTCCATCAGCGGTAAGGAGAGCATATTGGTCAACACAGTATCGTCATGCTGCTGTTGTTGCCCGGCGTCCACATACCAATCATTTGGAACGTTGGCAGTGGAGGCGCAAATCATCACCGGCAGCAATTCGGTTTCCCATTTTTCCAAGTATTCCATTGCAATCGGCCTCACTTCGGCCGTTTCGGCAAGCACGGTCTCTTGCCATTCAATTCGATGCTCCGTCAATCTTTCCAGTAATTTGCGCAGGGCAAACTTTTCATCCATATGTGCATGGATCTCTACCGGTAAGTGTGCCGCGAGAATCCCCGGAATCAGGATTTTTTCAACCCACTCCTGTCCCTCTTTCAAAATTCCCGGATTCCAGACTTCGATTTTATTAACATACTCTCCCTGGTATGATAAAAAATTTAAAGCTCTCAGTGTACGACTTTTATTGCGCTCATTGGTATCGAGGTATTTTTTAGCGTCTGAAAATGTTTTAGAAAAATCTCCCTGAAAGACCAACGGAAAGGCATAGGCACCGATGATAAACAGTGCCGTTTCCAAATAAAATAATTGAAACTTGCTCAAGCCGATTCGTGTCGTGCCTTCTCCTAAACTAATCAGTTCGTTCACCAGATTCCCATAGGCGCCAAGGATACCGATTAAAACGATCATCAACACCGCAGGAAGTACTAACAGTAAAGGTTCCAACAGATAATTACGCAGCAGCCTCAGATACAGCTGCTTGCTTGAGTGTTTAATCTGCTGGTGCAGCTGTTTTATAATCCCTTCGATGGTATCCCCGGAGCGAATCGCGATACACAGAGTCTTGTTGTTGAGACTGACCGATTGTTCTGCGCCTTGCCCCCTGGACGGGGCCTGCCAAAGCAAGCCTCCGGTGATGGTTGCTGGTGGATTGTGAGACGCAATCGAAAAATTATGTTCTTTCATCGGATCCGGTGTTCAACAATATGGGCCCTACACACCTCTTTCGCTGTGATCATTGATCAAATTCCAAGTTCGTTAGTTGCTGCAAATAATCTTTGTAATAGTCCACCACCCGTGTCTGCCCATCCGCCATCCAGGTGCTTGCATCATACATTCGACCAAATGCTTCGCTGATACGATACGCTCCGACCCTGGCATAAACAATATCTCGCCATAAGGGTAGCACTTTGTTTAGGTCATTCTCAATCCAGCGTGCATCCGGCTCGGACATATAAAAATGGCATTCCCCGAGTGAAGTGCCCGAAGTAAAGTCCACACACGCTGCAGTAACTCGCTTATAATAACGCTCGCGCTGATCCAGCGATGCCAACTCGGTCGCTTTTGCCTGAAATACGATGGCATTGAACGACTGATCCTCGGCGATTTCAACATTGGCGGCGGCTTTTTCAATCGGCCCGTGACCAATCCGGTTCTCAACCGGATAATGGTCCGGGATAAGGTTAAATAATCGCTTATACCCGTGTATGATAACTGGGATGAACTGCTTTTGATCCGCGCTTTTTTCACTTACCGTATGGCCAAGAGATTCCCTTAATAAAAGCGTCCCATAGCCTGCAATAAAGACGTTTTCTGCAGATGGATGGATCAGATTAGAAGAAGGTATTTGAGACATATTGGTATAATACTGATACAGAAATAGACCTATAATACACTAAAAAAACCTCTGCTAATGGAGAATCGCTTCAATGGCATTGTCCAATTCTTTGCAATGTTGCTTGGCGAGTGGTCATTCACCCATATTTAAAATGATGTCTTTCAAGCCAATAGATCCGTCTGGGAACGGTGAGCTCAAGTGCTCAAATTACCGGGACCCCGCGCATTTTATGAATTATACGCTTCTGGCTGCTGGTGAAGGTTTGCGTTTGAAAATAATAACGTAGATATGCCACCTTTTCGTCATTGTTTAATTCGGTTGAATGCCGTAAAAATCGCGAAACATCCTCAATTGAGCATTCTGCAGAAGATGAAGGTTGCCTGGCCTTTTCCCAGTCAATCAGTCGAACAATATAGTCTTCATTCGCATTTTCGGCAATAAAGGCATGTTTTGGATAAAATCCAAAGTGTGCCCAGCCCGCAAGGTGAATTTCGCGGGCGGCTGTTGCGATTGATTGAAGCGCTTTGAGTATCGATTTCGTGGATTGAGTCTCTCTCGGTCTTGCGTGTTTCAGCCATTTGTCAAAGGGTTGCAACCCTTCCAATGCTTCAGTAACGATAATTGCGCCTTGTGTGCCATTGTGCTCCCATTGTGAGTAAAGTACTAAGTTGGGCAGGCATTTGACGGCCGGAGTCAGTGCTTGCAGTGCTTCAAATTCTCTTTGAAAGGTCAGTCGTTTGCGGAAGCATGTTGAAGCGGCCCGGTAAAAATGATTTTGTTGGATTTTCAGGAAGAGCACTTGCCTTTGTTCTGGAACAGCGTTGGGGTTGAGGACCATTCGAGTCACACCACTCCATCCTCCGCGTCGACGATTAGGTGCTTCAAACCACTCGAATTCACGTTTGGCGACCGCTTCGATATTTAGTAATCCGGTTTTTTCTAATGCGTTTTTCCATTTGGGAGCGACCCATTGCTGTTTAGTTTGAAACATGGTTTAGTTGTGCTAAAGACGGAGTATGCAGTGGGATGCCTAACCTAGCTTACCTTGTTGTGCGAGGGTTTAGGCGGGGAGTCCCACGATAAACCTTCAGAAGTAGTCTCTTGGGGGGCTTATGTAAAGAATGCACCGCCTTTGCGATAATATCTGAGACATGTTTTTCCTGTGTGGATCATCTGATAATGTATTAATAGGCGACTCAGATGGATTGTCAATTTGCTACAGCAACTCATATGATCCGCACAACTGATGTCGTCTGGGCTTGGTTTAAGTACTCGTTTAATTGCTTGAAGTATGGCTTGAACGTTGGATCCTGCGTCGGCCAATTGAGTCCGCGTGCTTGCATTTCAGCATATAGGGTAAGTGCATAGTCTTTTTCACGCAAGCCCAGGGCAGCACTGATTGCTGCTGCATAGCAGTGCGCCAGTTTGCTGGGAGGAGTCAGTGGCGCAAATACGATTGGCTGTAGGGCCGTGTCGAGTGCGCCCGCATAGTCTTTGCGACGCAATTGATCCGCGCTGTGGGTATAATAGCCAAGCGCGGAATCCCCATAAGGATCACGTTCAGCCAACCATGCACGGGTAAGTGGACGGACTTTATCATAGAGCTGCAAGTGGTTGTAACTGTCGAGCACCGCATCGTCGAGCGCTCGCAGTGCGGCAGGATCGGTTATTTGTGGTTTGAGAATCGCGATCACTGCAATCGCGCGTGCCGGATTGTCTGAACGGAGGATGAGCTCGACGTAATCAATAAAAAAGTGTGATTCTGCCGCAGGCAGCAGCGGCAGGATTTTGACTCGCTGCAAATACAGTAATTGCATCAGCTCTAGGGCTTGTTCCGTATCGTTAGCTTCGATCCATTCGACGGCGACCGTCTTGTAGCTTGCGCCGGGAATAGTGAAATGGTTGACTTTACTTACATTTAAGGTGTGAAGAATCTCACCGATTCCCTCAGAACGGGCGATTTGTATGTCCTCGCCGGAAATGTTGATTGAGTGGCCGGGGATGGTTTGACCATTTTTGAGGTGAACTAAAATCGGTTCATGCAGTTCGGCGGTGATTGCTGCAAGCCGATCGTTTGGGATCGCTGCCTGGCTAAGTGTAGCGCATAGGAGGCCGAGAAGGAGGCCGCCCATCATCCACCCATTCGAATTTGGTAAGTTCATGGTTGCGATGCGGTTGCTTGCTGGGCTGGCGGCCCAGAGCGGTTGTTGTGTGCCGGTACAATGACGTCCCATTCAGAGAGTTTTTGTTGGGCGGCCGAGTACGTATCAAAGTCCTGCAAACGCTCGTCACTGAGCAGTTCACGCATCGTATTGCGTGCGGCGGTGTAGTCACCAATGGCTTCAAATAGAAGTGCGCTCTCCCAGTAGGCCTCGACCAAAATCTCCGGGTAGGCGCGATAGAGTGTGTAGATGCGCTGCCAGTAGGGAATGGCACGTTTGGGATTTTTCTGTGCGGCCTCCATCCGGGCGAGCCCGGCCAATGCCCGGGCGTGCGGACGTCCACGCATCTGTTTGATGCGCAGTACTTCATTGAGCACTTGCTCGGCTGCCTCGTAGAGGCCTTGCCGGGTTAGAATGTCGGCACTGAGCAAGCGTACATCGGCAGCGAGCGTATGAGTGGGCGTTTCTTCAAGAAAGCGCAGTAGCCAGCGACGGGCAGCCTGCAGATGTCCAGCGTTGGCGGCGAGTTGCGCTTTGCCGAAGTAGGCGGTGCCGCGTTCAAAATGCTGCGGATAGTCGATGAGGATCTGTTCCCAATAATCATCGGCGGACTGGTAGCCGCGCTTGACAAGTGCGAGTCCAACACCGGCGAGCGTTTCGACATCTTGCTGTTCGAGTGGTACAAAGCGATGAATGGAGAGTAAGATGGCTTCGGCTCGTTCGTCACCAAGTGTACCGCGCAGGCGTTTTGAGTGGAACAGGGTGAGCCGCGCAAACCAGGTCAGATGCCCGTCCGCCAGGCTTTGGTCCGTGGCATTTTGCAGCCATGTTGCAACCGTCGACAGGGTGGGATCAGTCATGCGCTGGCGTTTGTATAAGTTGGCATAGGCGGAGAGGATGGAGCCGACCGCACGTGCCTGGCGATCGTTGCCAAAGCGTATCAGTGCTTGTTCAAACAGTGGGAAGGCCTCTGCTCCCCGGCCCTCCTGCTGCAGCGACCATCCAATCCAGTAGAGCGCTTCGCTGACGCGTGGACGTTCAGGGGCATCATCGCGATCAATGTAGGCCTGCAAGTGCTGGCGCAACAACTCGTAACGTTCCAGTGCGGTATAGATTTTGACCGTCTGGAAGATGGCGTAGTCGTACAGTGCGGTGTCGTCGGGCGGCACTTGCTTAAAGGCTTGAACCGCTTTGAGTAGTTCGCCGAGGCCCATCTGACTGTCGCCGCGCAGGGCTTGAGTGGCTGCCATACGGTAGTGGTCTGGAAATTGTTGAATCAGTGCATCGGCGGCCTTGAGTGCCTCGTCGTAAGTACGTTGTGCATAGTAAACCGTGGCTATTCGGTACTGGATCTCGGGATATAGCGGGTGTTTGCGGCTGTTTTGTTGCAATGCCTTGAGCGCGCTCAAACTGGCTGCGTAATCGCGCTCGAAAAAGAAGGTCAGGGCATGCCACAGTTTGATTTGTGTGACCAGACTGCTATCGGGAAAGCGTTGCAGGGCGGTATCAAAATCTACACGAGCCTGGCGGTACTGTTCCAGCACGCTGAAGTTGTAGCCACGCGTAAAATACCAGCGGGCTGCTTGCGCGTCATTGGGGAACTGGGCAATCAACTCATCCAGTATTTGGATTGCGTCGAGGAAGCTACCTTCGCCTTGATATGCATGTGCGATCAAGAAGTATGCATGGTTAGCGAGCGGATGCTTCGAGTGCTGGTTGAGAAACAATTCAGCGGTGGCACGGGCAGTCTGCCAGTCTTTCGCCTCACATAAGGCCACCATCCATCGATAATGAGATTCGGCACGGATATCAGCGGCAAATTCTGCTGTTTGAGCCACCGTGCGCAATAGAATCGTAGCCTCCCGAAACCGTTGGCCGAGTAGATAGGCCTGCCCGGTACGCAGATACAGACTCGGTGTGTAGTCGTCCATGGTTTCGAGCCACTTTAGTTGACTGCTCAGGCGTGCGACCAGTTGCTGAAAATGACTGTGCCAGATGCTGGATGCAAAGCGCGAATATTGGGCGAGTACATGCTGAACGGCATACAGTCGTTCCCGTTGTTTCTCGATCAGGATTTTGCGCGGCAGAGTTAGACGATACGCGCGCACGGCATTCGTATAATCACCGTCGTTGAGCAGTCGGTCACCGGCCTCCAGGGCAGCAAAACTGAGCACGGCAATATCCGGCATCGCGGTGACTTGCCAATCCGTGTCGAACAAAATCTCGCGGATACGCCTGGTCGATCCGGTGTTACTTGCGATTTGAAGTGCCTGTAGACGTGCCTGCATGCGCAGGGGTTCAGGAGCATCAGACCGATAAAAGGTATCCAGCAAAGTGCTTGCCTGCTCAACCTCGCCGAGTTCAAAGCGCAATTTAGCCTCCTGAAGAAGCGCGAGCGCAGCCTCATTGGAGCCCGGGAACGTTAGTTGGAAAGTCTGGAAGGTGTGGGCCGCTGCTGCCAGTGCCCCTGTTTGCAACTGCGCGATCGCCGCATTGTAGAGCACAAAGGCCCGCAAGCCAGGCGGTGGAGGGTATTGGCTGAGTAACTCTGCAAAATAAATCAGCGCATCCGTCGGACGATCCGCCATCAGAGCCGCATAGCTACGGACTGGGAGAATTACTTGCTGGAAAGGGCCTGCTAAAAATTCCGGTGCACTGCCATAATCTAATTCCATGCATTCAAATTGCCAATAGCTGGCAGTGTAATCACCCTCGCCAAAGGCTACAATCGCTTGTTCTAGCCGTTCTTGCAAGGTTGCACCAGATGCCCACCAAGGCAACAATAGGACCAGGGACGCAGTCGCGATGCGTTGAACTACGCAGATATGAATGACTGTCAATAGCCGCTGCCTCATGCCTCAGACTGTATATTGCCGACGCTTCCCTGCACGCGCGAACACAAATTTCCAAAAAATCCGCTGAAACAAGATTGACAGATGGAAAAATATGCATGGGTTCTACGGTCTATTGTGGGAACGGGGCGTAGCGCAGCCTGGCTAGCGCATCTGGTTTGGGACCAGAGGGTCGCAGGTTCGAATCCTGTCGCCCCGACCACCTAAACAAAAGCTACGAACTTCGATGAGGTTCGTAGCTTTTGTTTAGGTGGGCATCACGGCGAGGGTAAGGCGCAGTAAATCAACTGCTTGCATGCGTTTTGCTAGCTTGATTCTTAGTGGCTTCATCGACGACTTTCTCGTCCTGCTCCTTCTCATGCGAGGAGCCGTAAATCATTTAAATGATTTCACAGAAGATCTGCCTGTAACCTGCGGATAACTTCGGCCAATTTCCCAAGGGTTTTCCCAGAGGAGAGCAGTTTTTTGAAGTCTTTCTTAATACGGCTTTTGCGAACCAGTTCAAGCATCAGCTATTCAACGCTTCAAAAAGCGATTCAACGCTGCTAAAACGTGGAAGATCCTCTATCGGTTCTGCCATCGCTTCGAGGGTCTCTGCATTCGGCAGATGACGCATAAAATCGATCACTTTACCTCTTTCACTTTCAGGCAAGCGCGTGATTTCTTCGATGATTTCTGCTGCATTCATGTTTATTAGCTTCGTTCAGGTTTGTGGGTTTTGCAAGCCAGAAGATTGGATGACGGGTGAGTCCTGGCATGGACTTCGCGCAGGGCATTAATTGCGACTGCAGTGTAAATCTGCGTCAAAAGATCGAGAACACAGTGGTTTATTTTTATGGGCCCCTGCCAGTGTTTTCGCACGCACTGGAGGATAGCCATCTTTCTGATGACTGACCGATAAAATCTATATCAGCATCTTATGGGTTTTGTAGGGTGCGCGTTCCCTCGGTTGTTCGGGACCTAGGAGTCGTGTTTGAGTCCTCAGCTTCGACCATCCAATTCGATTTTGATAACTGCTCTCAAAGTAAGATTTGAGTTGACCGTAATGTAGCAGAGTCTTTCATCTACGTGTAAAATAACCGGAACAACTAGACGATATGCCCTGTGTTTGCCTCTCATCCCTTAATTCCTTATTGAATGGTCTTGGTGGGCTTGGTTCATTGTCGCCGGGGATGTCGTTAAGTGCTGCGGCCAGCTTGGGCGCTTCGGCCTCTGCTGCTTTAAGCGCTTCGGCCAGCTTGTCTGCAAGCGCATCACTGAGCGCTTCGCTAGCCGCTTCACTCGGACTTTCCGTAAATGCTTCATTGTTAGGCAATCTATCTGCAATCGGAAATTTGTGTGCACTGGCCAAGTCCTTGCTGGGGATTGATCTAACCAGCCCGGGAGCTGGATTTTCAATTGATCAACTTGGAGCTTCGATTTTGAATGCAGCATTTGCTGATAAACTACTCGAGCTTCCGCTCGGTGCCGCACCAAACCTCTCCGCAATTGCATCCCTTGCTGCGGTTGCATCGCTTGGAATTAACCCAATGCTGCCGAATGCTGCGGCACAATTAAGCGCTGCGGCAACTGCTGCCGCACAGTTGAACGCTGATGCAAATGCTGCGGTAAATGCCAGCATGGCTGCGCAAGTGGCGGCAATGGCGAGTGCACAAGCAGCTTGCAGCACAGGACTTGGATTAAATCTTCCAGCAGTTGGAGTAGGTGGACTCGGTTCTTTATCGTCGATGTTATCAACTATTATGGCAAATTTGGACGCGCTTGCCGCCGCGCTGTTGTCACTGCCCCTGGATCTACTCAGCATGGCATTGGATCTGTTCGAGCCCTTGGCGCTTGCCAGTCCTTTACTGGGGACGAATCTTACATCGCCTGATTTTAATCTCGGTGATAGCTTAAGTAAAGCGGCAGATAAGTCCAAGGCCTGGTCTCCATCGAAATCCCTGCCATACGCTAAAGACCTTAGCAAACAGAAAGATCTCTTTGAATCAAAGGATTTTATCTCAGCAGTGAGCGGAGTCGGGCCAATCCCTTCGATTGTCGACGTACTACTCGCACTACTCGGAGCAATATTCAATGGCTTAGGTATTTCAGTCGTACAAACGACTCCCTGTGGGCCATGCATCTTCACTCTGCCGACCGGTTGCCTCTGCCCCGGATTAACCGGAATGGGCAGTTCCAATACCTTAATAATTGGAAGCTTAATTGATGCGGTTGCCGATATGAACGGTAAACAAGCCCAAGCAGATGAGGAAGATGCCAATGAAAAAAGTCCTTCCAACCATGAAGAGAGCCCTAATGCAAATGCTACAGAGTCAAATGAGTCCTCTCTGGAGGAGACTGGCATCGATGAAACTTCAGACGAATCCTCTTCGGCGCCAGAACAGACAGCAGAATTAAGTGATGACCGGTCATCCGACCCTCCTCCTATAGAAAATAGTCAAGCAGGTGCATGGTTTGATCAAGCAAAGCGCGATCCCTTGAAGTCTGAATCCAATCCTTCAGACTCAACGTCACCGCAACAACCACTGCAATCTCATGAGGAGGGTCCCGAATAATGTATTGTATCTGTAAAGAGAAAGTGGCGGAACTCATAGCTGCCATGCAGGAGCTCATCGCAAATATGACCGCCCTACCCCCCGGATTGCCGTATTTACCGCGACTACAGGCCTTGGCCTTAAAACCACCGACAGTAAATCCAAATCTCAATGCGCCGATAACACCGGCTGCGATATCCTTACCGGTGCCGCCGTTGAATTTAACTGCAAGTGAAGCGGCAACGATGGCCGCTGCCGCTCAATTGTCGGAAGCCGCAAACTTGCAAGCAACCGTACAGGCGCAACTGGGGATTAACCTGACCTCGCCAACGGCAAGCTGTATGTTAGGTGGTTTGGTTGAAGCGGCACAACTAAGTGGACTGCTTGGTATTCTTGAAGCGCTGGCCAATTTCAAAGGGCTTGATCCGCTAGCGCTTGCAGCTACCGCAGCGCAATCAGTTGCAGAAGCAACCGGAATGGACTTGGTTGCAGAAGCCATGATGGAAGAAGCAAAAGAGGAAGAAGCAAAAGAGGAAGAAGCAAAAGAGATTGCTGCCGACGGCGTCGAAGAATTAGGTCAAGACATTGCCGACGGCACCCAAAAAGTTGCCGATGCGACCGGCATTACTGCGGCGGTAGAAAACATTAAAGATGCAAAAGAATGGTCCGAAAAAGCGGCTGCAGATGCGCTCAAAGCAACCAACTCAGCTATCAATGCCTTTAATGAAGGAGGATTGATCGTTCAGAAGGCCGTCGCAAACACGGTTAATGTAGCAAATGACAAGGTTCGAGGCACGGTGGATGATTTAATTAGCACAGTAAAAGAAGAGACAAAAAATGCACTTGCCAGTGCGGCTAAAGCGTCTGCGGCCGCCGCGGCCGCCAAAGCGGCGGCGGCAGTCGATGCAATCGATACAGCAAAAGAGGCAGCGGAGACGGCTGCAACTGAAGCGGCCAATGCAGCTCAAGCAGCCCAAGCAGTTGCACATGCGGGCAACTGCTTAAAAGCGATCAAAAATCAGATTGATGAAGCGATTGCAGAGGTACAAAGTACGAATGAAGATAACGTTGATCCGGAAGCGGCTAAAGCAGCAGCGCAACAAGCAGTTGGAGATGCGGTCAAGGCCGCAAACGATGCGGCGGCCGCCGCCTTTCCAGGAGGATCCCTATCGTCACCATCAGGGCTTGCCTCGATCGCCGAAGGACTTGCAGGAATGGCCGCCAATGCGGCGGCAATCACTGCAATAAGTGCAACGGTATCCTCAGAGATGCTGATCAAAGCCATGGCCAATTTACATATGCTTCTGCTGATTCAAGAAGTATTTGGGACCAATTTATTTTCTGGAGGGGGTGGTCAATCACTCGCTAGCCTACTAAATCAACTCGGTTCATTGCTGCCCAGCGCCAGCGCAGCTGCGTCAGCCGGTGCGGGTGCGGGCGCCGGTGCGGGCGCCGGTGCCGGTGCGGGTGCGGGTGCCGGCGCGGGTGCCGGCGCGGGTGCGGGTGCCAGTCTTGGCGCTAGCGCCGGCCTTGGTGCCTCCGCTAGTGCAGCCCCGAGTGCTTCATTAGCAGCAAATACCAATGGACTGAACAGTCTATTGAACGGACTTAACGGAGTTCCATCATCACCGTTGGCATTGATGCTGCTGACAGCCATTATTGCCCAACTTGCAGCGCTTGGTTATAATGTTATTGCATTGTCTCCATGTCCTTCAGCACTTAAAACGATTAAAGCCAATAAGGAGAAAAAAAAGACTGGCTTTGGACTTAATTTAACCGGCAACACGGCTGCCTCTGGTAATGCCAATGTATCCAGTACTGCCAGTGCTTCTGCTAACGCCAATGCCCTAGGCGAGAGCGCCTCTGCCAATGCCAATGCATCCGGCAGCACTGATGCGTCTGCGAATGCCAATGCATCTGGCAATGCAGGTGTCGATACACTTGGCGATACACATGCATCTGGTGATAACACTAGTTCCAGTAGTCGTGATACATCCAGTGATACGAGTACGTCCAGCAATACTACATCTGACAGTGATCCATCTATTGCATCCGCTTCCTCAGAAAGCGAAGACCGCCCGAATTCTGGTGACGAGGTGTGGCATCATCATGCAAAACGTAGGCAGTCAACGCCCAAAGATGTTTAGCGTATTTAAAATGACACCTTGCTAAAGCCGGTTTAAGCCTTCAACAAGCGCGATTCGCTGTCGAATATCCATACAGTTCAATCTTGAATGAATGGGCTTGTTCAAGAATTTGCGCTTTATCGAGTATCAGCACATTGCCGCTTTCCAATGCGGCGGTGCGTATCCCGGCAGCATCCATCACATCCAGTGTGCGTGCTCCAAACACGGGCACATCAAATCGATAGTCCTGCACGCGTTTCACGGTCTTGACAAAAATAAGATCACTGGTCTTGAAGCTGCCTGCTCGGCGCAGCATCGGGTCAGTCCCTTCGTACGCTTCCACCGCGAGCACCGTACCACGGCGCACGACAACGCCTTGACCGACATCAAGATCCGCCATGCCTTTGGCAATTCGAATGCCGTGTCTAATATCAGCAAGTGTGGCCTTTAATTTTCCGCCCGTCATCAAGCCTTCATGGGCGAGTTGATCATCCAGAAACGATCGGGCATCCAGCATGGAGATCCCAAGCGCTTCAATCTCGCGGCAAATTGCACCGAAAATGGTCTCCGCATTCTTGATCGATAGACGATTTAAAATTTTCAGTGCTTTTAAGTCCGGGTGCAGCCCATGAAACAAACGCCGTGGTGTAATCTGTCCAGCCATCAGTGCATATTTGCAACCAAGTTTTTGCAGGGACTTGAGTAATTTACCGAGCTGACCGACTTTGATCTGGACATGCTCAGTTGTCGGCATCGAATCGATCAGCGATTGTTCAGTTTCGCCGGCAAAGGAAATCAGTCGTAGGGGCAAGCCTTGTGTACGGATGCGTTCGGCGCTTAGGATTGGGTATCGTCCTTTGCCGGCGATTAATCCGATCGGCTGTGGATCAAATGCGTCTGGAAGAAAGGTTGAACCGGGTGCATGCATCGTGAGTCTGCCGATTAGTTGAACGCGCACAGCCGTTGCAGTGATCGATTAAAATAAATAGCAGATGTGATCATGCAGCAAAGCTTTTTCAAGGACAGAATCTCTACCGACATTAGACGACGACAAGATTGACAATTTTTCGTGGTACGTATATTCCACGTTGAAGACGTTTCCCGTCTAGATGGGGGCGAATTTTTGTGTGCATTTGGGCCGCGGCGATGGCCTCATCTGCAGAAATGTCGCTGGGGAGTTCGGCATCGCCACGGTATTTTCCATTCACTTGGAAAATAATTTTAACCGTATCCTGCTGTAGTTTGCGCGGATCAAATGTCGGCCAGCCAGCATCAACGATGCTGGTGGTATGCCCTAGAAAACGCCAGAGTTCTTCTGCGATATGGGGCGCGAGTGGTGCAAGTAATTGGAGAAAGGACTCGACGGCCGTCGCTGTCACTGTCTCAGCCTTGCAGAGTTGGTTCAGGCAAATCATCATTTGCGAGATCGCGGTATTGAAGCTGAGACTTTCATAGTCCTCCGTGATCTTTTTGATGGTGGCGTGCAGAATGCGCTCGGTAGTGGGATCTAGTGCTTCGCTTGCACGGATGTTCGCTTGGCGGGTACCATTTTCGGCCACGATCAAGCGCCATGTTTTGCGCAGAAAGCGCGCGATGCCTTCGATTCCCTGAGTATTCCACGGCTTCATCGCCTCAAGTGGCCCGAGAAACATTAGGTATAAGCGCAGAGCATCTGCACCATAATGCTCGATGATGCTTTCCGGACTAATCACATTACCACGGCTTTTGGACATTTTTTCGCCATCTTCGCCCAATATAATGCCTTGGTGAAATAGTTTCTTGAACGGCTCTGGATTGCTCAGTATGCCAAGGTCGTACAGCACATGGTGCCAGAACCGGGCATAGAGCAGGTGCAGTACGGCATGTTCGGCACCGCCGATATACAGATCCGGGTAGCCCCAATACTCCTCCTTGGCGGCTGCGATTAGGGCGTGCGGATTGTTCGGATCGATGTAGCGCAGGTAATACCAGCAAGAGCCGGCCCACTGTGGCATGGTGTTGGTCTCGCGAAATGCCTGCACCCAACCTTTGATCGGCTCACTGGAGGTAGCTCCGGTTTGCGGGTCCAAATAGAGCTGTAGCCATTGATCCGCTTTGGACAGCGGACTTTGACCATCCGGCGACGGCGTGTAGCTATCGACTTCGGGAAGTACCAGTGGCAGTTCGCTTTCAGGCAACGCGAGTGCAAAGCATCGTTTACCGTTAAATTCAGCACTAACCGGGCGTTTGACCGATTTGAGTGAATCATCCACGCGTGCGTAATCCGCTTCGTCGACCCAAACGATTGGAAAGGGCTCACCCCAGTAGCGCTGGCGTGAGAACAGCCAGTCGCGCAGCTTGAAATGGACACTCGGTCCACCGCGCTGCTCGTCCACAAGTCGTTGAATGATTGCCTTTGTTGCGCATTCGGAGTCTTGACCACTGTAGTCCCCGGAGTGGATCAAATCACCCGGTCCAGTGTAGGCCTCAGCCAATGCGCCAGTCGCATCTGTTTTAGCGGTGCCGCTATCGTCAATCACTTGAATGATTTCGAGTTCAAAGGCTTTGGCGAATGCAAAATCGCGGCTGTCGTGAGCTGGCACTGCCATGATCGCACCGGTGCCGTAAGTCATCAGTACATAGTCCGCAACCCAGATTGGAAGCTGCTTGCCATTCAGCGGATTAATTGCCATCGCACCGGTCCAAACCCCGCTCTTTTGTTTGTTCAATTCAGCGCGTTCCAAATCGGATTTACGTTTCGCGGCTTCTGCATATGTCAACACCGCTTCGCGCTGTTTTTCGATGGTAATCTCTGCAAGCAGCGGATGTTCCGGTGAGATTACCATATAGGTGGCTCCAAACAGGGTGTCCGGACGAGTGGTGAAAACAGTCAGGTTCGCACCATGACCTACGATGTCGAAATGAATCTCAGCCCCTTCGCTACGACCTATCCAATTTTCTTGCAGCCGCTTGGTAGAATCCGGCCAATCGAGGTCTTTTAGCCCAGCAATCAGTTGATCCGCATACTCGGTAATGCGCAGCATCCATTGCCGGATCGGGCGGCGCTCCACCGGAAAATGACCCCGCTCCGAGCGAGGGCCTTCCGGTGTGTTGAGCACTTCCTCATTGGCCAGAACGGTGCCGAGTTCGGGGCAAAACCACACCGGCTTTTCATCCACATAGGCGAGGCCCTGTTTAAATAATTGTACAAAAATCCATTGCGTCCATTTGTAATAATCCGAATCAGTGGTATTGATTTCACGTGACCAATCATAGGTAAATCCCAGTCGGCGCAGCTGCTGTTTGAAATGTGCAATGTTTTGCGCAGTGCTTAGACGTGGATGGGTTCCGGTCTTGATTGCATATTGTTCCGTTGGTAGGCCGAACGCGTCCCAGCCCATTGGGTGCAATACATTGAACCCATTGGCCTGCTTGTAGCGTTTCAGGGCATCGCTCGCGGTATACCCTTCTGGATGGCCGATATGCAGGCCTGCACCGGATGGATACGGGAACATGTCGAGCACATAGAAGGTTGGTTTGGCGTCGAAATCTTGCGCTTGGTACGTGCCTTGTCGCTCCCAGAAATCCTGCCATTTCGGCTCAATTGCGGAAAAATCGTAGTGTGTCATCTGTGTCGCTATCTTTAAAATGGGTCGATCTAGACGATTCAGTTGCGCTGCGTCAATCGTGCAAATAATACTGCCAGCGCAGTTGTTTAATGGTTTCGAATGGATTCGCTTGATATTTGCAAGTGATGCCTCTATTGAAACTTGGATTATTTATGTCTTCGCGTGCGTTCACCATCACTTATTTCATTGCTCAAATCTGTATCATGAGTTTGCTATGTTGTGCGACAGAAGCAAGTGTTGTAGAAGCGTATCGTGAGGAGGCATCCGACCTCACACAAAAACGCATTGAACAAAAGACATGGTCGGGCAAGCAGCAGTCAGATTTCATGCAACGCTCATTTCCTTTACAGCAGTGGGATTTATATTATTCATCACTGGGCACTCAAAAATCCTCGATTATGCTAGAGGAAACGACATCAAAAAAGCGTTTCGACTCTGAAATCATTACATTTCCAAGCAAACAAAGGACGCTCTCAAACTGGAACAACCGTCTGGCTGACCTCGAGCACCAGGCACAAATCCGTACGGACCGGACTGTCCAACAGATTGAAGAAAAGCGTATCTATCATATGATTTTACAACAATCGCTGCATTACTCAGATACTGGAGAAACTCTTTCACTGCGTGAAATGAATCGTTTTCAGTTTCGTAAAAATCACTCGGATGCGGCGGTTCCTGTACAGAAAGCCGGCATCAGCGATGACTCCTGAGCCTATATATTCACTCTGAGTTTTTTTAATCTATGTATAGTTATTTAATACGATTGACCCTGCTTGTAATGCTTGCTCTTGTAAGTATCACAGCACCACATGTATTCGCAGGCAGTCCAATTAGCGGTGGTGGACAGCCACATGGCCACACGAGTATCTCATTTCCGATGCCATTGGAGGCGTACACAGCACTCGAACAATCCCGCGCCGATGCACTTGGTGTCCCTCATCATGAACTGAGTGTGTTTGAGACTCTTAAGGTACGTGCGATGGCGGATCCGATCAATCTGATCGCAACCTTACTGTTCTTTGCCGCGATTATTCATACCTTTGCCGCCGGGCCATTCATGAAGCTCGCACATCAATATGAGCACGCGCACGCGGCAAAAGCAAAAGCAGACAAGCGCTTGTTTGTGAATGGCAAGGCCCCGGTAAGCTTCAAAGCCACATTGTTTCATTTTCTTGGAGAGATTGAAGCGATTTTTGGTATCTGGCTGATTCCATTGCTGCTGTTTATCACATTTCGTTATGGATGGGAGTATACCACGCACTATATTGATACGCGCAATTATACCGAGCCAGTCTTTGTGGTTGTGATTATGTCGATTGCCGCCTCACGCCCAATCGTTGCATTTGCCGAACGCGCCCTTAGCCTAGTGGCCCGCATCGGCCATCAAAGCCCTGCAGCATGGTGGTTATCCATTTTGATTGTTGCACCCCTGTTGGGTTCCCTGATTACTGAGCCTGCGGCAATGACCATTGCCGCGCTATTGCTCGGACATCAATTCTATTGCTACAAGCCCACTCCCATGTTTAAATATGCCACTTTGGGGCTGTTGTTTGTGAATATTTCAGTCGGCGGTACATTGACTCACTTTGCGGCCCCGCCGGTGCTAATGGTTGCGACAAAGTGGAATTGGGATACCGCGTTCATGCTGTCACATTTTGGGCTGCGGGCAGTTGTCGGCATCTTGCTTGCAACCACGGTTTATTTCCTTGTTTTTCGAAAAAACTTTGCAGCTCTGAAACAACAAGCCGACGCAGCGGATGCCGAAGCAAAGACTCAAAAAGAGGAGCCGGCACCATTTTGGATTATTACGGTTCATCTATTTTTTCTCGCATGGACGGTATTTACCCTGCACCACCCGACTTTTTTCATTGGAGGGTTTCTGGTATTTGTCGCATTCACCATTGCGACCGACCATCATCAATATGCGATCGCTCTAAAGGGACCACTGCTGGTTGGATTTTTTCTGGCCGGCCTGGTAATTCATGGTGGATTGCAAGGGTGGTGGATTGCGCCGGTGTTGTCAGCCCTGGGCGAAGTCCAGCTATTTATCGGTGCCACCTTGCTAACGGCGTTTAATGATAATGCCGCGATTACCTTTTTGGCATCGCAGGTGCCAGCGTTTGATCCAGAATTGGCGCCGGATGCCGCACGTGCCTTAGCACTTCAATATGCAGTGGTTGCCGGAGCGGTGACTGGTGGCGGGTTGACCGTGATTGCCAATGCGCCCAACCCCGCCGGTCACAGCATCCTGAATAAACATTTTGAGGGCGGCATCTCACCGCTCAAACTGATGCTTGCGGCACTATTCCCCACGATTGTCATGGCCTGCATGTTTCTCTTCCTGCCACATTAAGTAGAAACGTTTCGACTTTCAGAGTACTGTAGTTGGTCAAGCGACAATGAATTGTACTGGACGATTCAAGCACACATTACCGCAAGAGTGACATGAATCGATTTAATTGAATAACTTCAGTATGAAATCCTTGCATAGTGGATATCCTGTTCTGACCTGTCAGCAGGCGGCTCAATTCGAAGCTTCCGTCTTGGTGGATGAGGCCGCGGCATGGAAGGCGATGCAAGCTGCAGGGGTCGGTCTGGCGAATGCACTGTGTCTGGATTATCAGGAACTGCGTCCCTTGCCACAAGGCTTGAGGGTATTGGCTTTAATTGGTAAGGGACATAATGGTGGCGATGCCTTGATTGCTTGCGGGCAGTTGCTGGCAAATTTTCCACGGGCACGAGTAAGCTTGATATTGGCGGCCGATCCCGAGGCACTCAAGCCTTTGACCGCACGTGCGTACCGACAGTTGAAAGGTCGGGTGATTGAGCATGTGCTGGATGCGACGAGTGATCAGGCGATGATTCTGGGATTATTGGAAAATGCTGCAGATGATCGAATGTTCGATATCTGTATCGATGGCGTGTTGGGCATGTCGTTTCAGCCGCCGGTGCGCGAGCCGATGCGTGCGCTGATCGCAGCAGTGAATCAGTTCGATTCAATCGGACTCCGTGCGGCGGTTGATTTACCCAGCGGTTTGGGCGATATTTCGGATACTTTGTGGTTTCGTGCTGATTTCACCTATGCAATAGGAGTGGCCAAAAAAGTCTTGCTGGAAGGACTCACCACAGCGGGTCGGTTACGTGTAATTGATGTGGGCTGGTTAAAATCGCCGTTTGCGGCAGACTTGAATGCAACCGAACGAGTACTGGATGACCGCGTATTACAAGCGCTGCGAAAGTTGCGTCCGGCAATGGTCGACAAGCGCGCATTCGGACATTTGTTTGTGCTAGGTGGATCTGCATACATGCCGGGTGCGTTGCTGATGGCGGTGCAAGCTGCAGTGCGTTCAGGAGTCGGGCTGGTCACTGCATTTGCGCCGGCCTCCGTTGCCGCGACACTTGCGGCTCAAGTGCCCGAAGCAATGTGGGTGCCATGGCCGGAGACGGTCAGTGGCACGCTGAATGCAAAGGCCTTGTCCTTATTGTTTGATCGGATTGGTCAGGCTACCACAGTGCTTATCGGACCCGGCATGGGACGGGATCGCAGCACTGAAATGCTGGCCCAGGAAGTGGTCAAGCAAGTCGAATTGCCGGTCATTCTGGATGCGGACGCCCTGCGTATGCGGGTGGTTGAGTTGGCGATCAAACGTAAGTCTTCAATGGGATCGATTTTGTTGACGCCACACATGGGTGAGTTTATGCGGATTGCCAAGCTCGATCGACCGGACCATTCAAATAAAACACTGATGAAGTTTTGTTCTACTTATCGTGTGATTACGATATTAAAAGGGGCGCATACTCGTATGTGTGATGGAACTACGGTCTGGTACAATGCTTGTGGTGGACCTGTACTTTCGCGTGGTGGCAGTGGTGACCTGCTGGCCGGTTTGATTGGCGGAATACTCGCACAGGAGCCTTCAAGTGCTGAACTAGCGGCGGCGCGTGCGGTGGTACTACATGGATTGGCCGCACAACGACTGGCGCAGGCACATGGCCAAATAATGGTGCATACGACGCAGATCTTGGACCATTTGGCAGATGTGTTACGACTATCCTGAGTCGTGCTGCCTGCGCGTATAGCTCACAGGTTTAAATTATCAGCAATGCTCACCTACAAATACATCAGCCGAGTACATACACCCGGAGGGACTTGAACCCCCAACCTCCTGATTCGTAGTCAGGCGCTCTATCCAATTGAGCTACGGGTGCTTGTAGAGACGCGTGGATCAAGACAAAGTCGGCGTAGTAGATCAAGCAGAACTTTTAAAAAAATTATTTTTTAGGAACTTTCTGGGAAATACGATCGGACAGTTTGAGCGTCTCAGTTTCTCTTTTTGACCCGAATCGGTTACCGTTTGTATTTGCCAAGCAGCTGGATCGAAGAGCCTAGGCGTTTCGATCGGGCTAGAGTTCCACCGGCTCAGCGCAGGTCCCAGACCAAGCCCGAGTGGGCCTGAGAGAGCATTGAAAGTGCCCGGGCCAATCGGCTTGAGTTTAGCTGGGCAAGCTTGGTGATTGGTTGCGACGGTATCGAAGCAATAAAGTACAGCCTTACCAAGACTAAAGGCACTGATTCCAAAACTGGTAGGCCGTCGGGGACTCGAACCCCGAACCAATTGATTAAAAGTCAACTGCTCTACCGATTGAGCTAACGACCCGCATTGTTTAAACGCGCAGGATGGAAGGCATTGCCGGGCCGCTTGTCAAGTGCAGGAACGATGTTTTTTATTGAACATCTTTTTCGGGAACAAATCTAAGCTTTAAACTATCTTAACTTACACTACCTTATGACGAGCACTAAAAGTGAATCAATGTGTCAAGACGATCTCTTGATCGAGCGAATAAAAAATGGTGATACCGCGGCGTATAATGATATGGTCACGCGGTACTGGGATCGTATTTTTGCACGCGTGCACCAATTGTTGAAAAATCAGCAGGACGCGGAGGAAGTCACCCAGGATGCATTTATTCGGGCGCAGCGTGGTCTAGCCAATTTTCGGGGTGATGCCTCTTTTTCGACCTGGTTGTATCAAATCGCCACGAATCTGGCGCACAATCGCTATTGGTATTGGTTTCGTCGCAAGCGCGATCACTCGGTATCACTGGATCAGCCTCTATCGACTGATGGGGACCTGACACTTGAGAATGTGATGCCTGCCGGGGGCGAGACCCCGGCCGAATCTGTGCTTACACGTGAGTTTGTCGATCGTGTGACAGAATGTATGGATGGACTCAGCGAGAAGCACCGTGAGGTGCTGACCTTGCGTAACGTGCATAATCTGTCCTATGAAGCGATCTCACAGGAGCTTAAGATCAGTGTTGGCACGGTCAAAAGCCGTATTGCACGTGCGCGTGAGCGCTTGCGTGAGTTGATGGGCAGTGATTTTTCATGAACGAGGCAAAGTTCAGCGAACTGGTCAATTTGTATGTCGATCAAGAGATTTCTGCGCAAGAGTTGCAATGCTTGCAGCAGGAACTCACTTTGAGCCCTGCTCGCCAGCGCGAATTTGATGCGCGTTGTCGCTTGCATCGGGCGATGCGCCTCGCAATGGCTGCAGACGCTCGCACCACTGATAAGCAGTACGACTTATCCACGCAAAAAACAGCTCGGGCAAATCGTTTGATTGCGTGGATTGCTGGTTCGGGAGTGGCGGTTGGGCTCTCGTTTGCAGTCCTGCTACTAAGCTTAATGGTTTGGCAATCGTTGCTTGAGCCGGACAATTCCTCCTATGTGGAGACTCCACTGCTTGGATCTGATTTGGAACGATTTGCCATGCATCAGGCAGTTGCAAGCTCGCGGCGTGGCAGTTTGGCTGCGCACCTGCGCTTGCTTGGCCTGAGTCCAGAGTTGGCACCGGCGGATGATCGACTCAGCGCGGTGGATCTGCAGGCGATGCGTCAGCGCGAGGCATATCGGCAAGTTGAGATTGAGCGGATGGATCGATATAAGGCGTATTCGGCGATGCCGGCTTCGAAGCTGTTTGACTATACAGAGCACTTGGTGCCGGTTCGACAGGAATCCCGTTGGTCAGCCGGATTTCAGAGTACGCTGGCCGGTTTCTGAGTGTACCGGCTGAGAAATTCATGGCTTATGCAAGCGCTTGTTTGACCAGTGCTTCGACACTGGTATCGGATGGCAATTGTTTGCACGCTTTGCGCACCAGTTTGTCGGCATCTGCCGGTTTATAGCCGAGAATAATCAGACTGCTGACAGCATCCTGATAGGTACTGTGCGTCGCCGGACCGCCAGGTTCAACCTGCGCGGACCGCGCGCCGTCACCGGGCTCAAATTTGTCTTTGAGTTCAATGACCAGGCGCTCGGCAGTTTTTTTGCCAATCCCGGGACATTTCGACAGGAGCGCGATATCGGCACTGGCAATCGCATTGCGCAGCAATTCGACGGACATCCGACTGAGAATGGTAATGCCGATTTTGGGTCCGATCCCAGATACTTTTTCGACTAATAGCCGAAAAAAATCGCGTTCATCCCTGCTGGCGAAGCCATACAGGGAGGCACTGTCTTCGCGGTAGACCGAATGAATGAAGAGACTGCATTGTTTGCCGACGGCGGGGACTTTCTCGGCGGTCGTGATCGGAATATGCACCTCGTAGCCGACACCAGCGGCCTCAAGCACTACCAGCAGAGGAGCGCTTTCAACCACGATACCTGTTAAACGAACGATCAAAACGGTATGAGCTTAATCGACCAGGCCGAGGACCTCTTCCATGCGATACACCGCCGGCGCTTGGCCGACAACCCAGTGTGCTGCTCGAATGGCGCCCTGGGCGAAAATTTTACGGTCAGTGGCACGGTGGGTCAGTTCAATGCGTTCCCCTTCACCGCAGAAATAAACGGTGTGCTCGCCGACGATATCACCGCCGCGGATGGCGTGGCTGCCGATTTCATTGCGCGGACGGGCGCCGATGAGGCCTTGGCGGCCGTGCACGACTTGCTCGCTGCTCAATTGGTAGGCCTTGCGCAAGATTTCAATCAGTCGTTCCGCGGTGCCGCTGGGTGCGTCTGTTTTATGGTGATGGTGCATTTCGAGTACTTCCGGCTCGTAGGCCGCGCCGAGTATCGTGGCGGCTTTACGAGTTAAGTAGTTCAAGGTGTTGACCCCTACCGAGTAGTTGCCTGCCCAGACCACCGGAATTTTCTCTTTGATGCAGGCGAGGATGCGTGCTTTTTCCTCGCTGGTATGACCAGTGGTACCGATCACCAGCGGAATCTGTCGGTCGACTGCAAGCGCTGCAATGTCGGCTGTCACCTCATGGAAGCTGAAGTCAATGATCACATCGCACTGCGCGATATCGGCGCGGGGATCATCGCCGACGTCGCAGGCTGAGCGAATCACCGCATCGTTTGCTGTGGCGACCTTGGCGATGGCGAGGCCCATGCGTCCGCGTGAGCCGTTGAGTAAGATATTTAAGGCCATGTTGACTCAGGCGTGCGTTGAGGATTGGATTAGCTGCAGGTCTGCCAATAGGCGGTCAAGTACCTGAGCCGTGTCGCCGGTCAGCTGGCTCAAGGGCAGGCGTACCTCATCGGATTGAATAATACCCGCTTGCTTGAGGGCATATTTGATCGGCACCGGATTGGGTTCGAGAAAAATCGCCTTAAATAACGGGTAGTACTTCAAGTAAATTGCACGAGCGCTGTGGTAGTCGTTGTGATTGGCGGCTTGTACCATTTCAACGAGTGGAGCGACTACCAGATTGGACGCCACACTGATCACACCGCTAGCACCGGCAGCCATGAACGGCAGGGTGAGCCCATCGTCGCCACTCATCACGGCATAGTCGGAGCCGAGGGTGCGCACGTATTCAGCGACTTTTTCGCAGGAGCCCTCAGCCGCCTTCATACAGCATACATGCGGATACTGCTCATAGAGGCGGGCCGTGACATCGACTGAAATTTCGATGCCGCAGCGTGATGGGATTGAATACAGTACGATGGGCTTTTCGGTACATTCGGCGATCCGACTGAAATGTTGCAAGAGTCCGGCCTGGCTGGGCTTGTTGTAATAGGGCGCAACGATCAGGAAGCCGTCTGCTCCGGCGGCTTCGGCCTGACGGGTTAGGTCGATGGCTTCGTCGGTGGAGTTGGATCCGGTGCCGGCAATGACCGGTACCTTGCCGGCGGTTGCACTGACCGTGGCGCGAATCACTTCAATATGTTCTGTGTGGCTCAGGGTAGGCGATTCGCCGGTGGTGCCAACGGAGACAAGCCCATTGATATGGCCGTCGAGTTGATGGGCGATGAGCGCGTCTAGATCTTCGTAGCAGATAGCACCATTACGCAGCGGAGTGGCCAAGGCGGTGAAAACGCCTGAGAATAGAGTTGTATTCATGTTTGATTCGGGAAAGGGTGTGACTGATTATAAAAACATATACGCCTTCCAGCACGTCGATATTGTTATCTTTGTTCAATAGAATTTTTCGTATTTATCCAAAATCTACAATTACCCTTTGTACATTATGTCGATTCTCGAAACCATTCATGGTCTTCTCTCGCTCGCGGTCGAAAATATGGCCAGTGATGTTCATATTAAATCCAATAAACCAGCATTTCTGCGTCTTAGTGGTGGTTTAGAATCAGTTGAGATGGATCCCATTACGCCGGAGCAAGTGCGCGAATTTATTCAACATTCGGTACCGAAGGAATTTTATGAAACTTGGTTAAACAAACGCCAGGTGGATTACTCCTACAGTGCCCCCGGTATTGGACGTTTTCGGGTGAACGGATTTTTGCAGCGCGGCTTGCCCAGTGTAGTCATGCGCTATGTGAGTGATCATCCGCCGACATTTGAAGATTTAAATATTGATGGCGATGTACTGTCGAATTTATGTAAACAAAAAAATGGCATCGTGCTGCTGTGTGGGGCGACCGGCTCGGGCAAGAGTTCCACCCTGGCATCCATGATTAACTATATCAATCATCACTTTGATCGTCATGTGGTCACCTTGGAAGATCCGATCGAATATACCTACACGGACGCAAAATCCATCATCAATCAGCGTGAAATCGGGATTGATTGTCCCAGTTTTGCCGAAGGGATGCGTGCGGTGCTGCGGCAGGATCCGGACGTGATCTTAGTGGGTGAAATGCGTGACCAAGAGACCTTTGAAACGGCCCTACAGGCCTCGGAGACGGGCCACCTGGTATTTGGTACCATCCATGCTTCCAGCGCGCAACAGGCCATTCAGCGCTTGTTTGAGTTTTTTCCAGCGGAGCGAAAGCAGTCCTTGCAGCGCCAACTTGCGGGTACGCTGCGGGCGGCAATCACGCAGAAATTGCTAGCTGCCTTGGAAGGCGGCGGACGCATGCCGGTGTCGGAGGCCTTCATTGTGGATGCGCTCGGTCGTAAAACCATCAAAGACGGTGAATTCGATAAAATTGAGTCGGTGATTGAGGCCTCTCAAGATAACGGTTCGAAAACCTTTAATCAGGATTTCTTTCGCCTCGTCAAGAATGGGTTGATTTCAAAAGAAGATGCCCTTGAGAATTCGCCCAATCCACGTCAATTGGAAATGAATCTGAAGGGGATTTTCCTCAGCAGTGGGGGAATTGTGAGCTAATCTTCGCGACGCGTGCGCGGGACCAATCCATTTCGGTTTTAGGTTTTAGGTTTTAGGTTTTAGGCGATTAGCCCATCTTCGCGACGCGTGCGCGGATCCAACTCCCGAATTTAGGTTCAATGCTTGGCTCCGATTTTAGTCGCGCGGAACTTGGACTCGAGTAGCGGGGTATCCAACCGGACGTGGCGGTGTGCAGAATTTAGCCCACGTTGTAAAGATCCTATAGTTCAACAGCGGGATCGACTGTTGAAGAAAAACGGACCACAAAACGGAAAGCCTGACACTGAGTCAGCGGGAGCTGCCCGGAATATCTTGCCAGCTTATGGGTAAAACGGTTTTAGATCGGAAGAGCACACGTCTGAACTCCAGTCACGATCGTTAATCGCGTA
>CAXQRK010000126.1:0-4664 GCA_964226535.1 Polaribacter sp.
GTCAACAGGTACAGATCGCACGAGCTGTTGGAGTCGAATTGTAAAATGCTTGGACGAGCCCAAAAACAGCTTAGGGAACGCGGCGCAGAATCCTTTTTCCAAAGGCGTTCGGGACGCAGAGCAGGAACCGTTCTTAGCGATGAACGACTGGCCCATGCACAACAACTCTTAAACGAAGGCCTATCCCGTGCTGAAGTCAGTGCTGAGCTTCAGATCAAAGCCGATACGCTACGCAAAGCTCTCAACGATGGACGCTTAACATCAGCGAGCCGGTTAACCGATACTGCAGGGACAACGCCCTCCAATCAGTCAGCACGTACGCAGGAGGATGCTCAGGCAGGCGAACAAATGGGGGTGGGCGCTACCAATTCTCCCGATCGTGCCGCGGCAGCTATGGGCCTTATAAATGGGGTCAAAATTCAGTTTCAGGCATGTCTGGATGTCCCTATGGTCGGTTTACTGTGCGCTCTTCCCTCAGTATTAGCCAACGGCTTGCTTTCAAGCATTGATAAGCTCGGCAGGATACAAGGCTATTATAGCCTTACGCAGATACTGCTGGTGCTGGTTTTCATGATGCTTGCCAGGATTCGCAGTGTTGAGCAATTGCGCGGCTATGCTCCCGGAGAGTTTGGCAAATTAATTGGACTGGACCGCATCCCGGAAGTGCGTTGTTTACGCAGTAAAATGGACGCTATTTCCGGGGATGGTCATGCCGACAGATGGGCCTGTGCCCTGAGTGAGGAGTGGCTGCAGCAGGTCAAAGACCGGCTTGGCTTTTTGTACATTGACGGGCATGTCAAAGTTTATGGGGGCCAGGTCGAACTGCCCCGGCGTTTCGTCTCACGCCAGCGCCTGTGTCTGCGGGGTATTAGTTCCTACTGGATCAATGATGCCATCGGGCAACCTTTTTTTGTCATTGAGAAACAAATCGATCCGGGGCTCATTGATGTGATTAAAAACGACATTGTCCCGCGCTTGCTCCAAGAAGTGCCCAATCAACCCAGCGAAGAAGCACTCTGCGCAGACCCTCATTTACATCGATTTGTGATCGTCTTTGATCGCGAAGGCTACAGCGCTGACTTCTTTAAGTCCTTGTGGGAGGATCACCGCATCGGCTGCATGACCTACAAAAAGAACTGTACCGACATCTGGGCTGAAGAAGAATTTAACACGGTGAAGACCACCACTGCGACCGGCGAGCCTGTGGAGATGAAACTTGCTGAGCGGGGCGTCTGTTTGGGCAAAACAAGATTTCCCGTCAAAGAAGTGCGCAAGCTAACCGGCAGTGGTCATCAAACCGCTATTATTTGCACCGCCAAAAAGCTGGAAACTGCACAAGTTGCCCCTGGGATGTTCGCGCGTTGGTCCCAGGAAAACTATTTTTCATATGCGATGCATCACTTTAACATAGATGCACTTACCGCACATTCGACAGAAAGCTTTAGTGGGACCGAAACAGTCATCAACCCCCGCTGGCGAGAACTGGATCGGCAGCAGCGTAGCCTCACCGGCAAACTCAACCAAATGCGTGCAAAATACGTGGCGATGGACGCTCAAAAACGAGCCGAACCCGGGCACAGGCAACACGCACAATGGCTACTGAAAAAAGCGGAATTATTTGATGAAATCGAAGCAGGCATGCAGCGGCTGGAACAAATCAAAGCCTCTAAAAAAGAGGTAGAACGCCGCGTAAAGCTTGAGGATCTTCCCGAGGAAAACCAATTCGCCAAACTCAATTCTTCAAGTCGAAGCCTGTTGAACACCATAGCGATGATCGCCTATCGATCCGAGACGGCGATGGGCCTGTTATTGGAGCGCCACGATTATTCGCTGAGTCGATCCCGAGCATTGCTTCAGGACTTATTTGTTCGCTGCGGAGACTTGTTGCCCGATTACTCAAAGAACATTCTTAACATCCATTTACACAGTGCAACCACTCCCAGAGACAATCGGGCAATTAATGAACTCCTCAAAGAGCTTAATGAAACCGAAACTGTCTTTCCCAATACTGAATTAAAAATGGTTTTTCATTCTCACGCTCAGCCCCATCAGGGGGCATTCGAGTTTCCGCCGGATCAAGAAGTCTGAACCTGTGAATGTGCCACTTCACGCACGGTGCTGACCGGCATACCACCATCCTTGATCTCAACCCTGTAGCCACCCATTAACCAGAATCTCAGCAGCACAATTTTGATCTTTGCTGCAAGTATGCAGGGTACATTTTGAAACCGGTATCATGGCGGGCAAGCGTTCAATCGAAAAATTAGTTAAAAACCCCGCATGTGCCGTATAAGAGGGAGTTCTTAGGCCTTTTGTGTTTAAGGTGGGCGCTTCCTCGGCGGTTTTTGTCTTCCGGTTGACGGCTGGACAGCCACTTTCAAGGTTTCAGCTCCCGATTTTAAAGAAGTAAAGGACAGACACTCCGGTTAAACTCGAACACTGCAGGGTAACAGATAAAATGATCCATAATCCGATCAATGCAAGCCGCAAAGCATACAATATGCTTGTTGAGTTGTGTTTTTTCTGTAGGCAAGTGCCATGACTGCCCAAACCTTGAACCCAAACCCCTGGGTTGTGCACCCCGACCCAGCGGACCGGATCACCTACAAGAATCCAATCATTCCCGGTTTTTATCCAGATCCAAGCGTGTGCCGAGTCGGCCCAGACTACTACCTGATCACCAGCACATTCGAATTTTTTCCAGGCGTCCCGATATTTCATAGCCGGGACCTGATTCACTGGCAGCAGATCGGACATGTTATCCACCGCCGTGAACAAATTCCTGAAAAACTCAATATTTTCGCTGCAACAGTGCGGTACCATGCGGGTACGTTTTACATGATCACGACCAATACCTCTAGCAGAGGCACGTTTTATATGACGGCAACTGATCCAGCCGGGCCCTGGTCGGATCCGATTTGGCTGGATGACATCGACGGGATTGATCCGGATCTTTATTTTGACGATGATGGGCGGGCCTATGTGATTTCCTCGACATTTGAACTCACTGAAATCGATCCTGGCAGTGGGAAATTAATCGGAGACAAGCGTATGGTCTGGAACGGCACCGGCGGGCGCTATCCGGAGGCACCGCATCTCTATAAAAAAGATGGATTCTACTACCTGTTGGCGGCCGAAGGGGGCACCGAAGAAGCGCATTCAGTCACCATTGCGCGCAGCCATTCGATCTGGGGGCCCTACATTGACAACCCTGCCAATCCATTACTGGCGCATGCCACCGTCGCCGGCATGGGCCAGCCGATTCAGGGAGTCGGACATGCCGATATGGTCCAGGCTCACGACGGCAACTGGTGGATGGTCGTGCACGGTTATCGAAGTGTGAGCGGATATCCGCCACATCATATCTTGGGCAGAGAAACCTGCCTGGTGCCGGTGAGCTGGCCAGCAGGAGGCTGGCCAGTGGTCAACGGCAACGGCACGGTGGGCGTCGAGATGAGTCATCCGACCTTGCCGTTGCAAACGGTGCCACCCCCCCAATCTGCACGGATTGATTTCACCGAAGCATTGGGCTTGGAATGGAACTATATTCAACCCTTTGATCCAGGCAATTTTAAGCACAATCGCTCACAAGGCACCCTCATCCTGAGCGGATCCGCCTTGCAAATCGGTGAGTCCGGCAGTCCGACATTTATTGGTCGACGACTTACACATATTACATTCCGCGCGGCCACCCAAATAGACTTTGATCCTCAACAGGACAACGAACAGGCAGGACTGGTGTTAGTGAACAATGGGACACATTTTGATCTCCTGATTGCGAATGAGAATGGCCGACGTGCTGTGATCGTTCAACTTCAATTCGGTCAGACCATTTACCGCTCGCAGGCAATCGATCTGTTGCCGGGGCCGGTGGAGTTAGCCATCGAAGGCAGCGGGCCTGAATTCATCTTTTCGTATGCGCAATTCGGAGAGCCCTGCACAATCATTGAACGAGCGGATGCACGCTTCTTAAGCAGCGAAACAGTCGGTTGGTTTACCGGAGTGTATGTGGGCCTGTATGCCACCGGCAACGGTGTGGCATCAACGGCACCGGCCACATTTGCCTATTTTGAGTATTCAGGCGACTGATCGCTTGGGTTACAGCGGTGTAATCAAATCGGCTCTGCAGTCATCCGACTGGGATGATGAAATAACCATGTTGAGTGATGTTCGATCATGCTCGGATGAGTCAATCGAGTAGTCAAAGCAAACTAGCAGCCCTGGCGTACAAATACAACCATTTTAGAGCTCACTGCAACTGCATCATACGGTAGGAGCGGGAGCCTTCGGTGGTTGGCATCAGCAGCATGAGAGTTGGCTCAGTCGCTGAAAATCGATAGATGCTACTGATGACTAGTTCCAAGTTCGGCTTACCATCTTTACCTGCTTCAAATTGAGTCGCTGCACGAACAAAGACTGTAGGATTATCTAAGCGATCGACTTGAATATCCTTGCTTTCATAGGGACGAATCAGAAAGGGCTTAAGCTTTTCCGAATCAAACTTCATTAGCAAAGGTCGCGTGCTCAAGTTAAATAATCGTATGGTGCCGGGCCGTAGTCGAGCGGCAGAGCGATCGATTGCAATCCCATCAAATCGAGTCCAGTTCGGACTTCCCCCAGTCAGAAAAATTGCGGTCTGTTGCCATTGCACTTGAAGTTGTACA
>CAXQRK010000127.1:0-8831 GCA_964226535.1 Polaribacter sp.
CAAGAAATTGAAAAGACCACACCCAAAAAACGTCGGCTTTCAGCTAAGGCTCAGGAAAAACTCAACGAACGCATCCGCAACCTGATCCGACTTTCAAAAGAACAAAGCTTCCTCACGTATAAAGACATCAATCAAGCACTGCCGGATAGCGTCAACAATCCGGACGAAATTGAAAATATCATCTCGATTCTACAAAATCTTGAAGTCGAAATCCTCGACGAAAACGAGGTGGAGGCCTACAAAGCTCGTCAGGAAGAAACTGAAGAAAAAGAGGTACGCACCTCACAAAATGACATTCTCGACGATCCTGTTCGTATGTATTTAAAGCAAATGGGCCAAGTGCCCTTGCTAACACGAGAGGAAGAAGTCGCGATTTCCAAGCGCATCGAACAAGCCGAGCTACGTGCCCAAGATGCACTGTTTTCCACTGCACTGACATTGGAATTTCAAAATAACATCATTCAAAAACTGCTCAACCGTGAAGAACGCTTTGATCGCGTCGTGCTGGATAAAAAAATCGATAGTCGCGAAAATTACTTCAACAGTCTACCAAAGCTCCTCGAGCAAGCGCACAAACTCGGCGAACGTATTTATTCAGCCTGGGATAGCCAACTCGAAGCCACCAAAGCGGGCAACGGCCCG
Organism: Polaribacter sp.; assembly: GCA_964226535.1. Classification (GTDB taxonomy): domain Bacteria; phylum Verrucomicrobiota; class Verrucomicrobiia; order Opitutales; family Coraliomargaritaceae; genus Lentimonas. Next base: position 643 of record CAXQRK010000127.1, read on the forward strand.
AATCAAAAGCGTGCGCGAACCCGAATGAGAAAATATGAGAACGAATTGCGCCTACTACTGCGCAAATACTGCCTCAAACTCAAAGTATTCGAAGATTTCTTGAATAACCTGACACCAGTCTATCGTGAAATCACCAACCACTATGACGACCTTGAATTTGCAAACAAGGCATCCACTCGCCGCAAAAAAAAGGTCAACGTTGATGCGATTGAAGCACGTCTGAATGAACTCAAGCTTGAGTTCAAGATGGACTCACGAGAATTAATGGACATCATCCGCGAAGTGCGCATGGGCATGCGTCAGGCACATAAAGCCAAAACAGAAATGGTTGAAGCCAACCTACGACTGGTCATCTCAATCGCGAAAAAATATACCAACCGTGGCCTCTCCTTTCTCGATCTGATTCAAGAAGGTAATATGGGACTGATGAAGGCAGTTGAAAAATTTGAGTACCGCCGTGGGTATAAATTCTCCACCTATGCGACATGGTGGATTCGTCAAGCAATCACCCGCTCCATTGCTGACCAGGCCCGCACCATTCGTATTCCGGTGCACATGATCGAGACCCTGAACAAAGTCATGCAAGTGCAAAAGCAACTGCTGCAGGAGCTAGGTCACGAACCAACTGCCGAGGAAGTTGCCGATGAAATGAATTTGCCGATCGAACGCGTGCAATCGATTATGAAAATGGCGCAACAACCAATCTCTCTGCAAAGTCCGGTAGGTGATTCCGACGATACCAATTTTGGTGACTTCATCGAAGATAAAGGTGCCGAAAATCCCTATGATATGACTGCGTACAGCCTATTGCGTGAAAAAATCACTGATGTCCTGGACAGTTTGACCGATCGTGAGCGCAAGGTACTTTCACTACGTTTTGGGCTCGCCGATGGCTACTCACGCACACTTGAAGAAGTCGGTCGACAGTTTAAAGTCACACGTGAGCGTATCCGTCAAATTGAAGCCAAAGCGCTCCGTAAAATGCGCCACCCGACGCGCATCCGTCAACTACATGGATTTTTCGAAGGCGACATTGATCTCGAAAAGCCGGGAATGGACAGCTTGAAGCGCGAAAACGCAAACGATTAAATCGACCGAATGCAGGTACAACAGGCTGAAAACAATCTCATGCACTTGTATTGTGGACGATCATTGTGCCGATTAATCTGCTCGAACGCATCGCCACGATCCGCACTCCTGCGGCACTCGACAAAATTTATCCAGACATAAGCATCGACAACTAATCCATACCGGAATCTAATCTAGACATGTACATTCTACCTTTGGCATTCATACAGAATCTCCGCACACCGGAAATCATTCTTATTTTTTTAGTCATCCTACTTTTGTTTGGGGCTAAGCGTTTGCCTGAGTTATTCCGATCCTTTGGCAAATCGATCAAAGAATTCAAAAAAGCCACCACAGATATTGAAGATGATATCCGCACTGCAATGGATACTGAGGAAACGCCGCCAGCCCCTGCACATCTGCAGCGCGAAAAAGTTCAGCCCGAGGGTACTTCGGTTCCAGATGCTGACGCACTCGAACACCATGAAACCGCCAAGGCGGCAAAAACGCCCTAATTGGGTCGGTTCCAGTCTCTAGGTTGCACATAGAATGCCACTTCAATTTATGGGCTGATGCAGACTAGACAAAATTAGATCGGTCTTCATCATTATTGCTTTTATGAAAATTTATATGAATGATAAATTGGTCGATCGGAGCGAGGCAAAGGTCTCTGTATTCGACCATGGATTGCTCTACGGTGATGGTGTTTTTGAAGGGATTCGCTTGTATGATGGCTGTGTGTTCAAGCTCGAAGAACATTTGCAACGGTTAGCATATTCAGCCAAAGCTATTCTGCTGGAACTGCCTTGGACCACTCAGCAGATTGCAGATGCAGTGTGCGAAACCTGTCGTGCAAATGGCCTGCGCAACGGATATATTCGGCTGATTGTGACGCGTGGTGTCGGCAGTTTAGGATTATCCATCAAAAGTTGTGAACACCCTCAGCTGATCATCATTGCCGACACCATTCAGCTATATCCAAAAGAATTGTATGACAATGGCTTGCAAATTATTACCGTGCCCACACGGCGGTGTAATCCGGCGGCGTTGCCACCAATGGTTAAGTCGCTTAACTATTTGAACAACATTCTAGCTAAGATTGAAGCGCAACACCTTGGGTATCACGAAGCGATTATGCTCAATGACGAGGGCTATGTTGCGGAATGTACCGGCGACAACATATTTATCGTGCACAAGGGTGAATTGCTCACGCCGGCTGCCAGTTCCGGTGCCCTGAAGGGGATCACACGTGATACCGCACTCACCATTGCCGAGGAACTTGGGATTCCCTGGCATGAGACAAATATGACGCGTTATGATGTTTGGGTGGCGGAAGAGGTGTTTCTGACTGGAACCGCTGCAGAGATTGTGCCAATTGTTGAAGTTGATGCGCGTGTCATTGGTGATGGCAAACCAGGGCCGATTACAGCGCAGTTCCTTGAATGTTTTCATCGCCGCGTATCAGTTGAAGGCACGATGCTTTAATTTCAGTACCGACGACTCGTATGGATGCATCGAGTGTGGGCCATGGCTGTGAAAACTTTGTAAACCTCTTGATTTCGTTGGTTTGAGTCTGCTTAATGTGATCTTTTGCTTTGCCAAACCAGCTTATGCTTGTATATTAAAGAAATGGTTGAGAATTTAAAATGCAGCGTTTGCAATAAAGATGCCACCGTGCATCTGACGCAGATCATCAACAATAAGATTCACAAGGTGGATCTTTGCGCCTCCTGTGCCCAGCAGAAAGGGGTGACTGACCCAGAAGGGTTTTCGCTGGTTGATTTGTTGTCGAAAACGGCCCTTGAACCGGTAGCGAATGAGCAGACACAGCTGGCATGTCCAGCATGCGGCCAGAAAACCGCTGATTTTCGTCGTACCGGACGGCTAGGTTGTGCGAATTGCTATGAGGTGTTTAAAGCATTGATCGTCCCAGTGCTTGAAGATATACATGCAGGTACCAGGCATAAGGGAAAAGTCCCAGCAGATGCGCTGAGTCGCCAATCGTATCAATTAAAGTTACAAGGTTTGCGCGAATCATTGGCACATGCTATTGCCGAAGAAGCCTATGAAGAAGCCGCTAAATTTCGTGATCAAATTAAAGCGCTTGAGGAAGCCGAGGAGTTGGAAATTGCATCGAAATGATTGAATCGCTGATCAGTGACACGCATGCGGAATTGATGCAGTCTGCCAAACGGGCAGCTCCGGTTGTTCTGAGTACCCGTATTCGCTTGGCGCGCAATTTAATCGGTCCTCCCTTTCCAGAGCGTGCGAATGCGACTCAACGTCGTGAGGTACTCACACGTTGTTCAGATCAATTGAGTGCGATGCCGCAGATGCGCAAGGGCACCTTTATTGACGTTGCCAATCTATCGCCATTGGAGAAGCAGGTTCTGCTGGAACGTCATTTAATCAGCCGCGAGCTTTGCGACGGTGCAGAAGGCACAGGTGTGTATATTAACAAGGGTCAAACTTGCTCAGTGATGATCAACGAGGAAGATCATCTGCGCATTCAATTTTTAAAGATCGGATTTAATTTGAAGTCGGTGTGGAAGTTGATCGATGCCTTTGATTCAGACTTGGAAAAAATCATCGATGTAGCATTTTCTCCAGATTTTGGTTATTTAACTGCTTGCCCGACAAATCTGGGCACCGGCCTGCGTGCATCGGTGATGATGCATTTGCCCGGGCTGGTCATTTCCGGTCAGATGGAACGAGTCATTCGCGCGGTGAGTCAATTAGGCATCACTGTACGCGGGCTCTTGGGGGAAGGCTCAGATGCGAGCGGGCACATTTTTCAGATTTCAAATCAACAGACTCTTGGAGAGAGTGAATCGGAAATCTTGGAGCGTTTAGCGAATGTACTAAAGACGATTATTGATCATGAATTGAATGCACGCTTCAAATATTTGGAAGAGAATGGCACACAGTTGCTCGATCAAATTGGCCGTGCATATGGCATATTAAAAAATGTGCATGTTATTTCTTCGGATGAGGCACTGAATTTACTTTCATTCATACGCCTCGCAGTTGACTTTGGCATGTTGCCGGAAACGAATCGTGCGGATGTAGACCGACTGGTCATTGAGAGTCAGCCCGGCCATGTTCAGTATGCAGCGCAACAGGGGATTGAGCCTGATGCGCGTGATATTGCGCGGGCAGCACAGCTTCGCCAAGCATTTAGGAACTTACCGGCTCTGGTTTTTGACAAACTGGAGAATCCGGAATAATAATTAGAAAATGATTACAAAATGGAACCAATGAATAACTTCACCCCTCGTGCCCAACAAGTGCTTGCCCTCGCCAGAAAGGAAGCGGATCGCTTTCATCACAACTATGTGGGCACCGAACATTTATTACTCGGTTTAATTAATCTGGGACAGGGCGTAGCCGTGAACGTGCTGCAGAAAATGGGGCTCGATCTCCAGACCGTACGTACGGCAGTCGAAAAACAAGTGGGCACTGGCCCAGAAAGTAAACCGTCCGGCAACATCCCATACACCCCGCGCGTCAAAAAAGTACTGGCACTGTCCGGCAAAGAGGCCAAGACCTTGAATCATTCGTATGTCGGCACCGAACATATCCTGCTCGGCTTATTACGCGAAGGAGAAGGTGTGGCCGCACGCGTGCTTAAATCGCTCGAAATTGACATTGCACGCTGTCGCAATGAAATTCTGACCGAACTAGACCCGAATTTCTCTGGCGAGTCGGAACCTGTTGCTGCCGGTTCTAGTGGAAGTAGTGCTTCTGATGATCGCAAAGAAAGCAAAACACCTGCGCTAAAAGCCTTTGGCCGCGATTTAACCGAGATGGCGCAGAAGGGCGAACTAGATCCGGTAATCGGTCGTAAACATGAAATTCATCGTGTTGTTCAAATCCTCTGTCGTCGGACTAAAAACAATCCCGTTCTGATTGGCGAAGCTGGGGTTGGAAAAACTGCCATTGTCGAAGGATTGGCAATCGAAATTGCCTCCGGAATCGTTCCAGAAATTTTAATGGATAAGCGCGTGATTACCCTGGATCTGGCGCTGATGGTGGCGGGTACAAAATACCGCGGACAGTTTGAAGAGCGCATTAAGGCGGTGATGGATGAAATCCGCCGGGTCAAAAATGTGATTATTTTTATCGATGAAATGCACACCATTGTGGGTGCTGGAGCGGCTGAAGGCGCGATGGACGCATCCAATATTTTCAAGCCTGCGCTGAGTCGTGGAGAGCTACAATGTATTGGTGCCACCACCTTGGCTGAATATCGCAAATATATTGAAAAAGACAGTGCTCTGGATCGTCGTTTTCAATCGATCAAAGTGGATGCGCCATCGATTGAAGATACTATTTTGATTCTTCAAGGGATTCGTGAAAAATACGAAGAACATCACAAAGTTGAGTTTACTGATGCTGCCCTGGAAATGGCAACCAAATTGTCTGAGCGCTATATCACCACGCGTTTCCTACCGGACAAAGCCATCGACATCCTCGACGAAGCCGGCGCACGCGCGCGGATCGAGTCCTTAAACGAGCGTCCAGAAGTCGAGGAAATGGATCGGACCATAGAGGCGGTGTGCGCGAAAAAAGAAAACGCAATCAGTCAGCAACATTTTGAGGAGGCAGCTAAATTTAGAGATGAGGAGAAGCAGCTTCGTCAGCAAAAAGTCGATGTGATTGATGCCTGGAAGACGCGCCGCGAGGAAACCAAGATTATAGTCGATGCTGACGATATGCTTGAAGTCGTGGCTGCCTGGACCGGTATACCACTGTCACGTATGGAGCATGAAGAAAGTCAGAGACTATTGCAGCTTGAGCAGCGCTTGCAGGCTGAGGTGATTGGCCAAAACATTGCGACTGAAGCCGTATCAAAGGCACTGCGTCGTTCGCGGGCCGACCTAAAGGATCCGCGTCGCCCCATTGGTTCATTCATGTTTCTGGGGCCAACTGGAGTTGGTAAGACTTTGTTAGCCAAAGTATTGGCCGAAGAAATGTTCGGCCACAAAGATGCAATTGTGCAAATTGACATGTCCGAGTACATGGAAAAATTTGCGGTATCGCGCCTGGTAGGTTCACCTCCCGGTTATGTGGGATATGAAGAAGGCGGCCAACTGACTGAAGCGGTTCGCCGCAAGCCCTATTCAGTGGTGTTGTTTGACGAGATTGAAAAAGCACATCCAGACGTAGTGCAGTTGTTATTGCAGGTGCTGGAAGAGGGGCGTCTAACCGACAGTCTTGGCCGCAAGATTGATTTCCGCAATACCATTTTAATTATGACCTCGAATGTTGGCGCGGATATTCTACAGCGCGATACATCAATGGGCTTTGGGATTGAAGATACGGTAGAAAATAAATACGAAACGATTCGTGACAAGATAATCGATGAGACGAAGCGTGTGTTTAAGCCCGAATTTCTAAACCGCCTAAATGAATTGGTTATCTTTAAATCGCTCGGTCGTGAAGACATGCAGGCGATCGTTGAACTTGAATTGCGCAATGTAGCCAATCGTTTGAAAGATCAAGATTTAACCTTCGATTTTACGGTAGCGGCAAAGAAATTGTTGATTGAAAAAGGCTACGATGAAAAATACGGGGCGCGTCCGTTGCGGCGGGCCATTGAACGACATCTCGAAGATCCTCTGGCTGAGGCGATTCTTAGTGGAGAGATCAAGAGCGGCGAATTAATTCGAGTGGATGTAAAGGACCATCAATTAAGCTTTGAGCAGACCCAACATGTTTCTGGCGCAGCCGGTTGAGTGACTTTCAGATCTCAGCGGAATAAAACTTCCAAGCGGGCACTCTTACTGATATGTTGCAGCAATACCTTGTCCGTCTCAGCCAAACGGTGTGTGGCTGCTTAATCAGTTTGTGTGGCTTCGTTGCTTGCACGGAAAAACCGACTCCCTCCAACTACAAACGTATGACAGCGATCAATCCATCCACGCTCGAAATCGCCAGTTTTGGTGCTGGTTGTTTTTGGTGCGTCGAAGCGGTATTTGAATCTCTTGACGGCGTCCACGCAGTCGAATCTGGCTATATGGGCGGCACGGTCGATAATCCAACCTACCAGGAAGTATGCTCAGGTACCAGCGGTCACGCAGAGATCATCCAAATCACCTTTGACCCCGAATTGATTTCGTATGCCACACTACTCGATTGGCTGTGGCGCTCACATGATCCAACCACATTGAATCAACAAGGAGCAGATCGGGGGACTCAATATCGCTCCGTCATTTTCTATCACAACGAAGCCCAGCGCATAACTGCCAGGGCGTCCAAAGCAGCTGCGCAGCAGCACTTTGCTGAACCGATCGTGACCGAGATCAACGCAGCCTCAACATTTTACCCGGCCGAAGCATCTCATCAGGATTACTATCGGTCAAATCAAGCCGCTCCATACTGCCAGCTGGTGATTCGTCCAAAATTACGTAAGCTCAACCTTGAATAAAGGCAGTTGATGGGTTTTGATTATCGTGCATGGCAGTAAAAAAACGTCCCCAAAAGCAATCCGCCCACTTGCGCCGGCGTGCGGGAGCGAAATCGGCGGGCAAGACTCTGTGCTGCACAGTGTGTGTGGTGCTGACGCTCTGTGTCAGCATGCTGGCCGCCCTTTATCACTTCGGTTCATTCGCACTATGTATGCGCATGGAAGCCGTGGCAGTGGCGTGGATCAATACAGTCCGCACGCCGGAATGGATGCCACGCCTCATCATCAACAGGCTCAATCAGGTTTACGATATGATCCCCGCCAGCCAGGGTCTGGTCGTCGAAGGCGGCGAAATCGGGCACGATGCATCACCCCTGATAGCGGGTGTACCTTTATCGACATCGGCACTCCGGGTACTCTACAATAAGAGTTACATCAATCTGTTTGATGAACGACAAGGACAGACGACTTGTATCGCATTTAAACTCAGTGGCGCAAATCAACCGACCGCGCTCCTCCCCACCGGGTATTTTGAAGACCCCCGCGTTCGGGAATTGCGGGCCTCCGACATAGGCACTGGTCAATGGCATGCGCAGCCACTGGTGCCGCCGCAGACATTGGCCAGTGAATTTGGTGAAATCGGTGCGAATGAAGCCCGCCTAGTCACGAATCTGGTACCGATGCGGGCCGCATTTCACACCGGCTTGTGGCA
>CAXQRK010000128.1:0-4750 GCA_964226535.1 Polaribacter sp.
AGACGTGTGCTCTTCCGATCTCGAGGTCTTCGGAATGCTTGAGCTTGTTATAAAACTCCGCGCTCTTCAGCAATGCTTTGGAAGGAATACAGCCCCAATTTAAACAGGTCCCGCCGGGGCGTTCCTGCTCCACACAGGCGACTCGTTTGCCGAGTTGGCCCGCACGAATGGCTGCCGCGTAGCCAGCCGGCCCACCGCCGATGACTACCAGATCGTATTTTGGCTTAGTTGACATGAATAGTTGAACTAAATGGGTGAAGCAATGGGCTGTCAATGCCAAGGACAGCGGTTTCCGCAATCGGGTCGACGCGCTGCAATGGATACCACTAACAAAACAAAACAAAACAGGCAGACCGGCTAAACATCGATTACATCATCGTCATCTTTAATCATCTGCTTTGGGCCGCGTGAGGTATTGGAACGAGTAGACTGCGAATTGACCTTGAAAGAGGCATTGCCTCGGCGAATGTTCACATTAATCTTACTACCTTGATTCGAACTGCCAAAACATAAGGCCGCGAAGCCACCAATGAGGCTCACAACCAGTGCCCCCCAGAGCGCACTACCAAAACTATCGACATGAAAGCCACTAACGATACGGCCGACCAGCAGAAACAGCAGGGCGTTGATCACCCAGATCCCTATCCCGAATGTCAGAATAATGAAGGGTAGTGAGAACAACATGAGCAGTGGCTTGATAAACACATTGCAGACACTCAATAGTATCACGGCCACAATGAGTGCTTCACGGGTTTCATAATGAATGCCGGATGCGGTATGTGACGCAATCAACACACCAAACGCGATGACCACCCAATTTTTCAGCATTTGCTTAAAATTCATATCTCTTCATCCATTTAACGTGCATTGGACGACTCACTGGCGACCGGGACACTCATTGAGGGAACATAGCGAAAGGTGTATAAATCGCCGTCCTCAGTCGCTGCATTGTTTAAGTAAAGGATTACATTGAACAAATGCGGCAGACGTACGATGGCTTCTGAGCCCAAGCCGGCCTCTCCCTCCAGTGGCACCAAGGCATAAAAAGAGCGAATTTTCGGTTTTCCTTTAACACGAATATTTCCAGCACTGGCTTTAGGCTCAGCGATCAGACCATTTGCATCTAGCCAATAGAGCCGAATCTTGTTATCAACGATACGAAAATTGATTGAGGTCTGGCCCTCACTTTGAATGTAATAACCTTGCTCGGAGGGCAAATCGCCAATTTTATAGGGTGGTTCAGCAATTTCGGTTGGAATGACGGCTTCATCCAGCGCAGCTTCCTCAGTCGCAAGCGACAGTGAATATGTGCAAAGGACCGCACAAAAAGTAAACATTTTTAATTTCATAGCTGTGAATTATAGTTGTGAGTACAGGAAGATCAACTCTTCTGAGCACTCTCTCGTTGTCGAATGGTTTCTTTCAGTTGTTTCAAATGTTGCATACGTTGCGCGATTGCGGCCTCCGCGCCGGCCTCACCCGGTGTATAAAATTGCTGTGGTTCCAGCATAAACTCCTGACCAGAGATACCATCCATGTAGGCATGACTGTACAAATAGCCCTGACCATGTCCCAGCGCCTGGGAAGTTTTCGAGTGCGCATCGCGCAACCAAATCGGCACCGCCTGAACGGGCGATTCACGCAGTGCCTGTTTGACTGCATGCAGCGCTTGTGTAACCGAATGACTCTTCGGTGAAGTCGCCAGATAGAGGACGGCATGCGCCAGATTATACTCACATTCTGGCATTCCGACCGTGTCACATGCCTTAGATGCAGCCAGCGCCACACTCAAGCCATGGGAATTGGCAAGCCCCACGTCCTCGGAGGCCAGAATCGTCAAGCGCCGGGCAATGTAGCGCGGATCTTCCCCACCCTGCAGCATCTTAAAGGTCCAATACAGTGCGGCATCTGGATCAGACCCTCGAATACTTTTAATCATCGCCGAGATGTGGTTATAATGCTCATCTTCATTGCGATCATAACGAATCTGACGCTCGCGCGCAAACACCTCTACGGCATCGGTTTGAATCCGTGCACCAACCGGCTGACTAAGTACCAGCATTTCCAGCGCATTGAGCGCACGCCGCACGTCACCTCCAGAAAAATCGGCAAGCGCTTGAAACACCGCTTGATCTGCAGTACAACGATGTGCGCCCATGCCACGCTCGATGTCCGTCAATGCATGCTCCAGTAGGCTGATGATGCACGCAGACTCAATTGGCTCCAAATGAAATAAATGACTTCGGCTTAGTAGCGGCGGATTGATATAAAACCCGGGATTATGCGTAGTCGCACCAACTAAACGAATACTACCAGATTCAACATCCGGCAAGAGCAAATCCTGTTGCGACTTATTAAAACGGTGAATTTCATCGATGAATACAATTGTTCGTTTGTTCGGCGCATAGCGAGCCATGCGCAAGATATCACGCATTTCAGCGACATTTGAAAGCACCGCATTGATTCGCACAAAATCACTCTGCGTCTCGGCCGCGATGACTTCTGCGATCGAAGTCTTACCACAGCCCGGAGGCCCATAAAAAATCAAACTTCCAAAGTGATTGTCCTGAATCAGACGCGGCAACAAACAACCCGTTCCGACGATATGATCTTGCCCGACAATCTCACTCAAATGCTGCGGCCGCATGCGCACTGCCAGGGGACCACGTGCAACCGACGGCGCAGCCACTTTGGCAGAATCAAAAAAATCGGCTTGTTCACTTTTTACAGCCATCGATATCAGTATTGAAATAATAGAGCAGCCTTGCAAGTCAGAACATAAGCGGCCAAATTAAAACAGAGGTTCCATCATACAAGCTGTACCGCGATGCCAATGAAACAAATGACTCCAGCTCGAGCCCCGATGCTGTGGTTGTTATTGGGACTTCTGGCTGGATTGATTCTGGCCCGCCATTTCAGGGTGCCACTGCCACTACTGCTCAGCCTCGCCTTGATCGGCAGCCTGGCCACGCTGTACTGTAGTCGCACACAAGCACTTAGACGGCAGTGGATTGCATGTTTTTTGATCAGCGCCACACTGTGCTTTTGGGCATACGCACAAATACGGCTACCGAGCGCACCCTCCGCATTCGATCGGGCACTCCCGAAACGCGAAGCTCAGCTTTCCATCCAGCTACAACGGCTCATGCAGCCTGGCACGGTAAACCGCAAGCCCAGTGGACTTGCGCGCGTCCTCAACGCACCGACGACCAGCCGTCTTCAGCCAGGCGATCTCATATATTTCAGATTGACGCTTCCGCCGATGCATGAGTCTGCGGAACATATACCGACAAACATTCAGCGAGGACTCAGAATCCGAGTAACCGGTATTCTCAGTCCAATTCAAATACCGGCTGCAAATGCGGCAAATACCGACTTTAATCACTACCTCAAGGGGATCGGCGTGCATTATCGCTTTGAACGCACCGGCCGGATCGAAACACTCCAAGAACCGATGGCCTTTGATCGGTTCTGCACAGCCATGAACCAGCGTTTTCAACAAACATTACGCTTGGGTGCTCCACCGGATTCGGAGCTTCCCAATGTGTATGTTGCCATGCTGCTCGGACGTAAAATCGAACTCACCAAGGCTCAACTCGAACGCTACCGCAGGACAGGCACGATCCACTTCTTTGCGATTAGCGGTCTGCACATCGGTATGATTGCAACAGTAATCGCACAATTTTTATTACTGCTACGTGTGCCGCGCTGGTTGAGCCCGCTGATCGGACTACCACTGCTTTATCTGTATGTTGAAATTACCGGCGGATCCCCCTCTGCAGTGCGTGCATTTTTAATGGCGGTTTTTTTCTGGTCCAGTTTCGCATTACAGCGCCAACATTCACCCTTCTCTGCCTTAATCGGCTCCGCCATCTTCGTCCTACTGATGGATCCTAAGCAAGTATGGAGCCTGGGATTTCAACTCTCCTATGCGGTGGTCGCCAGTATCATGCTGTTTGGACTACCGCTTTATCGTTTGCTTACCCAACAATTGCAGCCCTACCGTTGGCTACCAGACCGGAATCTACGCTTCTATCAGCGTGGCCTGGCGTGGTCGCTTGACAAAATATTGCTCTTGCTCGCGATCAGCAGTTCGGCATGGTTGGCAAGCACACCGCTCAGTGCCGGGCTTTTTGAATTGATCGCACCCGGTGCCATTTTGGTCAATATGATCCTGGTTTACTTGGTTGCCATCGTGATCAGCGGCGGCATCATTTCACTTGCTCATGCGACTGTCTATTTGCCGGCAATTGCTGAATTTATCAATCACTCGGCATGGATCGTAATCTATCTGATCGATCAAATAGTCATTTTGAACACCCAAATTCCCGGCGCAATCCTGCCGACTAAAGGCTTCCCTCCCCTACTTGGGCACGTAGCGCTAACAGCTTATTTCATCACCCTACTCTGGCTGCATCATCACCCCGCTAGACTAAGGACAGCAGCCATGTGCCTGCCGCCAGTTATCATTCTCGGCACCCTTTTGGTGGGATTGCAAATGATCGATTGATCAAGCCCTCAAAGAGATGACAACGACCCGCATGGTCGGCAGCCCGATCTAACGATCCAAGCATCCCAAGCCATTCAACCTAAATTCGGGAGTTAGAGTCGATGAGATTTTGTAAGATTTTGTTTCACAAGACATTGCAAAGGCGTGAAGGCGCACCATTTGGTGTATCAAATCGAATTTTCAAGACCTTGTGGGGCAAAAGATTACGAAAGATCGCGGATCCAACTTGCGAATTTAGGT
>CAXQRK010000129.1:0-6856 GCA_964226535.1 Polaribacter sp.
AAATAAGTAAAAAAACTTGCAACCACTAGATTGGGACGTAGCTTTATCTGGGTAGAATTAATAATCGTAAAGATACAAATTATGAACAACGTCACTCATTTCCCATCATTTGCACGAAATCCAGTTAATCATACAATTAAACGATCAACAGACTATTTAATTCCGCAATGGAAGCGTGGGTTTGATTTGTCTTTAGTGTTGATGACGGCTCCTTTGTGGGGAGCTGTGTATGTGATTTGCGCGATATGGATCAAAGCCATCTCTAGAGGGCCGATCTTTTTTAAACAAGAGCGGGTGGGGCATCGTCAGAAGCGCTTTTCGATCTATAAATTCCGAACGATGCATGAAGGGGCCGATACGGCTGTGCACGAGGATTATGTGCAACAATTGATTCGTCAAGGTGGATCAATGCGAAAGTTGGACCACAATGACACTCGTATCATTCGCGGTGGTAAATTTTTGCGGGCAACAGGATTGGATGAATTACCTCAGTTGCTAAATGTGATTCGGGGCGAGATGAGCTTAGTGGGCCCTAGGCCTTGCATGCCGAAAGAGTTACAAGATTACCCTGAAAACTATAAAAAACGGTTTGTCGGACTTCCAGGAATGACTGGTCATTGGCAGGTTAATGGTAAAAATGAGACGAGCTTTGCACGTATGATTGCTCTGGACATTGTATATTTTCGCAAAGCCTCGATAGGGTTGGACGTACGTATTATCATGCGGACTGTACCCGTTATTCTGAACCAACTGCTGCATACCTGCTGCAAACCCAGACAAAGTAATCAATGAATATTCAGCGGGGTTCAGCTCAGACCAGCAGTCGTTTGTCCCATTTAAACCAGTCGAATCTTACCGTTGGGGTGATTGGTTGTGGATATTGGGGTCCAAATCTGATTCGCAATTTCAATCATCTGCCCGATTGTACTTTAAAAACAGTCAGTGATCTCAATGCGTCGCGTTTACATCATATTACTTCCTTGTACCCGGGTGTTGAAGGGGTTGAGGATGCAAATGAGTTGATCAACGATCCGGCGATCAATGCGGTTGTTGTGGCGACCCCGGTTCGATTTCATTTCCCACTTGCTAAAGCGGCTTTGCTTGCGGGCAAGCATGTGTTGATTGAAAAGCCAATGGCTGCTTCTGTGGCTGAGTGTGAAGAATTGATTGCAATTGCACATCGCCAGGGATGCATTTTAATGGTCGGGCATACCTTTCTCTACTCTGCCTCAGTGCATAAGATTGCAGAAATTATCGGCTCTGGAGAGATCGGTGAGCTCCAATATATCAATTCTCAGCGTTTGAATTTAGGCCTGTTTCAGAAAGATATTAATGTTGCCTGGGATCTCGCACCGCATGACATTTCAATTATTTTACATCTTATTGGTGAGTTGCCTTTGGTCGTCAACTGTCAAGGAAATGCGCATATTACGCCTGGCATTGAGGATGTGACCAACATGTCCCTGCTGTTTAGCTCAAATCGTTTTGCCACGATTCAGAGCACTTGGTTGGAGCCCAGAAAAGTTCGCCAAATGACCATTGTCGGCACAAAGCGTATGATTGTGTATGATGATATTCAAGCGGTCGAAAAAATTAGGATTTATGACGTCCGTGTGGATCGACCAGCACATACGGATAGTTTTGCGGAATTTCAGTATTCCTATCATTATGGAGATAGTTATATTCCACATATCAATCACGTGGAGCCTCTGAAAACGCAGTGTCAACATTTTCTCGACTGTATTCGCCAACAGACACAGCCGCTGAGTTGTGGTGTGCAGGGGCTGAAGTTAGTTCGGATCCTTGAAGCAAGCTCTCAATCGCTGCAAGCAAACGGTGGACCGATTGCCATTCCCAATGCGGCGTCGGAAGCGCAAGTCCACACTGACAGTGTGAGCCATTAAATATCGTCTGTCAGCTCGAATTGATCGATTACTTGTCGAGCTTGGTCTGCCTGTGTGCCTGAAAGGCCAAGTTTGAGTGCCTTTTTTAAGGCGTCTAGACTTTCGGCGGGCTGTTCTGTTTGGAGTCGAGCCATTCCCAAATAGAACTGAATAATCGCACTGGAAGAGGTATCGGCCTCGGCCGCTTCAAAAAGAGTCATCGCGCGTTTGAAATTGCCTCGCTTTAGCTCTAGAATTGCCAGGGCAAGTGTCAACTCTGAGTCATCGGACAGGGTGCGTGAGGCTGCTCTGGCGAGTTGATAGGCATCTTCATGGTGTGGATCATGCATTGCATAAAGGATGGTGAGATCTCTTTTTGCCGGCGTAAATTCTGGAAATTTATCTAGCAACTGTTCAAATGCATCTATTCCCCGTGTAGGTGAGGCTGCTTTGGCAAAGAGTGCCTCGATCCAGGCGATCGCAAGTGGATCGCCGCTGGCATGCGCAAGTGAACGTATGTTTTCAAAAGTGATGGTTGGTTCCATCCACAATGGCGCTACCATCGCTAAAAAGCGGTTTAAATGTTGTGCCTGTTGCGCAACTGATTGGTCCAGCATGGTTTTGGCCGTATTTATACGCCCAACTGCAAATAAAGCCTGTGCGAGGGAATAGTCCAGTTCGGGGTCTTTATCGAGGCCATTGGCAGCTTGTTGCAGTAAACTCACCGACCAGAGGTGATCACCCCCCCAAAAAGCGATATGACCAATTTGTTTGGCAATCGCAGGGTCATTCGGACGAAGCGTATAAATTTTTCGGGCAAATTCGAGTGCGAGGGCAGGCTCATCGGATGCCAGGAGCAGACGTGCCTTGCCAGTCAAGGCGGCTAAATGGTTTGCGTTGTTCGCAAGAATCAAACCGTAGCATTCAAGTGCCTGATCAATGTGTCCCATGTGCTCATAAATCTTAGCGAGCTTAATTCGAGCAACCGGATCATTCGGATGCTGCTTAAGGATCTTTTTGAGGGCCCTCAGATTGGTTTGATCGCTGCTATCAATGTTCAAGACAGCCAGGCGTTGCTCGATATCAGCGCGCTGTTTGAAAGTCGGAGTGGAGGCTAAGATGGTTGCCAATATGGATCCTGCCTGGGCTTCGTCGCCCAGCATGTAATAGGTCAAGCCTAGATGGTAGAGTATTTCGGGCTGGTCGACCAGCTGTTCAGAACTTTCTGTGAGGAGCAAGCGCGCATAATCATAGTCACCTTGTAAATGTTTAATCCATCCCAGTGTATCGGCGATCATTGGATTATTTGGATTGATTTCTCGAGCTTTTTGGGCTAATTCATGCGCATACTCTAAATCGTCAAATACCGTCGAATACAAATAGGCAAGATTGTTCAATGCGATTATGTTATTGGGGTTCACTTGTAAAATGTTTGCGTAGCTATCGCGCGCGCGTTCCCAGTTTGATTGTTGCTCGTAAATTTGGCTGATTGCTGTCAGAGCGGCAAGGTCTTGTGGATTATCGGCAATGATTGTTTCTAAGTGAGTAGCAGCTACATCTGGCGCATCCTGTTTGAGATACAATTGGGCGAGCATGAAATGTGCATTTCGATGGTCCGGCTGCAGCTTAATTACTTGGAGTAGGGCGTTTATTGCTGAATGATTATCCTCTTCGGCTGCGCAGACGATCGCCTGCAGCATATGCAATGTGGGGTTCTCGGGCTGGGCTTGGATGCGTGAGTCGATTCGCGTGGCAGCATCATCAAAGCGCTGTTCTGAGAGATCGTAGTAAACTAGACCTTGCAGAGCAGGTATGTAATCCGAATCTTGCTGTAGTGATTGTTCATATGCAGCGGCAGCACTTGAAATATCGTTTAGCTGAAGATGGGTGTTGCCTTTTAAAAATAAGATCTGGGCATTGCTCGGATCCGATTTCTCCAGTTCTTTATAGAGCTCTAGGGCGGCTTGAAGGTTTCCCTGTCCTAGCAGCGAGCTGGCAAGCTGCATTTTTAAATTGCGATCGTTCGGATACGATTCCAGCAATTGTTTCAGATTGACGGTGCTGCGTTCATAGTCGCCAGCATTCAATTGAATACGCGATAAAAGTGCTCTGGCTGAATGAAAATCAGGCTTGAGTTGCAGGGCCTTCACTAGACTTTGCGACATTTGTCTGGAATCATTCAGTACCGCATACGTTCGAGCGCGTTCAAAATGTGCCAGATGGGAATTTGGATAAAGCTTCACAATTTCGGATAGCAGAGTGGCAGATTCCGTTGCATTGTCTGAGCCTCTTAACAATACTGCTTGCATGATCAGCCCATCATGGTTGGTTGAGTCTAGTTGCAGGATTGATTGTACCGTTTTCTCGGTATTTGCGTCGTCATTATCCGCCTGTTGAACCCGGGCGAGTAAAAGCAGCGCAGGAAGCAGATTCGGCGCAGCTTCAAGCACGTTGGTTAAATGGGCACGTCCTTTCGCAGTATCGTACCCTTGCAGATAAAATTGGATCAGTGCCAAGCGGAAGGGTGAGCGAACGGGTGTATCCTTTGCTGCTGCCAATAAAGCGGATTCAACTTTATCGGCACGACCTTCGCCCGCATATATTTTTGCAAAGTTAGAGTGGGCATAGGATGTATTTGGATCCAATTTCAAGGCTTGCTCAAGAGCTTGCTTGGCTTCATCCAATCGCTTTAGGCGTCCATATCGGATCGCTTCAGCAACCTTATAAGACGGATTGTCTGGGGCAGCTGCTGCAAATGTGTCCAAAGTCTGTTGTGCGGAGTCACTTGTTTCGTTATTTCCAATCGAATGGATCCAAATAATCGGTGCATGCCTGTTCTGTGGATCTTGCTCTAAAATGTGCAGGGCGCTCTCTTTGGCCGCATCGGTGTCTCCAATGGCCAGATATAACAGGGCCAATCGATGGGCTGCTTCACAGTGCTCCGGATCTAGTTGGACGGCTCGACGAAGGTAGGGGGCCGCTTCGCGGAGCCGTCCCTGATCAAAATAAATGACACCTAAACGGGCGACTGCATGACTCAGCTCATGATCAAGCTTTAGCGCATTCAAATACTCGATTTCCGCGCTGGCATAGTCGTCGGAGATAAAATATTTATCTGCTTGGCTGATGTACTTCTCTAGCCGAGTGCTTTTCGATGAGCAGGCCACCAGCAACAGTGCAATGAGATATAGGGCAATCCCCCATCGATTAAGTGTATGATTTTTTTTCATGAGTAGGCATATCTTTGAGCCTGCGGTCGGATCGGATTAACAGATAAAGTACAATCATAAATGGTACCATAGAAAGTGCAAAAAAATATGGCCCACCCCGCCGATGTATTGAGGAATCAATCATTTCTGGTCCAATCTGGGTACATAGCGCTGCGATCGTTGCTATGCGAAGCGCATTGCGAGTAATTCCAAGAGGAATTACAAAAAGTACTAGAAAGCACTTTTTCCACTGACTGCGTAAAAAGAGATGCGCGGCAACCAGGCTGAGGATAAAGAGAACCAAACTGGCGCGTATCCCGCTACACTCACTGGCAACTACAATCGTAATGGTGGGAAGTCGAAAAAGCAGCCAACTTTCTCGCAATACTGGGATATCTAGCAGGGTGATGAACCGGTAGGCAAGTTCTGCGGAAGTATATTGTAAAAAAAATTCCATGCCATCGACAATGAACAAAGGCAGCGGAATGATACAAAAAAGGAATGCCAGCGGAAATTGAATGGACTTGAGCGTTTCAATTCCAAAAAAAACACATGCAAACGAAACAATGAGTGTGACATATGCAAGGGTCATCGCTGCCAGATAGTTTTCCGAATGCCAAATACTCGATCCTTGTGCAAACAAGCTGAAGCCTATTAAGGTGCCAGCTACTAGCAACGGAATAAACGCAATTTTTGATCGTGGCGGAGAGGGGGTAGGGAGGACACCCTTGATTGTCCAAACAAGATAGCCGCTAATAAATGGGATCAGTGGCAAATGGGAATACAATGCATTGTCCAAAGAAAGCTGAACCAGTTGGTATAGGATGCTGCTAAAACATGCACTTAATCCCGCAAATGCAAACAGGAAACGCCTGAGCTGCGCGTATCCGTTAACCTTAACAATAAAATTCATCACATTTGCTAGGAAGTCTAATTCCTAACAAACGTAGCATATAAGAGCGTGTTCACTTGTCAACCATGAACCTAACCAAAACTCGCAAGCGAATGTTGCCTTGTTGGGAAAATCAAAACAAACCAAAAATAGATACAAGCATGTCGCCAGTGATTAATTGATATTCATGCGTTTGCGTTGCACATAACCGATCAAAACAAAACCGATTACACCTGCACCAAGCATTGTTAAAGTAGACCCTTCTTCAGGAATGGATACAACTTGCCAATTGGCTAGATCTGTATCTGTGGCGACAGACACTCTGATGGATCCACCGTCACTCGCAGGACCATTGACAAAAAAGAACGGAGACGGATTAGTTTCGTTGATAGTGAAACCTGCATTTCCAGAATTATCCTGGTTGTTTCCGAGGCTATCTGAGAAAATTATATCCGTAGAATTTACACTCCAATCACCAACCTGACTGATTCCACCCGCAGCATTAGTCTCAAATATGCTTGGGCTGCCGGCGGTGAGCGAAACATTGTTGCCAACGGTTGCAGTGTAAGTGGTTGTACTGCTTTGCAGTGTAACAGTTGCACTGATATAATCATTTACATCCCAAGTTTGATCCTTGAAACTTGCGCTACCATTATCAACTCGAATTGCAAAAATAATCGAATCACCAGTCGTGATTCCAGGAGGCAATGACTGTGATTCTACTGTACTTTCAAAAGTGAGGTCAAAGGGAAGTGCGAACGCCTTAACTACTGACATCAACAACAGGGCGATAAAAGTCGATTGCAGTTGGAAGGGGGATCTAAAATGAGTTTTCATGATAAAAAAGAGATCGGAAGAGCGTCGTGTAGGGA
>CAXQRK010000130.1:0-24569 GCA_964226535.1 Polaribacter sp.
GAACCCAATTTTAACTGTTTAGATCATAAAGGCCTGAAAAACGTAAGATTGAGGTTGATATAACTACAAGACATACGATATGGTTTATTTTTTCATCTGCTATTTAATGTAATTAGGTTAATTGTGATTTACTTATTTTGGCTGCCCAGTTAGGCAAAAACACCTCAGGTGGGGAAGCATTAATTTATCCGTTAATATAAATTAGCAACTCTTTAATGAATTGAAAGCACATTTTGGAGAAAAGTTAAGCCCAAAAGATCAAGCTTATATCAACTTCGTTGCACTGTAGCCTCGCTGCTTGAGATCCTGGATGGTTAGACGCAGTGCTTCAGCCATCGAGACCTTCACAGAATAACCGAGGTCGCGCCGGGCCGCACCGAGATCAAAGTAATGGTCTTTAGCCAATTCCACAGCAACAAAGCGTGTGATCGGTGGATCCTGTGGCCGCCGCATCACTTTCCACAACCCTTCGCACAATGCTCCCACACCATACGCGACAGACAATGGAATCTTTTTGATCAAAGGTGGATGCCCCAGTGCCTCAAGGATCGCATTCAGCCAAGGCCACAATTCTACCGGTTCCCCCTGTGATATAAAATAAGCCTGCCCAGCTGCCTTGCCTGACTCCAGCGCATCAAACGCCGCTAAATGCGCATCCGCAACATTGCCGACATAGGACACATCAACCCGATTGTAACCATTACCCACTATTTTCAGGCGACCGGCACGCACACTGTCAATCACGCGTGGTAACAAATGTGGATCACCAGGACCAAAAATCAGATGCGGACGCAAGGCCACCACACGCAAGGTATCAGAGTTGGCGGCCAGAATTTCGCGCTCAGCGATGGCTTTGGTATGTGCATAATGGCAGAGCCAATTACATCCATAGGGCACTGTCTCGTCTGCGCCGCTGATCGCCTGACGATTAAACACCACACTGGGAGTGCTCGTATAAATCAAACGTTCGATGCTGTGTTGACGACAGGCTGCCACAACATGGCGCGTACCGATCACATTGGGCTGATAATAACTATCCCAATTGCCCCACACACCGGCCCGCGCTGCGACGTGAAACACCGCATCAAGCCCCTTACAAGCAGCTGCTACCGTCGCCGCATCGATCAGATCTCCACGGACCACCTCAACTCCCATTGAGGCTAACTCAGGCTGTGGCGAGCGCCCCAAGGTACGCACCGTATAGCCACGCGCCAATAAGCGCTCAATCACATGGCGGCCCACGAAGCCACCGCCCCCGGTCACTAAAATCCTCATATGCGAATAACTCTATGCAACTGCAAATTTCCTCGCAAGCGACAAACGGTGAATCTTTGCATTGTGGCGCACATCCACAGGGAACGATTTTTCAAACAGAAAGGTATCAATTTGAGCGGTCATCGCATGACTACGCGCCATCTCACGAAGACTCTCTGTAAATGCCGTACGCTGTGCTGCACGCTTGGGATAATCGTGCGCCTCCGGTTCGATCACCACTGCCGGCCGGCCGCCACCAATATCAATCAAGGCCGAGCGAAAAACTTGCGGGTGCGCATTAAAAATTGCTTCACAGCAATCTGTATACAGCGGCCCGGTAGCAGTCCACACGCATTCAACCTTGCGCCCGCAAAACCACAGCCGTCCGGTCGCATCAAGCCAGCCCAGGTCTCCCATTCGGTGCCAACACTGATCACCATGGGCAATCTTTGCGTCGGCATTCGCATCCGCACGTTTGTCGTAGCTACGAGTGACCGACGGCCCACACACAATGATTTCGCCAATCGCCCCACTCGGCAGTTCAACACTGCTATCAATGCTGGCAATCGGCCCATCCACGGGCTGCACAATTCGCACATCCACTCCTGGCAACGGGGAGCCCACGCACGTACCTTCGCCCAGCGCAGTACGTGCGGCAGTCTCATACAAGACCTGCGTGGCACTAATCGAGCTTACCGGCAAGGCTTCAGTTGCGCCGTACGGCGTATGAATTTCGCCATTTGGAATAATCATCGCCATTTGTTGCATCAGCGCCGGTGGCACCGGTGCGCCAGCCATCAAAATACGCCGCACACTGGGCAATCTCACCCCATGTAATTGGCAATAACGGGCAATCTTGGTCCATAAGGCCGGCGAACCAAAACTATTGCTCACTGCATTCTGTTGAATCGCTCGTACAATCTTTTCAGGGTCGACGCTCGCCGGCCGACTCGGATTCATCTCCGGCACCACGGTACACATCCCCAGCGCTGGATTAAACAAAGCAAACACCGGCAACATCGGTAAATCCACCTCTTCAGGCTCAATTTTATATTGGGCACGAATTGCCTCCACCTGAGCCACAAACATTCCGTGCGCATAACAGACCCCTTTGGCGGGTCCGGTTGAACCGGAGGTAAATAACACCGCAGCCAGTTCATCGGCAGCGGAATCGACGACTGGAAAATCCCCGGACTCCTTAAATCGATTGATGCGCACTTCAAAACGTGGATCAACTGTAATTCGGGTCCATACACTCTTGAAAGTGGATCGAAAAATACGCGAGATCCAGACCGCGGGGGCAATTCCAATCACTGCATCTGGTTGTGAATGAGCCACGCAGCGCAGGCAACGCGCCAAGCCCATACCGGGATCGATCACGATTGGTACGGCCCCCATACGAAACAATGCAAACACAATGCGAATCAAATCCAAACCAGGTTTCACCATTAGCAATACGGAGGTGCCCCGCCGTATACCTTTGGCCGCAAAATAATGTGCCGTTGCCGATGCCTGAGCATCCAGTTGAATAAAATTGCGCTCAACATAACGAATGCTACCATCAGATTCGCGACCAATCGGCGCACGTACCGCCGCAGCATTTGGTTGTTGAAGTGCTTTTTCAGCAAGAAAATGAGCAACATTGTACGGCATCATCATATACTAAAGGACCTGAGCAGCACTTGGAAGCAACACCAAAACACAGTTTATTACAGTTCGAGCAAGTGTCGAACGAATATCATAAGCCTGCTATGAGCGTTCTCGGCATGCCACCGAATTCCTTTGTTTGTGCTTGATTGATGATTGTTTATGAAAAAGTGTAGAGCTAATCGTTTTTGAAAGTTCAAGCTTTCGCCAACAACCCATACAGATAGAAACTACTTATGGCCAAAACATTTTCTACAATGCTTGATCTCGGAGTGAAGGCCCCGCAATTTTCTCTGCCGGATGCCGCCGGGGGCGGCATGGTCTGCCTGAATGATTTTAAAGATACACAAGGACTGCTCGTCATGTTTATCTGCAATCACTGCCCCTATGTGATTCATGTACACCATGAACTGGTTGCCCTTGCGCGTGACTATCAGGATAAGGATTTCGGAGTGGTGGCGATATCCTCTAATGATACGGTCGCTTACCCGGATGATTCACCCGAAAAGATGAAAGCCCGCTCAGAACAACTTGGCTTTACTTTTCCCTACCTATTTGATGAAAGTCAGCAGGTGGCAAAAGCATACCGAGCGGCCTGCACGCCTGATTTTTTCCTGTTCGACCGCGATCAAAAACTGGTTTATCGCGGCCAACTCGACGACAGCCGTCCATCCAATGGTATACCAGTGACCGGTGCCTCCCTGCGGGCCGCCATGGATTGTGTTGCCGAAGGAACACCTGTTCCCGGAAATCAAACGCCCAGTATGGGATGCAATATTAAGTGGAAAGAAGGCAATGCCCCCAATTATTAGAGATGGATCTTCGCATGATCGTTGACTGTTCTAGAGCCCCAGAAGGGGGATCGATTGCGGATCGAACTGTCTCAAATAACAAAGACCTTAATATTTTATAGGAATTGATGGTGTTTAAACGAGTCGATACATACGAGTCAAAGATTAATGTGTGGCCTCTTCCTGCGCTGCAGCCGCTGCACTTATTGGAGCGAGGTCTGGAACTGCTTCGGGTTCAGGGCTAGGCACCCGTGCGGCAATCGGCTCCGGACTCAGATCACGTATGACTTCGGCAGCGGTCCATGGCGTGCCGCGTGCGCCGTATTGTTCGATATATTGTTTCATCGTATCTTCGCTAACTTCGGAGGCGGCATTGCCCCACTCTTGGCGAATATAAGTCAGCACCCCGGCGATGTCGACTGGCTTGAGATTGAGTCCATTCGGACCGAATGCAGGCATATTACCATTGTATTGCTCACCAGCCACTTCAATCGGTCCGTTGAGGCCATTGATTAAAATACGTGCAAGACTCTCTTGATGCCCCGTTACCCACTCCGAAGGGGCAAGTGGCGGATAAACACCTGGCACTCCGGCACCATTAGGCTGGTGACATGCGACGCACTGCGACTTGTAAATCTTTGCGCCACGATCATACAGAGACACCTGAACCACTGCAAGCGCGGCATGCGGATCGTAATCGAGCGTATAGGCGTCTCGACTGAACCCGCCGCCATACTCAATCAAATACACCCCACCCCAAAAACACAGTGCGGCAAATAGAAATAATATAAAGATTGGAATTGGCGAGGATCCGTCGCTGGGCTCGTCTTTTTCGCGCATCAGGGCATCCTGTAGATCCTGTGGCTCATCCGTGGCGTGCTTGTTGTGCGGCTCGTTGCTCATCATTCGGGAATCGGTGCCTCTGGGAGGCTGTAATTAAGTTGTAGGCTGAGCAAATACTCAACCAATGCGTCAGCTCGTGGAGTCGGTACAACTTCATAGCCTGCTGCAGGGGCGTTGGCAGATGCGGCGTCAAACTGTAGGGCGTTGACCGAAGCAGTGCCATTAATGACCGCACGCGTCTCATACAGAAAGGCATAACGCGGCATCATCGAGGGGGCTTCGGATGTGATTGCAGGATTGTACAGGTGCAGGTGATGCCAATTCGCATCTGGGCGGCGCTCACCGATATTTGTCAGGTCGGGACCGATACGTTGACTGCCCGGTACGACCCGTGCTTGTGTGACATAATCACGAGCAACGGTACCGCGTGCGGCCCAGTTGCGGTCAATATCGGCACCATACCCAGTACGGCGCACTTGCTGTGTGTGACAATACATACAGCCCAGATCAATGTACACGGCCTTGCCCTGTTGCGCCACACCCGATGGTTTTGCAGGAAACAGCGGATCGCCCTCAATTGGCTGGCCAGATTCGTCAAGTGTTTCAGTGGTTGGAGTCAGACTACCCAGTTGGCTGTAAGCAGCCAGAATCAAGCCCGTGAACGAAAGTGCCAGGGCGGTTAAAATTCCACACAAAAGCAGCGGCAAATTTTTCATTATAGTGCACCCTCTCTGCGGCTGGCAGCTTCCAGCAAAGTTGGCCCTTGTTTGACACGCACCGAACCGGTAGCAGCAAGCATCCAACAGAAATTGATTGCAAAGGCAAGGTATCCCACAAGCAAACAAATCAGGCCGATTGAGCGCACTTTCAGCCACGGCAGCATGGAGTGTACTATATCTGCAAACGGCACAGTTGCATCATTCATTTGCATGCCAGCCAGCCAGCCACCAACAAACAGTGCCAACACCATCACCGTGATTCCAGCGGCACTGCCCCAAAAGTGCACATAAATCAGTGTAACCGAAGGCCACTCGCGCCTGGTGACACGAGGCAGCATAAAATAGAGTCCGCCAAACATAACCATCGCGAAAAATGAGTGGAGCAAATACTGTGTCTGGCCAGAGACAACGCTGGTAAAATGGGCGATCTCATTGACCGAGCGTAGCGACATCAGTGCGTCCAGCATACCGACACAGCCGTATGAAAAGATTCCGAACATAACGAAGCGCAGCGCTGGGCTGCGCCACACCTCAGTGCGTGCGCCTTGCACCGAAAGGTATAGATTCAGTGTCACGGCAATCACTGGAATCACCATCATCACCGAAGCGACAATACCAACCGAACTCATCCAAATCGGAATCGGCCCGCCAATCATGTGTGCCGTCCCGGTCCAGCAACCTAACAGCGCCAATGAACAAAACCCTAACAGTGCCAGTGTATATGAATGAATCGGACGACCGAGCACTTTGGGGATCACATAATACGCAGTTGCCAGAGCCATGGGAGTCAGCCACAGGTTGTACATAGTATACATGAACCAATAACTGACAATTGATTGCACCACCCCACGCACTGGAAACCAAACAACCATAAATTGAGCGATTGTATAGCTCCACGGGAACCAGAACAAAGCCGCAAGGATGTACCACTGTGACACATAAACGCCCTGCCCCCGGCGCATCCGAAACGCCATAATCCCCCAGAGACCAATCAGAGTATAGGCAAACAACAGCAGGGGTGTGGCATAGCCGGGCAGTTCGAGAAATTCGGCTCCAGTCAGATCGCCACACAGGATACCCGCTAGCCCAACACTCAAGCCAAGGTTCCAAAACAAGCCTGCCACAACCAACAGTGCACCATTGCCGATCGGTGCCAGAGATAGACGGGCAATGATCCAGAGACCCATTGCAAAGATCACATTACAAGCCCAGCCAAATAGCATCGCATTCAGCGAAGCCGGATAAAGACGCCCATACGTGACAAATTCGCAACCGGACATGAATCCCGGCTGGTACGACTGATAGGCGTTCATCAAAGTCAACGCGCCACCGACAATCAGCCAAGCGACCGCAGAAACAACAAAAAACAGCGCCGCAGCTCGAATCGACGCATCGACCTGATTCAACACAGAGCGCAGATATGGATCCGTGGTCACAGCCGGCGAGTTGGACTGTGCCGCCTTACTCATTGGATAATTTACCGGTACGGTAGGCCGCGACAGTCGCGTCCATCGCATCCTGAATCGGAATTCGAACGATGCCGGCGTCTGCATTAATCAATTCAAACCCGCTCAGCTTGGCGACACCCGCGGCACGGGCCTCATCGGCTTTCGCCTGCCGGGCATCATTGAGCGCTTGATCGACCGGCAATGGGCGATGCGGCAGGTATGCAATCAATAAAATAATGGCGAATACAAAGAGTGCGCCGATGATGCCAGCCAACGAGAGCCAACGATTGGTGCTAGATAATTCTGCTTGAGACATCTGTATTATTCCGAGTAGTTAATAGAACGTTCTATATTGGGGTCACGGATCGGGATTGGCTCGGCTTTTCGGGTACTACGGCAAAATACACAGATACAAATACCGCCGATACCGACCAGGGACGCCAGGTCGACCCAAGTCACCGAAAATTGACGAACCAAATAACCGGCACCGTGAGCCTCCGGATCGACTAATTTACCGGGCACAATATTCCAATACAAATCCAATATGTGAAAGGCTAGGATCCAGATTGAAATCGCAATGGTACGCCAAACAACCACTTTAGTTTTATACCACAGCAAGCATAGAAAGGGGACCAGAAAGTGACCAAAAACCAGCCCCATACTCACCCACCACCAAGAATTCAAGCTGCCGTCATAGTTGATCTCACGCAGATTATACCAGAAGGTTTCTTCTGGGATATTGGCATTGTAAATCAAGAAATACTGAGAGAAACTGATATACGCCCAAAAAATCGTGAATGTGAGCATCATACAACTGATATCATAGCGGTGCGCTTGCTTGAGGATCCCATGCAGAGGACCTTTGGCGGCCATAATAACCGTCAAGATAATCAGTGCACTCAATGCCGCGCGAATACAGGCGGCGAAAAACCAGACCCCGTACATGGTTGAAAACCAATGATATTCGAGCGACTTGAACCAGTCGATGGCACCCATAGTGAGTGCCGCAGCCGCAACAAATAGCCCAAGCGACGACAGGATACGAGCTTTGTGCGTGTTGTTAATATCACCGCTCTGATCAGTATCGAATGACCACTTTCGCAGTAAGCCGGCGATGATGATAAACACTGCGAAGATGGCGACCGCACGAATCAAAAAGAAATCAATATTTAGGTAAGGTTGCTTCCAGGCATATATCGAATCCTCACCGACGGTACCATGTCCGGGCAGCGCATTATTGCCATCCATCCACTTCCACAGCAGGCCTGGATTGTCGTGCAACAGTGGAATTGCCAGCAATGGAATAAACAGTAGGAACAAATATGGAAACACCGCCATACCGTGTTCACATTGGCGACGAATGATGACCGGCCAACGAGCGTGAAAGACATACCAAATCAAGGTCAGGAATGTCATACCGATCGCAATCGAAAGCCAAAAACCAAGACCGATCAACCAGCCCATAAATGGGCGTGCATCACCAGCCTGCCAGCCCTGAACCAGACCGAGCGCCGCGATCGCGATACCAATCACGCCGATAATTCCTGCGATACCAGCGACTTTATTTGCTTGAGCGTTATGTGCGTCCGAACTCATAGTATTAAAATCCTAACTCTGTGCGTTGTGCCGGAGAGAGCGCTTGGGCATCTGTATTTTGTGAGCGTTGCAATGCTCGAACATAGAGCACAATTGCCCAGCGTTGTTCGGGACTAATGCGGTCATTGAGTGGTAACATTTGTCCCTTGCCATTCGTGATGACGTCAAACAAATAACCATCTTCCACATTGCGGAGGCGCTCATCGTGATAGCTGGTGGCAAGCACCCCGTATGGCTTGGTCACACCGTTGCCGTCACCCGCTGCACCATGACATACCGCGCAAAAAATAGTGTACTTTGACTGGCCTTCGGCCATTAGCGCGTGGCTCACTTCAAGTGGCAAGGTCTGTACAAAGCGACCATCGGCATCCTTGCCTTGGTTCAGCACCGTGTCCCCAAGCTTAGAATCGTTGAAATCCGCGGAAAAGACCTCGACTTGCTGAGAATAGTTGCCACGTGCAACGGTTCCAGCCGGCACCGGGCGATCATTTCGACCGTCGCTGAAGAATGCATTGCCGGCCTGCGGCTTATAGCGTGCCTGACGATCCATATCGGGAAACACCTCAAGCGGTGGCTTGGTACTCGTTGAGCCACGAAAGCCGAGAATCGACACCGTTGCAATGATCGCAAATACATAGATGGCTAGAAAGATACGCATGATGCTGTGCTACGCTGAGATCTCCTCAATGTCGGTTCCGCCAATTTCCTCCAGAAAGTGACGTGTGGCGAGCGGATCGAACTTCGAATCACGCGTTTCAATCGCAATTACCAAACGATCTGCGGAAACCTCCAGGAATTTTTCGTTATTGAACAGTGGATTGTAATGCTGTGGCAATAAATTGGTGATAAACATGCCACCCAGTGTACCAAATGCAGATAACAGGATGGTCAGCTCATACATGATCGGAAATGGAAAGACTGGGCTAAAGAAAGGCTGTCCGCCAACAATCAACGGATAGTCATAGGCATTCATAAACCAAACAATGAACAAGCCGAGCAAGAAGCCGGTGATTCCGCCACACAGAGTAAACACCGGTACTTTGGAGCGCGGTTGCCCCTGCGCAGCCGGCATGCCGTGCACCGGAAAGGATGAATAGGTATCCCATTTTTGGTAGCCCGCATCCCGTACCTTTTCGGCGGCATGAAGGAACGCAGCCGCATTCGGAAAACTCGCAATCATTCCATAGGTCTCAGACATCAGTAGTGGCCTCCTTGGGTTGGTCGTGATGCGCATGCGGATTTGCGGCTGGCATCACAAATTTAACTTCGGCAATCGGCATGAGTGGTAGAAAGCGCAGAAATAACAAAAACAACACGCTGAACAAACCAAACGTACCGAAAAAAGTCAGGATATCGACAATAGTCGGCGAATAGTAGCCCCAACTGCTGGGCATAAAATCATTGGCCAATGAAGTGACCGTAATCACAAAACGCTCAAACCACATACCGATATTGATGAAGATCGACATGATCCAAACTAATGCGGTGTTTTCCCGCACTTTCTTAAACCAGAAGAGTTGCGGCGTAAATACATTGCAGCTGAACATCATCAAATATGCCCACCAGTATTGACCAAAAGCGCGATTAATGAAGGCAAAGCTCTCATACGGATTGGCTCCGTACCATGCGATAAAGAACTCCATAATATAGGCGTATCCAACAATTGAACCGGTCCCCAGACAAATCTTGCACATATTATCAATATGCCGTTGGGTGATCAAATCATGTAGACCATACAACGCCCGCAGTGGCAGCATCAAGGTGAGTACCATGCCGAAACCGGAAAAAATCGCTCCGGCAACGAAATATGGTGGAAAAATGGTGGTGTGCCAGCCAGGCAGTACTGCGAGGGCGAAATCGAAGGAAACGATGGTATGCACCGAAAGCACCAGTGGCGTAGAGATCCCGGCAAGGATCAAATAAGCCATTTCATAATTGCGCCAATGATTACCGGCATGGCGCCAGCCCATTGCGAAAATGGCATAGAAATATTTGCGAAATAAATCCATCCACCTAGCCAGATTGACCACACAGCCATATCCGGTATCGGCACAGGCCTTGAGACGCTGAACCGCTCGGTCACGCAACACTCCCAAATCGGGAATCATTCCCATGTACCAGAACAGTACCGAAACGGTCCCGTAAGTCGACACCGCAAACACATCCCATTCCAGCGGAGAGCGAAACTGTGGCCAGATGCCATTGGCATTGGGCAGCGGAAATAACCACCAAGCAAACCAGACACGGCCGACGTGAAACAGTGGAAAGATCCCGGCACAGACCACCGCAAAAATAGTCATGGCCTCGGCGGCACGATTGATCGAGGTTCGCCAACCCTGTTTCAACAGGCACAGCACGGCTGAAATGAGAGTACCGGCATGGCCGATACCAATCCAGAAAACAAAGTTAACAATTGCCCAGCCCCAGTTGATTGGGTTGGCCAGGCCCCACACTCCGACCCCGGAACTAACCAGCCAAAGCAAACCGATGCCGGTGAATGAGGCAGTCATTAGAGCCACCGCCATACAGACCCACCACCAGATCGGCGTTTTTGTTTCGACGATACGGCAGATCTTATCCGTGACCCAATTGAAAGTACGATTGTTCGCGACGAGAGGCGGTTCCGGCAGCTCAGTCGGTTGCACTTTGGCCAACAAAGCGGCCTGGGTTGCATCCATAGAACACTCTTGAGTAGTCGTAGCCATTTTAGTAGGTTCGCAAGTTAAATATTAATGCGCATCGTGCGCGGCTTCAGAGTGAGAGGACTGATCGTAGCCATGGGCATCGTGCGTCGCATCGTGGCCGTGGCTGCCATGTCCGTAGCGTTGATCGTATTGAGCATAGGCATATGGCTTCTCATACGCATCCGGCATGGCCGGATTCGGATTGCGCAAGCGTGCCAAATAAGTGGTGCGCGGGCGGGCATTCAGGTAACCGAGTACCGAATAATTGCGGTCGCTGGCCTTTATGCGAGACACCTCGGTGCTCGCATCGGAAATATCGCCGAAACTGATCGCATCGGTTGGGCAAACCTGCTGACAAGCAGTCTTGATCGTGCCGTCCGCTATGCGAATATTATCAGAATCAGCGGCCAGGCGCTTCTGCTCAATCTTGGCGGCCTCGATACGCTGTGTACAGAAGGTGCACTTCTCCATCACCCCCCGCATACGGACGGTGACATTCGGATTGGCGTGCATTTTTTCAAGTTCGGGCTCATCAACCGGGCCAAATGGACCTTTGTACACTTCGCCAATTTGACGCTTGTTCCAATCAAAAAAGTTGAAACGGCGCACCTTGTAGGGGCAATTATTGGCGCAGTAGCGGGTACCGACACAGCGATTGTAGGCCATGGTATTGAGCCCCTGACTGTCGTGTACGGTTGCATTGACCGGACAAACCTGTTCACAGGGAGCATTCTCACAGTGCTGGCACATCATGCCCATAAACGATACCTGTACATCATCGGGCACCTCAGTCTGATCGTAGGACTGCGCCGAAAAATAACGATCGATACGCATCCAGTGCATTTCGCGGCCACGTAGCACCTGATCTTTACCCACAATCGGCACATTATTTTCACTTTGGCAGGCAACGACACAGGCCGTGCATCCGATACAAGTATTCAGGTCAATCGCCATTCCCCACTGCTGTGGTACCGGAAACTGATCTTCGTGGCCTTGCCAGACGGCTACATTCGGTGCTGGTTTGGAGAATTCCACATGATCGTAGGCGGAATTACCACGAAATTGCTGAAGCGATTGCTGCTGGAGCGATTGTTTGGCGTCCTTACCATAGTTAGCCGGCGCATGCGACTCGACCCCAACCTTGTTGGCGAAATTGGGCGTTGCCGCATAACCGGCAGTGGTGTGCTCGCGAACAATTGCTCGGCCTTCCATTGACCAGTGCTCTTGAGTATTGGCCAGCTGATAGGTCTTCTCTGTCAATTGCAGCGTGGCTCCAGAGGCACTGCCCAAGCTCTCGGAAGTACGTACCGCATAGGCATCAAAACCAACCCCCTGCCCGACACGACCGACTACCTTGCGTCCCATCCCCAGGGGCAGTACCACGGTATAGTTGGCAAGCCCTGGAACCAGGTGTATCGGTGCCTCAATCGTCACACCATTGACCGTCAATTCGGCGACAACCGCTTCTTCCTTACCACGGCGAAAAGTCGCTTTGTTCGTCTGCAAGGTGCCCTTTGCTGCGACAAAGAAGGCATTATCTTGATTCATCGGTTTCTTGTCAGGAAAGATCTGGATGCCTTGCTCTCTTTCAAGTTCCCTAGCCAATGCTGGGCTAATTAAAATCGCATTGTCCCAGGTCAACTTAGTGATCGGATCCGGGCACTCCATCATCCACCCATTGTTGGCATAGCGCCCATCGTAGGCGTGGGAACTCGGCGTGAAGCGTACCTCTAGTTGCTCGACACTCAATGTGTGCGCACGCAAGGCTTCAGTCTGAATGGCAGCAACGACCCTGGCGCTATCGACTTGAGTCGTAGCTGTCGGATAGGCCGACTCTTGAAGCAGGCCATCGCTAAGAAATTTATTAAAGTCACGCCCCCCCTGAGCGGCAAAGGTCGCTTGCACAATGGAGTAGCCATCGGTGGTCGAGGCACCGGCAAGGCGAGCCAGTACCTCCAAGTCGTTGAAGGTATCAAACAGTGGCTCAATCATCGGTTGCACGGGCACCAGTGTGCCGTCAAAGGTGCGCCCATCCCCCCAGGACTCCAGATAGTGAGAGCGTGCGATAAACAGATCGGCCGCCATGGCAGTCTCGTTGCTCGAGCCACCCAGATAGATGCTCTGCGCCGCCTTTGCTTGGGCAGCTGACCAGTTCAAGTTCATCGGCGCATCATAGACCGGATTACCGCCGAGGATGAACAATGTCTGCACGTCGCCTGCATGCAAGCGAGCGGCTGCCGCATCGATGCCCGGCACTGTAGCAGGCACCTCAACATAGCGAAGCGGAGCCGCCAGTGCGGCGTTCAGTGCAATCACGATCGCATGCACCGACACTGGCAAATGCTCGCCGGCAATAATGATCGAGTGGCCGGCATGCTGAACTAAATCGCTCGCACAGGCGTTTACCCATTGCGCATCTACCTGTAGCGAGGAGCCGATTGTCGCCAGTTGCGCTGCCAGGGGACCATCCACTCGCTTTTGCCTAAGAATGGCGGCACCGACCTGAGCAATGAATGCCCCCATTTCGCTAGAACTAAGCCGCAGACGGTGATCGGCCATGGAACCGGTTGAGGTGAGCGTGCTTTCGACTGAATACAGGCGACTCATCTGATCTGCATCGTCGGAATCCTTGACCTTGCGCGTTTGGCTAAATGCACGCGCCCAACCCAAGGAGCCGTCTGCATTCATCAAAAAATCGGCATCGAGTGCAAGGATACGCTGTGCTTGACTAAATTCGGGCAATCCCCGTAACGATCGGCCAAAGACCGCCTGTGCGGCCTGCTCGGAACTGCGTAGATCAATCGGGGCATATTCGGTCCAGGTCGCCTGTGGAAAAGCCTGCTTGAGCTGTTGTACTAGCGCCAAACGACTCGGCGAGGTGCTTGGTTCCGCCACACAGACCAGGCCCTTGCCCTGATCCGCTAAATGCGCCTGACGGATCGCTTCGAGGCGATCGCGAACCAGCGCAGGGGAGCGCACGCTGCGCCCCTCAGTGCTCTTAGTGGCACGATCTGGATCGTACAGATCCAAAATGCTCGCCTGTGTGTAAGCAGTAGTGGCACCGCCGTAAGGCTTAAAGCTGGGATTGCCCTCAATCTTAGTCGGACGACCGGTATGTGTTTCGACGATAAGCGGTATATTATCGCGCACACCGGGCATCGAAGAGCTGTAATAAACCGGCACACCCGGAATCACATTCTCGGGTTGCTTCGCATATGGAAGAATGGTCTGTTCTGGACGACGACAACCGGCCATGCCCAGACCAGCCAGGCCAAAAGAGGCAGCCATGATCTTCATGAAATGACGCCGATTGACCCCTTCCAGATCACTGGCACCGCTTGGAAATTCGCGCTCGATCCAATCTTTAAAGGCCGGTGTTTGCGCCAGATCGTCGAGGCTTTTCCAGTAACGTGGACCTGAGAATTCAGAATTTTTCATTATCTAAACAATGTCGATTAACGGTGACAGCCAGAGCAGCTTTGTGGTGGATTGATTTTCCAGTCATGTATCAGACCTTCGAATTCGGCTTCCGCCTCAGGGCCGGTCGGACGCTCCCAATCCAGTTGATATACTTGTTCGAGCGGACGAATGCTATCTTCAGGATTGCGATGACAGTCCAGACAAAAACGCATACTAAAGGACTTTGCATGTTCGACCACCTCCATTTCATCGACACGCCCATGACACTCTACGCAGCTAATCCCACGATTCACGTGTACGGCGTGATTAAAATAAACATAGTCGGGAGTCTTGTGAACACGCACCCAGGGGATCGGCGCGCCCGATTCATAGCTTTCACGCACCGGCGCAAGCATCGGATCATCCTTGCGCACCATGCTATGACAGCTCATGCAAACATTCGCCCCAGGCACATTGGAATGCTCGGAACGATCTACAAAAGTGTGGCAATAACGACAGTCTAACTCCAATTGCCCCACATGCAATGCATGACTGAATGCGACCGGCTGCGTCGGCGCATAGCCCACACGGGTATATTTGGGCGTAAAATAATAACTCACTCCCAGAGTGATGGCACCGCCGGTTAGCACCAGTGCTACGATTACTTTAACCGGGATCGTGTTGACCCACCGAGGAAATACATTCGCCATGACTTGTTCCTATACAAAAGCGTTCAAGATCACAATCAAACGCGCTTGCGCTGTACAGCCCCCCTGGCCGGTCGAATGCGAGATAGTCCCCGCGATGCCTGTACTGCAGTCGCCTGCGCCGGTACAACGCTTGATTCAGCGCTGCCGCTCCGAGTCAACGCAAGCGCCCCAGCAATTGCCAGGCCTGCCTGTTTAAAAAATCCTTTGCGGGTAGTCATTTTTGCCATTTATTAGAATTAAAACGATCTGTTAAAAGTGTGCTCAAATCGAATGGCAATCGTTTTTTGCCAGCAATTTTAATTCATTCCCCAAGACACTCCCAAGCACATATCAAGCAAATCGTATTTACAGCTTTATCAGCATGACAATCCCCCTTATCACCAAACGACTATGATCCAGCAATCATCCATCCATGAACCGCGCAGCATCAAAGGGATGTATATCGCCATTGGCCTCTTGATACTCACCGCAATCGTCGGCAGTCTGTTTATTTATCTCGGGCCCAAAGCGACCGAAAAAACACCCGGCATTGTACACGTTGGGATTCGCTATGCCAACGAGCATCTGGTCGAATTCACCCAATACAGCAAAACCGGTCCCGGCGCCCGCATTGAATTTATTGCTGCCGACGGCAGCATCGCACATGCCGTCGACCATCTCGCCCTGGGTCGCAATTTGGTACCGATTGGCACTCTACGCGATGGAGCCTACACCGTCCGCCTCAGCTGCCAGGACTATCAAACCGTGGAAATACCGGTAATCGTCACCGGGCGCATGCTGAATCCACCACCAGCGGCCAGCTTCAGTCCCGGAACCCACGCGGATTACAACATGATTGGTGTACGCTTTATAGTGGCGCCCAAGTCTCTCTAGGCTTGCCGGTCAGATGATTCGCGCCCTACCCGCATGACTTCAGCGGTAATTGCATTTAACGCTGCCGCATGGGCGCGACGATTCGGATCATATTGATCGAGCAAATCCCAAAAGCGGCTAGAGTGATTCATTTCCGTCAAATGCGCCAATTCGTGCAGCATTATCGAGTCCTGCAGTTCCGGTGGGATCAGGACCAGACGCCAGTTCAAGGAGATCGCCCCGCGAGTGGAGCACGAGCCCCAACGAGTGGCCTGATCACGCACACTCAATCCCGGAGCGCTCAGGTTAAGACGCTTGGCATGATATGCGAGCCGGCAGGTCAAGACATCTTTCGCAAAGCGCCGAACCAAGCGTATGAGCGCCGCATCCACACATGCACATGCCTCTGGTAAGCGTAGCACAATGACAGCCCCACCCTGCTCAAACACATAATCCGCATACATACGAGCACTGGATTCCACGCGCACCGCAAAGCAATCCCCGCCAGCCGAAAGCTGTGGATGCGCAGCCAACCAATCGTCCAAGGTCCGCAACTGAGGCAGGCCCGCCAACTGCTGCGCCAACCATGCCCGGTGCTGATCCACAAACTGCAGCACTGCCCGATCCGAACAATGCCACGGTGCCGAAACCACCGCCTCGTTGCGGGAGTTCAAGCGAAGCCGTAAATAACCTGTTTTCCTGCGTCGGCGAACAGTGATAGGCACGGCCTGTCCGCCCACCAGAATGGATAAATGGGTACTCGCCACCACTTTCATAGAGATATCTGGGCTGCATTTATTGGCTCAGGCCTGTTCCAACCGATCCACCATCGTCTGTGTGTGACGCCGCAGCGCCGATTCTGGATCAATTCCCTGGCTGCGGCAAGCTGCAGCCAGTTCAAACAAATGCCTGCCCGCAGTCGCTTCATCTAAGCTCTCACCAAGCCGCTCAATTGCAGCCACATTCACTTCGGCCGCGGCAGCCAGTTGCAATTTCTGTACCTGCTTAAATACATCGACGGCAAACATCAACGCAGGCAACTGCCTAGGCAGATCTTTGAACCGCCCCTGTTGCTTGGGGCCACGCTTGTGCTCACCCGCTTTGATCTGATCCCACTGCGCCAACACTGCGTCCGACGAATCGAGCGACTCCCCATTGAATACATGCGGATGGCGGCGAATTAATTTTTCATTCACGATCGCGCAGATCTCATCAAAATCAAAATGACCCGCCTCCTGCGCCATCTGTGCATGCATCACCACCTGCAGCAACACATCCCCAAGCTCCTCTTGCATGTGGTCTAGATCCAGCCGATCAATCGTCTGCAACAACTCGCAGCACTCATCAATCAGGCATTCTGCCAATGATTGATGGGTTTGTTCGAGATCCCAAGGACAACCGGTTTCCGGCTCACGCAGAGCCGCCACTGTTTGAATTAAATGATCGATCGCATGCATATAGCCCACTCTGCTAACTAAGCGCTGCGCATTTGGCGAAACATTTGTTTACACACGTGCAACAAAGGCACGGTACTTTTATTTTACACTGATTTTTGATGGCCAGAACTTAGTCAAAGGGCATCGCTCGAAACTGCCGATGAAACCCAAATTATCTTTAATCAGAGACTCACATAAAAATACGGTGGGACCGTTGCAGAGACCAGGGAAAAATACGCGTAGTCCCGCAGACACGATTTAGTCGGCAACGTTGAGTTGGAAGTGATGCCCGACGCAGGCCTGGTCAAGCACGCCGAATGCTTGCGCTTCTGCACGGCGCATCGCCAGTTGATCGGCAGGGGTGCGATCATCGTAGCCAGCCAAATGTAGCCAGCCATGCACAAGATACAGACTGAGTTCATGACTGAAGGATACACTCCACTCATCCGCTCGACTGCGGGCCTGATCGACCGACACAATAATCTCGCCGGCCGAGCCCATGGCCACATCGGCGGGAAAGGTAATTACGTCGGTTGCGGTAGGAATCCCCATAAAATCCTGATGGACTTGACGAATCACCGCATCAGTGACAAAAGCAATGGATAATTCGCCGGCTGATATCGGAAAAACGCCACATGCCTGCAGTGCGCCGAATACCTTGTGGGTCTCGGCAACCGGGTCGGCGAGTTGCTTATATCGGTTGCTGACTGCCAGTTGG
Organism: Polaribacter sp.; assembly: GCA_964226535.1. GTDB lineage: Bacteria > Verrucomicrobiota > Verrucomicrobiia > Opitutales > Coraliomargaritaceae > Lentimonas. The sequence continues at coordinate 18,098 of CAXQRK010000130.1, forward strand.
AGCGGAAGCATGGTGACCTTGAGGGGCTTTTGCAGGTGCGGTTTGGGTACTCGTTTGATCTTTATGCTCTTTCGGATACTCCACACGCGAGTGTAGCATGTTCAACAGTGTATAGGTAAAGCTACTACGAATATCGTGTAACTCTTTGAAAGTCAGCGGGCACTCATCGAGTTGCCCGTCTTCAATACGACTCTTGAACATATTGTCGATCAGTTCTTCAATCGCTGGTTGAGAGACCTTTTTTAAACTGCGACTGGCAGCTTCAACACCATCGGCAAAGAAAATAATCGCACTTTCTTTAAAGGCCGGACGTGGTCCATCGTAGCGGTACGTGCTTTCATCGACTTTCTTTTCTTCGGCTGGCTTTGCTGATTTGTCGGCGAAGGGCAACTGAATTTGTTTGTTATGCGCTTGTTGCGCTTGATAGTAGAAATATTGGATCAATCCAGTCCCATGATGTTGGCGAATGACGTCGACAATAACACGAGGCAAGCGGTATTTACGAGCGAGTTCGACGCCTTCTTTGACATGCGCTTTAATCACCAGAGCACTTATGGAGGGGGTTTTTTCTTCATGAGGATTGACACCACCTCTTTGATTTTCAGCAAAATATTCTGGCTTCACCAGTTTACCGATGTCGTGAAACAGGCAACAGACCCGACACAACAAGGGATTGGCCCCAATCGCAGCAGCAGCATTTTCCGAAAGGTTGGCGACCATCAAGCTATGATGATAGGTGCCCGGTGCTTCAATTTGTAAACGATTGAGCAGTGGATGCTTGAAGTCGGTCAGTTCAAGCAGGGTGATCTGGGTCGTTATCTTAAAGAGTTGTTCAAAAATGGGTAGCAGGCCCACGGCGAGTACCCCGGACAGAATGCCGACGATCAATGCGATCAGAGCCTGTTGGCTGACCAGTCCGATCGACAGGTTGTCGATCAGGCCAATTACCATGCCGGTGATAGCAGCGGTACTTCCGGCCATCAGGCCCGCGCGGACAAGCATGGCCCGCTTGCGAACATGTTCTGAAATAAAGCTGCCAACGATACCGGAAAGCAATGCAATCAAGAGAAATGCAATCGAATTATCTTGAATGATGCCGAACAGCACAGCGATGATCAAGGCAGCGATAACTGCTGGGGTAATACCCGCAAGCACCGCTACAATCATTGGTGCCAAGGCGTAGGGCGCAACATAAGGCAGCATACTCAGCGAAGGCCGATGATTCAGCAAAGCCATGTTGCCGATTTCCATAATCAGTCGGATAATCACTAGATTGAGCAATATACTGACTGCAGTGATAGCGATCGTGTGCTTACACTGGTGTAGCTTACCTACGCCCTGCTTGACACATACCATTACGGCAACCAGTAGCATCAGTGTCAGCATGACGCGCTGAATAAATAGTGGATTGAAAATCAGAGGGTTGCCGCCGCTTGCCCGTGCGGCAGCGCGGTAGGCATTCAATCGCTCGATGTCAAGTTCGGTAACAATCGCTCCAGGCTCGATCAAGGTGTCCCCTTGTTTAAATGAGCGGGTCGGCAACGGAATCTCAAGAATGGCTCGTTCAATCGCTTGATTCGTGCTTGATGCGCTATACAGCAAATTCGGCTGCAGACCGCTACGGAAGAGTTGAAAAAGTGAGCGTGCAATGGCCCGATTACTTGATAACGCATCCAGGCGAACACGCAAGACCACCAGTGCATCCGTATGCGAGCGTGCCGAGGGAAGGTTGTAGCGTCCGGCTTCATCGACAAGTTGAATCACCGTCACCTGGGGCGATTCGGCAGCCACTTCAGGGTTGGAGTAAATGCCGTCTTCATAAAGAGATTTGAGAACGCCTAGGGCATCATTGGTTAAACTGGAGCGTTCTTTAGGATTGGTTTGCGCTGTAAATTGAGCGATTGTTTCGGGCTCGATCGGCCAACCAGTCCGTGCAATAAAGGCTTTGGCAGCCGCCTCAAGTGCGACGGTGACGCTGACATCCCCTACTGCTTCATGCTGAATTAAAGTCTTTGCGATCTCGGTATTCAGATCGTTGATCAGTTGACGAAAGGTTTCATAAGGCTGAAAGGTACGTTTAAATACCGGCGGCACTTGCGCACGCACCGCCTCCACCTGTTTTTCAAGCAGCACCTGACTATTATATTGGAAGGCAAATTCTGCAACAATACGTTTTGAGGCCAGTTGATTCCGGATAACTTGTGGTCCCTGCGGTGTTTGACCGAGAAAGCAAATAACCACCACCAACACCGCAAATAGCAGAAACGCTGCGAGCTCAATGATGTGGCTGGTTTCAAATAAACGCGAGCGGCCAGTGTCATTGGCTCTTCGTTTGCCATGTTCTTTTTTTGCCGGAACATGTCGATCCTTTGCCTTGCGTGCAGCAGTTTTTTGAAAAAATGAGGCCATGAGCGTGTTCAGCAGAGCGGTTTATCAGTCAACCAATCACAAATTATTTGTGTTTAAGCATAGATTTGAGAATCCTATACGTAATCCAAGATACTTATTCCGCATGACGGGCGTAGGCGTTAATAATATCTTGAACGAGGGGGTGTCGGACTACATCCTGTCCATTAAAGTAAAAAAGTTGTAGATCTTTAATCTCTTTGAGTATACGGGTCGCTTCTTTCAGCCCGGATTGCTTCGACTTCGGCAAATCGATTTGGGTAATGTCACCGGTGATGATCATGCGACTACCGTCGCCCAGACGAGTGAGAAACATCATCATTTGTTCATGAGTGGTGTTTTGCGCTTCATCAAGCACCACGAAGGCATTGGCGAGTGTGCGGCCTCGCATATACGCCAGCGGCGCAATTTCCACGATGCCTTGTTCGATCATTTGTGCAGTGTGTGCTTTGCCCATCATGTCATTCATGGCATCATATAGTGGCGTCAGGTAGGGTAAAATTTTTTCCTGAAGTTCGCCAGGCAGGAAGCCTAGCGCTTCACCCGCTTCCACTGCGGGACGAGTCAGGAGGATGCGCTCAACATCCCCAGCAAGGAGTGCTTTGAGCGCCATCGCCATCGCAAGGTAGGTTTTACCCGTGCCCGCCGGACCGATGCCAAAGGTAATGGTATTACGGTCAATCGATTGCAAATAACGCTTCTGATTCAGTGTTTTGGCGATAATGCTCAGCCGGTTGAGCTTGATAACGAATGGTTCGCTGTAGATTTCCTGCAATTCTTCGGATTTGCCCTCGGCAATACAGCGCAGGGTATGGTGAAAATCGGCCGTTTGAATGCGAATGCCTTGCTGGGATGCTGCGTCTAGGGCACGAAACAGAGCTTGAACCTGGGTAATCTTTTCGGCAGCGCCTTCAATGCGGACCCAATCGTCGCGGCTCGCAAGCACGACATCCAACATGCGTTCTGCCTCTTCAAGGTTACGCGTATCATTTGCATACAGCCGACTAAGCTGACGTGCGCTGGAAAAATGTATAGTTTCGGTCGACACAAAAAATGGAATCGGATACTAAAAATTATGCTCAATCGGATGCTCAATCGGGTGCGTGTGACTTTAAAATGCTCACACTCGGTCTGGAACACAGGCATGCAGGCGCTCCCACATTGCATCCATTGACTCCGGTAGTACGCGTGTGTTCGCGATCACGGGCATGAAATTGGTGTCTCCCTCCCAACGGGGCACGACGTGGCAGTGCAAATGGCAGGGAATGCCCGCTCCTGCCGCCTTACCAAAATTGAAGCCGGTATTAAAGCCACTCGGCTGCAACGCGCGCGTCAAGATTTGCTGCGCCTTCATGATTAGATCAATTAACTCATGGCGTTCCTGCGGTCTGAGTGCGTCAAGCTCACCGACTTCACGAAAAGGAAGTACGAGCAAATGACCGGCATTGTAGGGATAGCGATTCATCACGATGTAGTTCCACTGTCCTCTGTAGAGGATATATTCCTTTCTATCGTCACCACTTTGGTGGATCTGTGTGAACGGATTATCGCCCTTGGCCGGATTTTTGGGCGCAAGGATATAAGGCATCCGCCAATAGGCGTGCAAACGCTCCATGGATGGGGGCAGTTGCGCAGATGAATGATCGGAAACGGTATCAACCATAACAAATAAAGTGCCCACCCTATAGACCTTGTTGGTCCGCGTCGATGCTTTATTTGAGCCGATTTTACAACGAATTCCGAAAGTTTTTTGGCACTTTTGAAGGTTGCATTTTCGCCCTGGGACTTGCATTAAATCAATCTTTTAAACGCTCAATTTTACATTCCTTATCTCTAACCGTGAATGCTTCAGACCAGGCCTTTAGTTTTAAAATGCTAGCCCGCGAGCAAATCGTAGCCCTTAGCACCCTGCTCGGCTTTGCGCTCTATATGATTTGGGATCAGTTCTATTGGTGGAGCACACGAGAGGACTATAGTTTCGGTTATTTGGTGCCGCTGTTTGCGGCTTATGTAATCTATGAGCGATGGTCGGAGATTGGCAAGCGATTGGTGCCTAAAAATGGGGTCGAACCTGGCAGTGCAGTGCCCGCATCGAATCGACTATGCACACAATTATTTGAGTGGATCGCATATGCGCTCTTTTTAGCGGGATTGGGGCTGTTTGCAGTCGGAGCATTGTTGCGATCCATCGCTGGACCGGAAAATTTTGCTTCATTAGTAATTGCTGTAGGCTTTGCCGGTCTGCTACTCAGTGCGGTCTTTATAATGACGAAGCAACCGACAGATGATCCGCCAATGGTATTGATGGAACGTTTGACGGTGACCGGGCTGTTTCTCTTTCCAGCCTTAATTTGGCTGATATCGGCACCGATGGTATCTGCGATAGAGCAACCTATTCGAGTGTTCTTGCTCAACAAGGTGACTATTGTAGTATTTAACATTTTTGATATTATAGGCTACGAATTAGAGCGCCGAGGCAACATTTTGATTTTGCCGGAAGGTGAAGTCGGCGTTGAAGAGGCCTGTTCGGGCATTCGCTCACTAACGGCTTGTTTATTTGCAGGCTCGTTTTTGGCTGCCGTGTGTTTGAATCGTTTTTGGAAAAAAGTACTGCTAGTCGCAGCTGCCATGAGCTTTGCAGTGCTGACGAATCTGCTGCGCAGTTTGTTTTTGACGTTTTGGGCCTATCAATACGGGTCACAGGCAATTGATGCGCATTGGACATTGCCACTTATCGGCGATATCGGCAGTGTGCATGATGTAACCGGATTTGCCATTTTGGGGCTCACTTGTATCGGACTGATTGCATTACTCCCGATATTTAATTTTAAATTACAAGATTTGGATGACTTAGCCGATTCCAATGATTGACCTTTGATACGATCCAAGTTTGATTGAAACTAAGTGAACGATCCAAATCGAAATTTCAGTGAAGTCATTCACACCATCTGTAAAGATGATCCACGTTATGCCCGGGGAGCATATTATTTCCTGAGACAGGCGCTCGATTTTACCATAAAAAAAATGGGCAAGCGCGGTGAATTAAATCCGTCCAACCATCTAAGTGGACAGCAGTTGCTTGAAGGGATTCGTTTATTCGCTCTGGAGCAATACGGTCCGATGGCACGGTCCGTGTTAGAGTACTGGGGAATCGCCAATTGTCGTGATTTTGGTAATATCGTATTTAATTTAGTCGCTTGCCAAGTGCTCGGAAAAACCGACCAAGACAGCCCTGAAGACTTTGATCACGGCTACGACTTTCAAACCGCATTTGAAGCCCCTTATTTACCGACGATTCAACCGACCATCAAACGTCCTCGCTTACGTTAAGTTGGGCACTTTCTGGCAGGGATCGGCCTGCAGATTGTTCGGATCCAGCAGGGCTTTTTGCCAGACTATTGCGAAAGTCTTCTTCTTGTTGTTCCACCCGTGCTTCGCGTTCCGTCAAAGCAATGGATTGTTCAACCAGCATATTTTCACATTGTTCAATGTATGCTTCGCGCTCGTGCAATATCTCGCGTGCTTCCTTGAGTGAAGCTTCCTGAGCATCTAATGTATTTTTTAGTGCTTGCAGCGCATCTTGCGCGTCATCGGAGATCAACGATTCATTCAAATGATTGGCGTCAGATTCAATGATTTGTCTACGTGCTTCCAGCAACGCTTCTTGTTCGTTTAACTCAAGCTCGCGAGCCTTGCATTGTTTCTCTTTTTGATCGAGCAACTCTTCGCGATTAATGATATCGGCTTGTAGCTCAAGCAAGTGCTTTTCAATTTCTTGCGGCGAACTGGAATGCGTTGAGGAAAAATCCTTGATGGGATTCATCAAAGGCTTAAATGCACTGTGGCCTTCGGTTTTGGTTGCGACAGCGACCGCAGCCTTTAAGCTTAAATGACGCTTGGGCTTGCGCTCAGGTGGCGGAAAAAGCTGGCCTTGGGGCGGGGTTTCTTGAACTTTGGCGCGGGCTCTCATTCGTAAGGTGATGGATGATCTAGATCCATACTAATACAACTAGAAATATGCAGTTGTATCTTCAGAATCAATGCTTGATGCAGATCGGAAGAGCAC
>CAXQRK010000131.1:0-19077 GCA_964226535.1 Polaribacter sp.
ACACGACGCTCTTCCGATCTCCCAAAAGAGGCGGCGAAAAATTTTGTGGCAATAAATAAGTTACTTTTACCTTTTTCCTTACTTAGTAAGAAGAAAGGCAGGCAGATTATTAAAAAAACAAGACCTTTTAACAGCTCAAAAATTGAACGGCGTGTGTGTTTTGTTATTGTTCTTGCTGAACCAAGTAGTTTGTTGTCCACATAAACTGATATGGCTTTATTTCTAGCTTCTCGCTGGAATTGCCAAGACAGAGAACACCTTCTGTGTGTGACAGTTTCCCGGACGATAGCTTTATGTGTATAAGTAATGCGATGCCCTTTTTTAGATGCCCTGCGAAAAAAATCTGTGTCACTTCCACCTGTGTATTGCATATTTTGATCAAAGTGAAAGTTGGAAAAGACATTTTTACTAATAAGCACGTTGTTTGTTGCTGCGGTTCTCAAAACCTTTCCTTCTGGCCTAGTGGTTTTGTTTTTATCCGCAATAATGGTATTTACCCAGAGTTCACTTGTGGGATATTGGTAAATTACCTTTCCTTGAATGCAATCAGCATCATAATAGTGTGCAGCTTTTATCAACCTTGAAGCCCAAGAAGGATCTGCCTCTTCATCATCATCTAAAAACAAAAGGTAGTCTGCATCTATGTCAATTGCTTTATTTATAGCTACATTTCTGGCGTTAGGTATGCCTGGCGTTTTATGTAACACATACAAAATTTCATAAGGACTATTTTTTTTTGCTTCATCTACAGCGTATTTGGATTTTTCTTCGTTGTCATTTTCAACAATCAATATCTTCAGTTCACAGCCATTTACGATTTGCTGAGCTGCCAAGATTTCCAGGCAGGCTTTAAGAATGATGGGGCGGCCTTTAGTGCAGGCAGCTATGAGCGCAAGCTTTGTATTTGTTGAGTTGTCATCTGTGGACATCACAGTCATACCTGGCAGTAAAATTAGTAGCTATGTAATAAAGTGGTTGGGGCGACGGTTCTGTTGCATCTGTACTTATAATGTCATTTCGCAGGTTAAAATACACCACTCGAAGATGCCCATTCTATTGATGTTCGGTTTAGGTTTTGTCGAGAACTTTATGCGGGTCTGCTTGAGATTTTGTTAGCCCTCGCTGGGGTATGGAGGGCGGCAAGGAGCCCCCACGTTCAGGAGGAGGCAATCATTGTGCTGCTGCTTCTTTCATGCGATAGCTTTTGCCTTTGAAGCTCAATAGCTCCGGCAGGCGGCGCAGGGCACGATTGTTGTCCGAGGCGATTATGGCGTCTGCTCAGGCCAGCCTGTGCTCGCCCGGGCCAATGACTTCAAGCCCGCGGGTGCGCTTGTTGATGTGCCTGTTTAAGGCGATTTAGTGAAACGTGTGTATATATTTGGGTCGTCGATAAGTTGGCGTGTCCTAGCAGTTCCTGAACCACGCGTAAGTCTGCGCCATTGTCTAACAAGTGTGTCGCAAAGGAGTGTCGCAGTTTGTGTGGTGTCATATCCGCTGGTAGTTGTGCCGCCGCAAGGTGGATCTTGAGCAGTTGCTGCACTTGACGCGCATGCATGCGGCGACCATTGCGTTGACAAATGACCGGAGTCTCTAAATCGACCGACAGATTGAAGCGCTTAGTAAATGCATTCAGGCAATTCATCGCGACTGCTCCAAGTGGGCACAGCCGCTCCTTGTTGCCCTTTCCCAGAACACGGGCAAGGCCCTGTTGCAAATCAATCTGACTGTGGTTCAAGTTGCAAAGTTCGCTCACACGCAAGCCCCCTCCATACAGAAACTCTAGAATTAAGGCATCCCGAAAAGCCTCAAATTCACCGAGTTTACCATCCTTCCAGAGCATGACAGGCGCGTCCAACAGCACCCGCATTTGTGACTCGGTCAGGAATTTCGGCAAGGCCCGACTCAATTTGGGCAGGGTGAGTCCAATAAATGGGTTGGCTTCCACCTGTCCCTGCTGGCGCAGGTAGCTATAAAACGCCCGCAGTCCAGAGACATGGTTATGTACTGTACGGCGGGCCAAACGTCGTCCTTGATCGACTAAATACGAGCGCACATCTCGAGCACGCACATTGGCAAAATCCCCCTGCCATGGCCCCTGATTCGCCATCCATGTGATGAAATGCTCAATGGCACTACGATAATTGCGCACGGTATAGGCGGAGAGCCGACGCTCCAATGTGAGATAATCGCAAAAATCATTCAGCGAAGACATACTGCGTGACGATTCGGATGCTTCCATGACAAATCCTCAAGTGCGCCTAATGTCGCTATTGTCTGGATACTATTTACCAAGTCTGAAACGTTCAATGACCTCTTCGGCCAAGTAACGATAGGCATTGGCACCGCTACTGTCGGGATCGTATTCGAAAATAGACTGTCCAAAACTGGGCGCTTCACTCAACCGGATAGAACGCGGGATCATGGCGCGAAACACCTTTTCATCGAAATGATTACGGACTTCACCAACCACCTGATGGGCGAGATTAGTGCGTTGGTCGAACATAGTCATCAAAATACCGCCAAGTGCCAGATCTGGATTCACTTCTGCTGCGTGCAATTTATCCACCACTTTCAATATCTGCCCCAGTCCTTCCATCGCTAGATATTCACACTGCAACGCAATCAATAAATAATCCGCTGCTGCCAAACTGTTCATTGAAAGCATTCCTAGTGCCGGTGGACAGTCCAAAATGATGGCGTCATACGCTCCCGATGCACGCAGTGGCGTCAAACACTTGCGCAACTGCAGCAAATAATCATCGCGCTGAATCAGTTCGATCTCAATCGCTGCCATATCGACCTCAGAAGGAATCATAAATAAACAATCACTGGCACCAACCGGTTGGATCTTTTCCAGGGCAGTGCCTTCACCGCATAAGGGGCCATATAAACTACTCCCTTCCAGTTTTTCCAAACCAAGCCCACTGGTTGCGTTTGCCTGCGGATCCAGATCCACCAATACGGTGCGAATCCCTTGAGCTGCCAAGGCATAGCTAAGATTGATCGCCGTTGTCGTTTTACCGACACCGCCTTTTTGATTCGCAATGGTTAATATCTGAGCGCACATGCCTAGGGTGATAGTCACTGCTTGGGTTGAGTCGAGCAGAAAGACAACAGTTCGACAACTGATATCATTGGGGATATGATTGGAATTACGCGTACCAGTACCAAGCGCTTTCACTGGACAAACAACGCTTGATCAGGGATAAAATCATTGGGTATTTAGAATGATCTACGATTCAAGCAAATAGTTGTAATTGAAACGCAGCAATTGTTTTGGGGAGTACGATCTACTCTATTTTAGGCGGCTCAAAACAGTCTGCTGACGCAGCGAAGTCATCAATGCACTTACATACGCTTGAATACTGTCGGTCGCTGGGGCATCGTCTAGAGTTGATTGGAGCTTCATACGATTCAGCCAGACCGAATGCGGCATATCATTTACATACAGCGCGGCTTCGACAATCGCGCCGACTTTAATCTGCCAATCTTTATGATTTGACCCAAACATACGGAGATCCACATTAATTGGATCTACCATATTGTAAGCCTGCTGAGTGACTGCAATGGCATGTGCAAATAGAACGGCCTTATCGGTGCCGTTGTTTAAATAGGTCGATAATGACTGCGTATGTATCATGCGGAGTAAAGGATAGACCTCATGTGATGGAGATGCATTGATGCCGACACGACGCAAGGAATGCACCATTTCATTCTCAAACGCAATACGCTTATTGGTATCATATGCATAGCCCACTACTAGCACCTGATAAGTCCGGTTTCCCTGCCAATTTGCATGACTTGTCGACCCAAGGGCTTGCAACGAGACCGATGCGCTTTTACACCCTGTAAACACTAAGATGGTTAAGAGCGAAAGAATCGTGAGCGGGTATTTCATAAGTGATTAAGCGCCAATCGGCAGGAATTTATTGAGGTCTGGGGGTCAACGAGCGGTAGCGTTTGTGCACTCCTCGGCAACGTGGATAGCGTCGGCAAATAGCATTCAACCGTCGCTTAAATAGTTCTGTTGTAAAGGGATGATAACTAAATGCTGCAATTCTGTTTTCATAGCCCTGCATCCGAAAGATTTTTGCATGCGGGAACTGCTTGCGCAGGGTTGAATCAGTTAGCGGTGGTAAATGTGACACCTTGCATGGCTCGATTAAATTGAACACTAGCATGCCGCCTGGCTTGAGTAAGTTGGCCAACTGTCGACACCATGCCAGGTCCAGCGGGGCACAACGCACCGCCATGCCTGCTTCCTCTGCATAGAGGTCATCGATAATCAGATCAAATTGGGCGGCCTCAGGCTCCGCAGCTTCCTCACGGACCCACTCAACTGCATCTGCGGCCACTAATTCACAGCCCTCGGTGCAGTCAAAAAATCCATCGGCGATGCTCAGATGAATGGTATCCCGCTCAATCCCCACAATTCGCTTGGGAGCCAGCAATTCGCGCAGTTTGCGGGCCACCGTTCCGGCACCGAAGCCCAGCATCAATACAGTTTCGATACTTCCCGCTGGTTGATACAAGGCCGGCAATGCAATCAAATCCCAGATACAACCAGACAAGGGTCGATTCGGATTCCACTGCGAATGGTTCACCCCGTTACGGTACAAACGCACGGTCGCTCCGGCAGAACGCACTTCATAGTGATTGGATTCAATCGTTTGACTCCAGATGATGGCCATGCTTGTGTTGTACCGGTCAATTTCCAGAGTTCAAGCATTTCGATCACCAGATCGTTCAACTTTGATGGGGGTGCACGCTTGGCTTGAATTAGTTGTCAGACTGCATGCGCCGCACCAGTTGATGGGTCTGTTGCGGTACCCATGGCTCCCACTCGGTTCCGCCGGCCTCAATCAACTTTAATATTTTACGACCGGTCATTGCAAGTAAGCGGGGATCCCCAGCATCAATTGGCAATATACGCTTATTCTGTATCAGGTGTTGATAAAACAATTGCCAGTTTTCCGGCGCCTTGAAATTTTCAGCTGTGACCAATTCCATATGTTTCGAATTGTACCATGGATACACGAATAGCTGCACTCGGTGTTTAAACAAGCGTCCGAAGGATTCCAGAATACCACCGGCTAGATTTACCGACCATTTCGGTTTAAACAACTCATTGAGCAGTCCAATGCTGAGAATAATTGCAATCGGCTCCACCGTATATCGGCTCAAATACGTCGCAATCCGATGAAACTCGGCGCTGCGCGAAATCAACACCGTTTGCCTGAGGGCCTGTAGCGCGTCGGCACGATCAATGAAATCCGCATGATCGACCACTCCATCGCGCAATACATTATTCATGCTGATCTCGCATACTTCGATTGCACGTGTTTGCTGTTCCTCAGTCATCACATTTGAGAACACCACCCGCGCCTGCCGAATCATATCCAAATGCAACTTCAAGACCGGCTTAAAACTACCACGCAGCAGCAAAATGGGACGCTTGTACAGGGTGTCTGCTGCCGGTACCACTTCGCCGTCTTGGTTAAACATGGCAGCATCAGTGAGGCCACTTTGCACGAGTTGAAGCGCACAGAGTCGATTGTCCACATAGCGAAAATCCTCACCACTAAAGCGCAACATGTCCACTTCCACCCGCCCATAGGCAAGACCATCGGCTAAAGATTCGACGAAATCCTGTAAACTGTCGCGATAATTAAACGCGGCATGGATTAAATTCACCCCGACCTTGCCCAGGGCATCCATTTGATCTGGATTGGTTTCATCCAGCAGGCGTAGATGCAATACAATTTCGCAGGGTGCTCCATGCGGCTTCAATTGTAAGCGTACTCCCAACCAACCATGACATTCACCTGTATCTTGATAGCCGCGAGCACGGACGGTGTTGCAAAACGAGAAAAAAGTTGTCGTTGTTCCACGCGACGGCCCGAGACGTTGTTGCAATAGATCGTACTCGTATTCGAGCATGGCATGTAGGCGTGCCTGCGATACATAGCGCGAAGTCTTACCATATAGGGCATCACTCATTGTCATATCATAGGCCGAAATTGACTTTGCCACGGTCCCGGCACTGGCAGAGACCCGAAAGAACCAATTGGCTGTTTCCTGTCCCGCACCAATCTCGGCAAAGACGCCATATTGGCTGGGATCGAGATTCAAGGCGAGTGCCTTTTCATATGTGCTTAGGATAGTGCGTTCGGCCATATTGTAAGAGAAGTTGCCAGTACGATTTTGATTATCAGAATATTTTGTATGTCACTGTTTGCCGCCAAAGACTAGCTATTTTCAACGCTTTCAATCTGTCATCAGTCGAACCGGCCCAAGTGTAAGGTCAATTGACGTTGTGTACGTTGGGCAAATTCAGGATTGTGAGTGACCAATACCAGACTCTTTGCATCTTCGCTGACCAGTTCCAATAGCAAATCCATCACCGCTACGCCGGTCGCTTCGTCGAGATTACCAGTCGGTTCGTCTGCGAGCACGAGCGGTGGATCATTGATCAAGGCCCGTGCGACAGCCACTCGCTGACGTTCTCCGCCGGACAATTTGCTCGCATGATGCCGTAGGCGGTGGGCCATGCCCACGCGTGCCAGCAAAGTCTCCGCCCGGTCGATCACGCGGCGATTGAGCGACCCCGCAATTCGTGCGCCCAGCAATACATTTTCAAGCGCATTCAATTCCGGAGCCAAGTAATAGGCCTGAAATACAAATCCAATGTAACCGATCCGCTGTGCTGCCAGCCATGAGAGCGAACGCCCGCTTACTCTGCGTTGTTGCCAAAACAATTCACCGCTATTCGCTGTTTCCAAGCCGGACAGCACATTTAATAAGGTTGATTTTCCACTGCCAGACTCGCCCCGAATACTGGCACTCTCACCTCGTCGCAGCACAAAATTGACCTCGTTTAACACCGAAATGGCACCGTCCGGACCCGGAAACGATTTCTTCAATTGCTTCGCTTCAAGTACAATGTCATCTGGATTATTCACTACGCAAGGCATCAGCAGGGTTTAATCGAGCGGCCCGCAGCGCGGGTAAGATTCCAGCCAAAGTAGAGATAATCACCGCGAAACAAGTTACCATTACAAAATCAGACATCAAATAATGTACCGGAATTTCATACACATCATACTGGCCCAGAAAATCAACCTGTGAATTCGTTAACCACGCATAAGCGGATAGAATTTGCCGACGATAGTGCAAACACAATACCGCCAATCCAATCCCAACCACTGTCCCAATTGTCCCAATGACAAGACCCTGAATACAAAAGCTGTACGCGACCTGATGAGGCCGCCCGCCCATTGCCACAAGCAGGCCGATCTCACGTGTCTTGCGCAGCACTGCCATCATCAGCGCAATTGCAATCGAAAATGACGCCACCAGGATAATGAAAATAATGATAAACGAAATCACCCGTTTCTCCTGCTCAATTACAAACAAAAATTCCCGATTTGATTCCAGCCAGCTAATCGCCCGTAACCCTGGTCGTAGCACCTCCGCTTGCAAGTCGCTGCAATACAGGTCAGCGTCCACTTGCGGCCGCAGTTTTAAAGTCAACCCGTGCACCCCGTCTTCCAGACCATATAACTCCTGCATCACACGTAAGGTTGAAATCATTGTATTGCCATCCACTTGAGGAGACCCGGTACGAAACAATCCGATCACGGTAAACTCCCGCGGCAGTAACACTTCATCTGCTTTCAAACGCTCTAGCATCAACGGGGTGAATACTTCAACCACTGAACCGGGCCCGGCCTTCAGAGTCCGCGCAAGCCCCTCGCCAAGAAACACTCCCGCATCATCAAAATCATCTAGACTGCCATAGGTCAAAAAGTCTTGCAATGGGATGACTGCCTGCTCTGCAATCGAGTCAATCCCTCGAATCATCGGGAATTGCGGCCGGTTTGCATGCTGCAGCATGACCACTCCTTCCGCGAACGGAGCGACTGCAAGCACTTCGTCAAGTGCTTGCAGCCGCACAGCCTGTGCCTCCCAATCGTACACCACCTCATTCGACCGGATCCGAATATCACCCTGCGTCTCCACTAAACGTGAACGGATGCCCTCACCAAAGCCGTTCATTACCGTCTGCACGATTACCAGTACACAGACGCCCAGCATCACCCCAATGATGGACATCAATGAGAAAAACGAAAAGAAGCGTCCCGAAGGGAATAATTGCTTCAAGGCATGATACACAAACCAGGGCATGGGCTCTTTTTCACCGATCTTGTCGTAAAGGAAAAGCGTAAAAACCATGAATTCCACGAAAGCGGGCGTTTATTAAGCAATTAAACCGGAACAAAACATGCATGACCACAACTCACAAATTGAGAAGCTGCTGATTAAACCATGATATTTTTATGAAAATAGCGCTTTACAAGGTCAACGAATCAGCGTTTAGTCCGCAACCTCCACAAACAAACGTATTTGTTTGTAGAAATCAAATAATTCATTGCAGGGTGGAGCAGCCCGGTAGCTCGTCAGGCTCATAACCTGAAGGTCGCCAGTTCAAATCTGGCCCCTGCACCCATTTGAACTCTCGATAATTCAATGATTTAGTGAGGGTTTTTGTGGGTGCAGTTCTGCGGTGGAGTTGATTGAAGTACTCCTGGTCAATTCTGTATGCGTGTCCCCTGAATAGAGCGGTTTCTGTGCGCTGTTTTGAGTTGCATTACCAGAAAAATTACCTTGGACTGGAACTAATAAAGGTATTTTATGGCTGATCCACAAATCGAAAAACTCCTGATCGTCCAACACCATGACGTATCACTTTTGAAAATTGAGCAGGATTTGGCGCGAATACCGCTTGAGCGTCAGGCGCTTGAAACGACCATTGCGCAGGAACAGGCAAACATAGAGGCGGCGCGGCAGGACTTGATTGCCCAAGAAGTTGCGCGTAAGGATTTAGATGTGGACGTTCAGTCCAAACAGGCTGCCTTGCTACGTTTTCGCACTCAGCAAGCAGAGGTCAAAAAGAACGATGAGTATAAGGCGCTGACACATCAAATCGAGCAGACTGAGGCTGATATTGGATCGCTGGAAGAGCGTGAGATTGAGTTGATGTTGGAGATTGATCGTCGCAAAGAGTTGTTTGAGTCTGAACAAGCTGGTATACAGGCACGGATTGAGGCCAAGCATCGAGAAATTGATGTGTTGGCGGAGCGAGAGGTCAATTTGGCAGCTTCGCTGGAAGCGACCAGAGCCCAAGTTACAGAGTCTCGAGTCGGGATCGACCAAAATTATCTGGAACAGTATGACCGGGTAAAGCAAACGGTCAAACGGGCGCCTTATCTGGCCCCGATCGAGTCACACAAGTGCGGTGGATGTCATTTGCGGGTTTCCAATGAGGTCTCACGTGCCGCACTGAATGCCCGCGAACCGCATTTTTGTGATCAGTGTGCACGCATGGTCTACGCCTAGCAGACGCTTGCACGGTATGATGAATGAGAAAACTGTAATTGATGGAAACGTTATTGGTATTGACGATTAGTGGCAAAGATCGAGCCGGATTGGTGGAACAATTGGCGGATGTGATTGCAGCGCATCATGGTAATTGGCAGCACTGTCGGATGGTTCATTTGGCTGGGCGCTTCGTCGGGTTGCTGGAAGTGAGTGTTGCGGGTGCGCAGCAGCAGAAATTGGAAGTGGCACTCCAAACTATTTCTGGTCTCGATATAATGATTGCGGTGGGTAGCCCCGTTGAGTCTGAGAATCTAGAGTATTTTGAACTCGAAGTGCTGGGCAGTGATCATCCAGGCATCGTTCGTGATGTGTTTAAAGCATTAGCAGCAGCCGGTGTAAATGTGGAAGCATTGAGTACGAAAATAAGGAATGCGCCGGAGTCGGGTGATTTGTTGTTTGAGGCCCGGGCCCGCTTGGCATGTGGGCTGCAAGTAGATCGCCGCGCAGTGCGGTCAAACCTCGAAGCGATTGCGCAGGACTTGATGGTCGATATTCGCTTGCTGACTTGAACTGTGTGGTGTTTTTACGGCGCGGCTGTGCCTATGCGGATCGGTCGGACTGTCGATCAAATGCGATTGCTTAGAAGAAGGTCATTTGCCTTGGATCTACTTTGCCAACATGTGCCTTATTTCGATTTGGTGATGTTGGTCGCGGTTTTTTGCTAGGCGAAAAGAGCCGCTCATCCGATTTATCCTCGGGGATCTCTTCGGTTAATGCGTCTTCGTTCTGGGCGTCGATGAATTCTGCCAGCATATCGTCGGCATCGCGGCGCATTTGCTTGATCTGAAGGTGAAGCTGATCTAATGTATCGCTCAATTCAAAGGCAACTTGTGCCTTGATCTGTTTGCTCGCACTCGCCTGACTAAAGCCGAAGGCAATCGTTCGTTTCGCTTCCCGCAGAGCGAGTCGAATCGGTTTAAGATGGGATTGATGGTAGTATGTGAGTTCGTTGAGCCGGGCCAGGCCTAGTTGGATTGAGAGCCCCGTTTCATCCATGTCGCAAATCGCTTCGACCCGCAGTAGTCCCTGCAAATCATGGTGCTGATACGCCTCCTGCATTTCGTGCCAACGCTTTTCACGCAATGCCTCGTCCAGAGTTGAATGATCCGGGTGCAGGCGCTTAGCTAGGGCACGATAGCAGTTCTTGAGGCCTGGGTCGCTGATGGGCTTTCGAGTGCTTGAAATATTGACTTCAGAGTCGTCGTGATTCGCATGAGCAGAGTCGCCGCCCATAAAGCCAAACATCCAATCAAAGAATGCTTTTGCGTCCTCATTGATTTCATCATCCCATTGGCTTTGGCAGTCGTCTTCGTCGAAATCATCCTCATCCTCGTCGAAATCATCCTCGTCAAAATCGTCTTCATCAAAATCGTCCTCGTTGTTTTGAGTATACTTATGTGGGCTGAATTCATGCAGCCTGCCCGTGGATTTGAGTTCAAAAAGTTCTTGGTGGACTTCGACTAGTTTATCGGGGTAAAAAAGTAAACAGCTGGACAGGTTGTTTAGGATAAATGAGTACTGTTCGGTTTCTTGTTCCAACTCACGGATTTGAGACAGCTTTCGACCATGTTTGCGATGCAGCCATTGTTGATAGGCAGATTGATCATTCTCTTCGAAATCACTGAGTTGTTGCTGTTTTTTGTGCAGTTCGTTACGCAAGCGCTTGCATTTGGACAGTGCTTTTTTCAGGAAAGGCCTTTGATCAAGCACCAACAGCGCAGTTGAGGTGCATCTATGTTGGCGAGCTTTGTGCGATTTGGCAGCGCTGGTTTTTCTCCGGACTTGCGAACGTTTTTTCATGCAAGATTAAATCTGTGAGGCAAGCATCTGTAATGCAAAACAATTAGAGATCATGTTCAACTGCTGGACTTAATTGTAGCGTGTATGCATCGCCGCCAGCGGGAAATTTTTTCCGGGACAAACTGTTTGTTCGCCTTGAAGGTCTTTGTGACCGGCGAATTGAATTTTCCGCTTAAGGACCTCGTCTTGCAGCCAATCCATAAGTTGCACGAATGCATCCAGCTGCGGTTTGCTAGGATAGCTCGTTTCAAAATTGCCCACCAGGCAGATGCCGATTGCAGTGAGGTTGATCGCATGGTTTTTTACATGACCGCCAAGTAGTTGTTTGGTCCAGCGGGAGCCGATCTCAATTTCACCGTCGCCGGAGTCGATCCCATTGCCGATAACGAAGTGGTAGGCGAGTCCGTTTTGCATGCCGCGCTGACGATGTGCCTGGTCGTAGATCTTGGCGTTACCATATTTGATTGCACTGTGGTGGACGATGATGTGTTGCCAGTTGTCCCGGCGCAGTTTGATTTCAGCAGTGTGTGCACGCACTGCGGCGAGTCTGTCGCTGTCGGTTGACAGACTTGCGGCAGGGATGTTGAGTTGTTGGCCAACTTTGATCAAGTCGCTGGATAAATTGTTGACCTTACGTAGGGCAGCGATGCTGACCCCATAGCGCAGGGCAATATGGCTAAGGGTGTCGCCTTGTTGAACGGTATGGCGCATTTCCGTGGTTTGTGCGAACAGCTGTTCCATCAGGGCACTGCAGCTGGCAGTGGCTAACAGAGCGGTGCGGGTAAATTGTCGTCGAGTGTAGAGCATGGGCTTACGGTTAGCGATCTCAGATCTAAACTGTGTATTTGCGGCCGATTGTAAAGAAATGGCTCCTATGAAATGGGTATTTTATCCTTGTTCTAGCTCGGCCCGAGGCCGGATGGGGGGCTGATAGGCAAGATCGCATAGACTTTAGCCACCGCTGGCAGTTTTCGCGCTAGCGTTCAACAGCGCCTCGGTAAACGGCAACATGTAGATCGCAAACATGGTGCAGTTTTTTAGCCTTTCGCTGCCTCAAGATTATATTTAATGATTTCACCCTCATGCACGATGGTGACATGATTTTGGCCATTATTTTGTTGGGTCGCTTCGGTTCGACCGATCACTTGTGCAGGAACACCAAAGGCTTGGCTTTTGGCGATGATATCGGCAGCGGCCTGAGGGTCGCAGAAAATTTCCATGCGGTGCCCCATGTTGTAGACGCGAAACATTTCTGTGCTGCTGGTGCCGCTGACCTGCTGAATGGCTTTAAAGATCGGTGGGATCGGTAACAAGTTATCTTTGATGTGATGGACGCCAGTGCCGAAGCGAATACACTTGGTTTGGCCACCACCAGAGCAGTGCACCATGCCGTAAATATGTGTCCGATTGTCCCGCAGGAGTTGTTTAATAATCGGTGCATAGGTGCGTGTGGGACTCATGATCGCGTCGCCGACGGTTAGCGTTGAGTCGGGGAGCTTGTCGCTCATTTGGTAGGGGCCGCAATAAAGATACTGCGGATCAGTTGTGGCGTCGACAGTTTCAGGATATTTTTCAAGGTAATACGCACTGAGCAAATCGTGTCGCGCGCTGGTCAGGCCGTTGCTGCCGATCCCGGAATTTTCGAAGGTTTCATATGTGGCCTGACCGGCCGAGGCAAGGCCAACGATGGCGAGACCCGGCTGGATCCTGGCATTGTCGATCACGTCTGTGCGATTCATTACCACGACCGCACAAGAGTCGACAGTTGCGGTGCCGGTGAGATCGCCGACATCCGCAGTTTCGCCGCCGCCACTGTGCACGCCGATGCCGTATGTGCGTAAGGTGGCCAGAAAGTCTTCGGTGCCCGCGATGAGTTCGCCCAGTGCGTCGCCGGGGATGGCGCGGGCATTGCGATTGACTGTGCTGGAAATGAGGATTCCATCGATTGCGCCAACACAGAGCAGGTCGTCGATATTCATGACTAAACTGTCCTGGGCAGTCTTACGAAAAGCACTCGGATCGCCGGTTTCTTTGTAGTGCAGATAAGCGAGTGTACTTTTAGTGCCGGAGCCGTCGGAGTGGATGATATTACATCGCTCGGGATTGCCGGTCAGGATATCGGCACCGATTTTGCAAAAAGCTCCGGGAAAGATGCCGCGGTCAAGTTGATCTACCACGGCGTGAACTTCAGATTTGGACGAAGACACGCCGCGTTGAGCGTAGCGGTCGCTGGGATGACTCATGTTAATTATTAACGTTTAAGTGATTAGGAATTGTAATCAAACGACTGTTTGAACAGGCGCTTCCAGTTCAGCGATGCACGCCATGATACGGCGGGATGCCTCAAGGTAGCGCTCCGGGTGGTCTTTACCAGGATCGATTTCGGCGACGTTTCTCAGACGTCCGTAGGCGATATGAATCGAGCCGCCGAATCGCGGCAGCTGATGCCGGCGGCTGTAGACTTCGAAGGTGCCGAAAATGCGGATCGGCAGCACGTCGGCTCGCGATTTACATGCGATCATGCCGGCGCCCGGTCTAGGCTCGGCAAGTTGACCATCGGCCGAGCGAGTGCCTTCTGGGTAGATGACAACTGCACCGTTCCTTTGCAAGGCCTTGAAAATTGCTTTGAGGGACTTGATGTCGGCGTTGTTGCGAGCGACTGGAATAGTGTCAAGCTGATGCAGTACTTTGCCGAACAAGCCTTTGTAGAGAGTGTCGCGGGCAAAGTAATTCAGTGGACGATGCACTTGGCAGCCGATAGCAGGAGGATCATAAAAGCTGATATGGTTGGCCGCAAATAGGACGCTTCCAGCTGGCGGAACATTGGATATGCCGGATGTAGAGTAATCGTAAAAGGTGTTGAAAAACCAGTCGGCGATGGTGCGGATGGATGCGTAAATGGGAGACATGTTTTGAAATAGTGAGATGCTGAAAAGCTTCGTGGAGGGTTCAATGATTT
Source organism: Polaribacter sp. (assembly GCA_964226535.1). GTDB lineage: Bacteria > Verrucomicrobiota > Verrucomicrobiia > Opitutales > Coraliomargaritaceae > Lentimonas. Next base: position 14,201 of record CAXQRK010000131.1, read on the forward strand.
TTTTCAGAGATGCGCTTGCAGATGTAATCAACCACAGCTTCGAGAGTTAAGGAGCCGGTATCAATTCGAATCGCTCCTAGGGGGCAGATGAGTGGCGCTACTTTGCGTCGGCTGTCGCGCAGGTCACGATCTGTGATAGAGTCGGTTTGTCCCTCTGTAGCGCGGCGCTTGGCCCGAGTGGTTGCATCGGCAAACAGAAAGAAACGAAAGGGTGCGTGGGGAAAAATGACTGATCCAATGTCGCGGCCTTCCATAATCAGTCCAGTCAAGCGGCTGTGTGTACGCGCGATGTCAGCTTGACTGCGTTGGTAATGAAACAAAAATTCACGTACCGATCCGATAGCGGCAAATTTGGAGACGGCGGCATTGACCTGCGGGGAGCGAATTTCAGCGTCACTAGGGACCTCGGCATTGATGCTGAGGCAGGCGCTGTGACCTTTGATCTTGGTATTGAGTTGGAGTGATTGCAGGTGCGCCGGAATGGTTTGTGGGTCATCCGCATCTGCGCCGGCGTTGAGCAGGGCGTAGGTCAGTGTGCGGTAATGTGCACCGGTATCCACATGCATGAGATTGAGGCGTGCGGCGACAGCACGGCTGGTTGAGGACTTGCCTGTGGCAGCGCCGCCATCCACAGTAATCAGTTTGAATTCAGGACATTCCGACATAAATGACTAACACAAAGCAGTTTCAGTGCCAGCGACAAGATCGGATTTGCGAAGTGACAAGCGCAAGCGATTCAAACAAATGATATTCCCATCAAGTTCCTATGACACAACAATCACTTGGGCGATATGAGTTGTAGGGGTGTCGATCGCTTGAGCATTATTGGCGTATTGCTTCAATGTTGATTGTAATATGAACTGTTGTACCAACGGCAGGTTGGCCACCAAGAATGCCCCATTCGGTTCGATCTAATTGCGTTGTGGCTTCCCATCCGGACAACTGTGCACCATGCATCCCAGGACCAAACCCGAGCAAAACCACATCGAGGGTAATTTCTCGGGTGGTGTTGAGCATGGTAAGGTCGCCGCTTACCTTGAACTTGTTTGCGTCGGCGGTGACTGCCCAGCGAGTGGACTGGAATGTGATAAGCGGATATTCAGCGGCGTTAAAAAAGTCGTCTTCTTGTAAGTGTGCATCGCGTTTCACGTTCGCGGTGTCCACCGAATTTACTTGAATACGTGCGTTCACGTTGCTGTTGCTTAAATCATCGCGGTTTAACGTGAGCATGCCTTCGAATTGATTAAAGTTGCCACTCGTTTTGGACACAAAATGACGAATGCTGAATTTGACTGAAGAATGTGTCGGATCGATTCGGTAGGTTTCGATTTCTGCGTTTGCGGCTAGGCCACCGAATAGGCAGGCTGCCAGGGTGATTAAGAATGGTTTGCTCATGATGTGTATGTTAAATGGTCTCAGGAATATCTTTGGGGCTGCCTCGAGTGCTTAGAATGAAGACGTGTTCACCCTCGGACCACACTTTGAAGGCTTGCTGCTGACATTCAAATACAGTGGCATGGTTGTCAGGGGTGTACTCTTTGGGAAAAGTTGCTTTATTGGCAGTGATTAGGTGGTACACTTGTCCATTGCTAAAGCAAATCATGCTTAGCTTGGTGCCTTGGTAATCGAAGCTCACACAGCCCATGGTGGGTAAGGTTTTAAGTTCCTTTGGAATACGGTCTGGGTTTGGCATGCCCGTGCGGGCAAGGTGGTATTGTAAGTCGTGGATGGTATTGCTCTGCTGATCAAATTGTGAGGGGTTTAAATGAGTGATTTGTTCGGCCAGGAACTGAATGATATTGGGAATACCCGCATGCTTAATGGCTGTTTCCTTCAGTTCCATGGAGTGCGGGGCATGGGTACTTAGCAGGGACTGTTGTTGATCATCGCCTGGCCGTACCAGAATGATTCCGGCAATGACCAGAATTGCGGCGATACTCATCCATGGGCGCAGCCGGAGTGGATGATCGCTGGGTTTTGTTGGGCGGGGAGAAGGAATGTGGTGGTCGACCTCGTCCGTTGTATCAACGACCTCGTCAGTCAGCCGAGCATGCATCCCTAGCAGGATTGATGCCTTGAGTTCGGCGCTAGGTTGAATACGGCTGAATTCCGCGCTGATTTCGGCATCAACTGCCTGTTGTTGTTCAAACCAGGTCTTTAGTGCGGTATCCTGGTCGAGCTGTTTAAGTGCTTCGGCAATCAGTGGATCTTGATGATCCCCAATATGTCCGGGGCGGCAGAGCTGGAGAATATTTTTGGCGTCTTCGTGATCCATGGCTCAAAAGCGCTCGTTGCTGGGTTGAATGACTTTCTGTTTAAAGATCTTACGAAGCTGCGCTTTGCCGCGCGACAGACGCGACATTATGGTGCCGATGGGTACATCAAGAACGTCGGCAATTTCTTTGTAAGATAGATCGTTGAGATAAAATAAGGTAAGGGGCTCGCGGTAAACGAGGTCGACTTGTTCGAGGGCGTCGATTGCAAGATTGCCATCAATACGCCGACCTATTTGAGGCTCAGTCGATCCTCCCGTACGTTCCAGCATTTCCGGTTCGTAGTGCTCTATGCGGGCGTTTTTACGGCGGCGACGTAAGAATTCCCGATAAAGTGTGGTGAATAGCCAAGATTTAACTTTAGCCAGATCACGCACGGAGTTACCTTTTTCAGCATAAATGAAAAAAGTTTGCTGGGCTAAATCACCCGCCTCATGCTCGTTTTTGGCTAAGCTGTAACCGAAACGATAGAGCGCTTGGTAGTAGGTGCTCACGACATGTTCGAAATTCAAATTAGATTCTATAGTCATACGAGCGATTGTGGTGGTCACTTATTCCGAATAAAGTATATACCGATGTAAGGGGTTGAGGGCGGGGCAATATTATAGTACTAACATCGCATCACCATAGCTGTAAAAATGATATTTGCAGGCGATTGCCTCGGCGTAAAGTTCCAATAGCCATTCAATGCCGTGCTCGTTACCGGGACTTAGGAATGCGGAAACCAGGCATAGCAGGGTGGATTTGGGCAGGTGGAAATTAGTGATCAATGCATCAACAGCCCTAAATTCGGCAGGCGGATAGATGAACAGGTCCGCCTCTGCTTGTACCGATCCCGAGGGGCTGAGATGATTCTCTAGGCTTGAGTGTGCCCGTTGCATGGCATCTTCAATCGAGCGCACCGAAGTGGTGCCGATGGCGACGCGAGGGCCGGGGCCGGTTTGCTGTAAGGCGGCAAAAGTGGTGGCCGGTATCTCGTACCATTCTCGGTGGATGGTGTGATCGTGGATATTGTCGACTTGAATGGGCTGAAAGGTGCCCATGCCGACTTGTAAGGTGAGGTCGTAAAATCGTGCGCCAGCGGTTTTTAGGGCCGTGATCAGATCAGCTGTGAAGTGTAGCCCAGCAGTCGGCGCAGCGACCGCAATTCGTTGCGTGTAGTCGGCATAGACCGTCTGATAGCGTTCATTATCGCTGTGGCGGCGCGGGTCGTTGATGCCGCGTTCGATATATGGTGGAAGCGGCATGAGACCGAGGCGCTCGCAGAGGTTGGGGATCGATTCATCGCGGACGGGCTGGAAGCGCACGCGATAGTGGCCATTGGTGCCGGCATTGAGTACTACAGCACTATATTCACCCTCGATTTCGAAACATCCGCCGCGCAGGGCTTTTTTGCCGGGGCGGAGCAGGCACCACCAGGTGACAGCATCTTCGGCCGGTTGTAATAGTAGGCACTCGACTTGACCACCACTAGGACGCCGACCAAATAGTCGTGCTTTGAGAACCGCAGCATTGTTCCTAAAAAAACGGGCGTTGTGCGGCAGCCATTCGCCTATAGCGGCGAATTTGGTGTGTGTAATTTGTCTAGTCTTGCGGTTTACCACCATTAGACGAGCGGCATCCCGCTGTGCAGCCGGTTCTTGGGCGATGCAAGCTTTGGGTAAATGATAATCAAATAAAGCGCTGTCCATCAAAGGCTGTTTAAACGGATAATTCAATTGTGGAAAGTAGAATGTGAGGCCAACACTTCTTTGTTGCCAAAATGCCTTTCTAATTTGCAGGTGCGGTTGAGGAAATACTGATTTTGACAATATTTTGATTGACAAAAGACGTCTAGATACACTTTAGTAAGCAGTGGTTGATGGAGATAATGCCAAATCTTATCAATTAGTAGAATTAAATATAACAAGCATACACCAAAATTATTATGAGAAGTTTAGCAAACATACTATTTGCGCTAGGAAGAATTCCAGGCTTGGGCTTTTTTACAGGTATTGCACAAGGAATGGTTGAGACTGCGGGTGTTGGTGATAGCATCAAGCAAGCGAAAAACGCAAATAAAGAGCAAAAAAAATAGGTTTGCTTTGTGGTGTTTTCAATCAAAAGCGCTGCAAAAGCTGTCATGCCCAGAATGATTTTCCTGTAACCAGCGCCTCCACCCAGTGCACCCAACTCAAAACGATTTAGTGTACTATGGCTAGCTCAGGACTTGCCATTGTCACGCACACAGTACGGTTCTTGCACATCCTTTTTGACCGGCATCAAAGCCAGTGTTGGGTTGTGCTCAGATCGTAGTGGTCGTTTAGATCTTCGTAGCCCAGAGCAAAGCACCCATTCGCTGAGGTAAAAATGCTTCAACGCTGTGCTTAACGATTTGTTTATTGAGATGATCGGTAGGACAACTTGGCGGATAATGAATAATTCCGATTCGTGGCTCCAATTTACAGTGCTACAAAATGATTGTGCAGGTGCGCTGCAACGACCTCCTAAAAAACAGTGGTAAACTCGAAAGAAGAGCCTCTATCTGAGAGTATTTTTCCGCTTAAAATCAAAGATCGGAAGAGCGTCGTGTAGGGAAAGAGTGTATAAGCTGGTGTAGATCTC
>CAXQRK010000132.1:0-6819 GCA_964226535.1 Polaribacter sp.
GTTTGATCTGCCCTCAATAAATTAGGTAATCCAAAAAAAATTGAACATGGCCTGTTTCCAATCAATTCTGAGTCTAAATACTAAAGCGATTTGGGCTGTAAGGCGTAATGTCGAAATTGAAGTGCCGCTCTGCTATCAAGTCAGTAATCATACGTCCTGATTTTGGTCCCGCCGTCAGGCCAATGTGTTGATGACCGAAACAGGTATAGATACCGCTTTTTCCAATTTGTCCTATTAGTGGTAAACTGTCTGGTGTCGACGGTCGAAAACCAAGCCATTCTTCAGTCCCAGTGTATTGAAGCATTGGAAAAGCATTGTTCACAAATTTTCGTATGAAAGAAATTGGAGCACGGGAAGGGCCTGATGCAGTATCCCCTAACTCGACTGTACCAGCACATCGCAGCACATCTCCCATCGGCGTAATGCCAAATTTTCCTGCTGCCATCATTGGATGATTAGGCAATATCGACGGCGACTTGAATAAAACGTGATACCCGCGCTCGGCCTCAAGGGGCACCGACAAACCCAATCGATTCATGAGAATTTTTGAACCAATCCCAGAAGTTATCACAATCTTTGAACACTCAAAGCTGCCGTTCGTCGTGAGTACTTTAGCTATCTTTTCATCATGGCGTTCAAAATCTTTCACCTCAGCGGTTATCAGCCGTCCTCCACGCGATTTAAAAAGGTGAGCCAAGCAAGCAACATACTCGCCTGGATTATTAATGTGTCCTTGTCCATCTAGTTCAACCATACATTTTATGTTTGGCCCAACGATAGGTTCCAATTGTTGTATTTTAGGACCAGTGACAATACGTGGCTTAAAGCCCGCAGTGCATTTTAGACTCCAGCTATATCCATCATTTTCGTAGTCACGATACGAAGAATATAGATAACGGAGTTTGCTATCTTTGATCCAAGTTTCTATGTGTGTGCCTCTAACTAAAGCACGATGTTGCTCAACCGCGTCAGTCACCAATGACGGCAATGCCTGCGCTATTTTGTCAGCGTACATCTTGCGAGAGTTCGAGAGAAATTTCGTAAGCCACGGTATCATCCTAGGGAGATAAGCCCATCGCGCAAATAACGCACTATTTGGGTCAATCAACATCAGTGGTGCGGCTCGTATGAGTGCTGGCGTTGCTATCGGTACCACCGCCGATTGTGCCAAAAGCCCTGCGTTCCCATAGGATGCGCCACCGCCCGGCTTCGATTTGTCAATTAAAATAACATGGTGGCCATCATTTTGTAGCCATAACGCAGTGGATACGCCACATATCCCAGCACCAATCACTATAATCGGTCTTGTCTTACTTGAGCCTACCATCCTCCGCCTGCTTTTAACAAAATTACTAGGACAAATTATCGAAAATAAAGTTCAATTTACACTTAAACTTTCATACTGTGAATTCATTTAGCTACTATATTACGTCCAATAAATGATTGAATAAATTTCAAGGTAAAACAATTATAATTTTATGCTTGCGAAGTAGATTTTTTGTGAACAACATTAAGCTATTCATAGATTTCGATATCCATCAAATCAACAGTTAGAAAAACAAAGAAATGCGTAAAACATGCTGCTCGAAACAAAAAAGAAATACTTAGATGATTGGGAGAAACGATGGCTGTAGCTGATATGCCACTCAAGGAACAACTGGGATATCTAGAAATATTGGCAAACAATGCTCTGAACTTGTGGGATTTACCCAACGGAGCTACTGCGCGGCTAATCAACGTGTCGGAGAATGCAACTTATCTCGTTGAAGCCATTAATGATTTTAAGGCCATCCTTCGTATCCATCGTGAGAATTATCATTCGCATCGCGCCATTGAATGCGAGCTGGAATGGCTGCAAGCTTTAAATGCAGCAAAGATTGTTCCCACGCCAGAATATTATATCGGTAAAAACGGTAGTCCAATTCAACAACAGCATGTCAAAGGCTTACCCAGTCCACGTTACATGGTGCTGTTTTACTTTGTTGAAGGCAAAACACCTTGCGAAACTATCGAGATGACGGATCGTTTTGTTGAATTAGGCGCAATTGCTGCACGTTGTCACAATCACGTCCTGACATGGCAGAAACCTAAAAATTTTGATCGGCTCGTATGGGATGTCGAAACCGTGTTTGGACCTACGCCCACCTGGGGAAACTGGCGTAACGCACCGGAAGTAGACTCGAAAGTACTTGCGCAACTTGAAAAGGTAGAAAACACGATACGAAAACGATTGAATATCTTTGGTAAACCTGAGACGCGATTTAACCTAATTCATGCCGATATGAGGCTAGCAAACTTACTAATTGACGGTGAGCGAACACGCCTTATCGATTTTGATGATTGCGGTTGGGGTTGGTTCCTATACGATTTTGCTGCTGCTATAAGTTTTATCGAAGACGACCCACGCATTCCTAGTCTGAAGGCGGCGTGGGTACGTGGCTACCGTTCAGTACGGGCGATGGCACCAGAAGAAGAGGCTGAGATCGACACATTTGTGATGCTAAGGCGAATGGCACTGCTGGCTTGGATTGGCAGTCATATAGAGGCGCCCGAACCTCAGAAAATGGCCCCTGGCTTCGCCGCCACAACCGCGCGACTAGGGCGGGAATGGATGAATAAAATCAATTGAGCAAGAAGCCATTTTAATTTTACCATGTTTAAGTGCTATAGCGATAGCAGAGATCAGTAATTGGCCCAATGCTACCTATCTCCACAATTGAGGGCACCCGCTTTTGTCAATCCACTGTTCAAACGTGACCATAGAAATCGCGGTGCGCAGCGACTGAATAGGCATAATCCAGCAAAGTCGACCAACTAAACACTGGAATATCAATCTCTCGTTGGATGGCACGTGCATACGGTTGAAAGCCAATGCATTCGAGCACTGTCTTAGCCCCATAAAACTGTGCCATGATTTGTTAGAGACGGAGGATCGAAATTATGGCTCGGAAGCGTTATTCGGACGAAGATATTTTGAAGCTGATACGTGAGATTGAAGTTCACATTCATGGTGGCATGGATGTTGTTAGCGCTTGCCACAAAGCAGGAGTTTCGGACAAGACCTATTACAGCTGGCGAAAGAAATTCGGCGCTTGGTTGCGAAGTGCTGCTAGGCCAATAGTTGACGGAAAGTTATTCACAGTCGCTCATAACTCTGAAAGCCCTTGTTTAAGTTGCTCCATAAGCCCCGAAGTTTCCATGTATTGCCGCAGGCGCTGGTTATATCCTCCAGGCGTGTTTAGTGCTTGGATCAAGTTCTGGCAATCTGTTGTTGCTTGCAGACTGGATCCGACTAAAGCCCGCAAAAATGCTTCGCCTTGCTCAGAATTTTTAACATTTTCTCCCAGCCACTCTCCGGCTTTTTGCACCATTAAAGTTACGGGCGACAGAACCGCCTGCGCAGCGAGATAGGCGACGATCTCATCGTGATCTTCACATTGAAAGATAGAATTACGCGCTCCAAAAAGCGAATTGATAATTTTCGCTTCACCAAGGACTAGAATTGGGGAACCTCCAGTGGCAATTCCTGGAAAAGGGATCATGTTTGCTACAGCAACCGCAGGCGCAACCATATCCCGCAACTCTATGAGTGGCGGGCCAGACATAAGTGACACGATTTTTTGGCTTGGCCTGAATGTTAGAGAAGATAGGATGGACTGTGCTTGGTCTTCGAGAAGGCCAAGGAAAATAATGTCACTTTCATCAAGAACCTTTTGATTGTCAGCAACGGTCACATTTTCATATTTTTTTTCGAGCCGGGAGGAGTGCAACTGTCCACGGCATGAAACGATGATTTGGTGGCGATCTTCGGCTATTCCATCAACAACAGCAGCGGCTATGGTGCCTGTTCCAATGATCCCTATCTTCATGGTAGAACTATTCCTCATGTGTTGTTTAGCAATCTTTCACAAAATTGCAGCAGGTATTTTCAAAGAGTTTCAAGTCAGACTCCTTATCCGCATAGGACATCACCATGCGCACGCCACGACCTTTCCCGTCACAATCCCATGGACGAAGGGACAGTCCTACTTTTGCAAGTGCCCCCTCTAGTGCACGGGGCAAGAGAACAAAGACTTCGTTAATATTCACCGGATGGACAATTTCGACTCCCGGGCAGGCGGACAAGGCAGCAAGTACGCGACTAGCATTGCTATTGGCTCGATCGGCATTTGTCCGCCATATATCATCCTGCAAATGAGCAAGTAGCTGCGCTGAAATGTAACGCATTTTTGGGGACAGGTGCCCTGCACGTTTATGAATAAATCGCAGCACCGCGGCGATATCTGGGTCAAATGTGATCACTGCTTCGGCGTTCATAGTACCATTCTTTATGGTGCCATAAGTCAATATATCAACGCCAGCTTTCCATGTCATTTCTGCAGGGGAGCAATTTAGGTGAACCAGCGCATTGGAAAATCGGGCTCCATCCATATGGGTCTTCAGACCCGCACTATGCGCGATTGCATTCAGTTCAGCCAATTCCTCCAAACCGTAGGCCACACCGCATTCTGTGGCCTGTGTCAAACAGAGCGCGCTGGCTTGCATGTGGTGGATGCTTCCAATGCCATGCTCGGATAACCCTTTTATTAAAGCTTGCGGCGTTACCTTATTTTGTGTGCCGTCCAGCAAAGTCATGCGCCCACCACCAGAATAGAACTCCGGCGCTCCACCTTCCGTCGTAACCACATGAGCCAAGCGATGACAAAAGATGGTCCCATAGGGCGGTGTGATTGCACCAAGGGCCAAACCGTTACCAGCGGTACCACTTGGCACCGGAAAAACAAACGCCTCACATTCAAAAAATTCAGAAAACTTTGGGTTCAGTAAGGCTGTTAATTCGTCCGCACCATACGCAGTCTGAACACCAGTGTTACAGGCTAACAAGGCCTGCATCACTGCATCACAGACAGGTGCACCATTGTCCGAATTAAACCGATAGGCTTCCACTTTACACAAATCCCTTTGGGTTATTCTGACGAAGCCCAGCTACTGACTTCCACACGAGCGGCAGAAGATCGCCCACAATGGGTTCGCCCTCTTTCATACCATGAGCCTGCCAGTATTCTGTCTGTGCGTCGGTCCAACTACCTCGTTTTTCAAACGTTGCATTCCCGTGCGCAAAACGCATTGTTAGACGGTTGACGGTACGTTCAGGTGGAACGGGATTGGGGGCGCCATGCAATGTATTAGAATCGAAGATTAGGCAATCACCGGGGTCCAGGTCAAATTCCAGCACGTCATAATCAGCCAGATTTTTAGTGATGTCCGGTGTTGGCTCATAGGGCTCTTGAAGCGCTGCCTTTTGTTCGGTGCCAGCAAAGCTGAGAGGCATGAATTTGCGACCCCATTTGTGGGAACCCTTAATAAATACGACGCCGTCACCCTCACGCACCGGCTCAAGTCCCATCCAAAGGACACACCATTCGCCACTAACATCAAAGTAGGGGTTATCATGATGCCAGGGCGCTCTGTTGACCGCGCCGGCTTCGCGCACCAACCAATTGTCGGTCACGAGAGCAATCGAATGTGCCTGCATGGCTTCGCCCGCAAGTTTTGCCGCTGGGGAATTGAAAATGAAATTCTTCATGGGGGCATTTTCGCGCCATATCCACATGTCTGTGCAGTAAGTGCCTGGATTGGTGTCTTTTGAATAATCCAGATACATCGGCCCTGGATTGGAGCGACCAAATTCAATCGACCTTCGGGCCTCGTCCAGCCAGTCCTGTGAGAATGCGTTTTTGATTCGCACTACGCCATCGTTTCGATAAGCGGTCATGTGTCCTTGCGTCAGCATTGTGTTCCTTTCGGTGCGTGTCATCAGTTTATGACAAGGTTCTCAGGTGTTGTGGCGGTCAGCACTTCGGCACCGTCTTCAGTGAGAATGACCGTATTCGAGATGAAATAGTCGACAACATCGGTGTTGGTGAACCAGCTGTGCGCATGGAATACCATGCCGACCTCCAGCGTGCGCTCTGATCCAGGGAATAGGCTTGTTACCATCGAACCACCTGTCCAACTGGGTGAAAATCCAATGCCCACCATGTAGCCGCAATGGTGCCGTTCGTAGTTAGTTAAGCCGCCACTTGCCGCTACCTCGCGCCAGGCAGCGTAGGCGTCTCCAGCCTTGCCACCTACTTTCAGTGCACTGCAAATTGCCTTCATGCCGTCCATTGCCAACTCTGCAGATTTCTCAGCTCCCTTTGGTGCGCTACCCACAAAAACCAGTCGCCCCATTGGCGCGTGATATTTGCGGTAGGATGCGGCATTTTCCAGAAACACTGCATCACCATTTCGGAAGGTTTCTCCACGCCAGGTTGTGTGCTCTTCGCCAGAACGTGAGGTCGGGCGAATGAACGGACCAAAACCTGTTGGCTCGCTACCCGCTAGGGTCGAAGCCCGCATGTACTCAGCGGCAATCTCATAATCTGTTGCGCCGTCCCGGATCAGGTCTATGCAAGCACTCATGCCGATATCTGCGGCCTTCGCGGCCTTGCGTGTGTACTCAATTTCCAGCGGGGATTTTGCCTGTCGCAGGTTGTCGACCAGACCGGACCCATCTACCCATTCCACGCCCTTCGCCTGTGCCAATATCCCTTCGGCATGGTGCAGGTGTAAAAACAGGCTGCGCCGTTCGAGCGCGACGCGACCACCGGACAGGCCTAGGTCCTTCATCGCCCGTACCACATATTCAGAAAGCTCTTCATGGTCCTGATGGCCGTAGAAGCGGGCATTTCTCACTTGATTGTCAAACGTGATCTTTTCCATTGCCCGACAAACGAGAGCCATTTCTCCATCGGCGTTTAAGACCAGGACATGTGC
>CAXQRK010000133.1:0-5166 GCA_964226535.1 Polaribacter sp.
CTACACGACGCTCTTCCGATCTCGCTGCCTTTTTAGCGGTGGCCTTTTTAACCGCTGCCTTTTTGGCAGTGGCTTTTTTGGCGACAGCTGGTTCAGCAGCTACCGGCTCAGCAGATGCAGGTGTTTCACTCGGCACCTCGGGGGTGGCGGCTTGGTCAGTCACGGGTGTTGGCTTGTTGGTCGATTTCGCTGCGGGCATAATGTGTGGTGCTAAGGATGGTCGGGAAAGGAACGGTATGTTTAAATTTTAAGTCGATTTGGTCTGGCCAGTTCGTTGCGTGTTTGGATCACTTCTCGCATGAGTTCAGATTGTTCCTCTGCGCTGGCGTCGGCAACTTTTTGCTTCAAGGACTTGAGCCGATTTTTCAAGTAGTTGTTGTAAATATAGTTGAGTTGGGTGTTGATTTCGCTTTCAGCCAGATCTGCTGCAATGTCCAGATCTCTGGAGTGCACATCGGCGATTAAGCGGCGGTCTTCAATCGTTTCGATGAGGGTTTCGATATTTGATGTATTTTGAATAAGGCCTTCGCGCAGTTCGGCGAGAATGCGCTTGAGTAGGCGCCCGGCTGATGATGTGTGGTTAATCCAATCATAATCAATTATTTCTGAGATAGCTGCACTGTGTTCCGGAAAATGTAAAACGAGCCAAAGTAGTTCCCATGTGCTGTCTGTCAATAGTGTGTCTTGATTGACCACTTGGGAAGGTTTGACGGATTCTCGGCCATATTTTGAGATGCGTTGCTTTAAAATATCGAGATGCTCGCGTAAGTCTTCATTCTGTTTGACTTTAAGTAGCTTGGCTGCGCTGGAAATGTAGTCTTCTTTGGCGAGTGCAGACGGTACATGATCGAGTAATGCATAGATCTGATCCAATGCAGCTTTTTTTTCGGTGGTATTGGGTGGACGATTTGCGGGCAAATATTCGGACAGGGCGAGTTCGATTGCGGTTTTGGCAGTTTGACGCAATGGTTCAAGTGCGGCTGTACCGTGCTGGCGGAGGAGCTCGTCGGGGTCGGCTTGTTCCGGCAGGAGCAGAAAGTGAAATTCAAGTCCGGCTCTGAAGGCCATGGGGAGGGTGCGTAGTGCGGCTTTGCGGCCGGCTGAATCACCATCCAGCAAGCATTCCACGCAGCTAGGTTGGTAGCGGCGCATGAGTTGTAATTGATCGTCAGTAATCGCGGTTCCCTGTGGGGCGACTGCGGTGTGCAGGCCAACCGACCAGCAGCGAATCGCATCCAGTTGACCTTCGACTAACAGGAAGCGATCGCCTGCGTTTAAGTGGGTGCGTGCATGGTCCATGCCAAACAGGATGCGCCCTTTATTGAAAATCTGGGTTTCTGGGGAGTTGACGTATTTGGCTTCGCGGGCAGGGTCGTCTGCGGGGGTTTGGGGCAATTGGCGCGCAGTAAACGCGATTACGCGGCTCTGTACATCGCGAATCGGGATCATCAGTCGACCGCGAAAGCGTGACTTGAAATTTTCGTGCATGGTTTCGTTGTCGCGGGCGAAGAAAAGTCCGCATGTATGCATTACTGCGGCAGGGATGCCGCGTTGTTTGAAATATCGCGCCAGCGCATTTGGCGCGGCGGGTGCATAACCGATTTTGACCTCGTCGGCGCTAGCCATACTGAAGCCGCGTTGCGCTTGCCAGTAGTGCCGCACCGGTGCGGCTTCTGTGGAGTCAAGGAATTGTTGGTGAAACCACGTAGTCGCTAGTTCGTGCAGGTCGAACAGTTGCTTGCGCAGCGAGATGTCTGCGCGTGAAGGTCCGCCCGCTTCATATTCGAGAGTGATGTTGAATTTTTTGGCGATGAATTCAATCGCCTCGGGGAATTCCAGGTTTTCAACCTTCATGATGAAGGTGAAGCAGTCGCCGCCTTCGCCGCTGCTGAAACATTTATAGAACCCGCGGTCGGGATGCACGTAAAAGGAGGGGGTTTTTTCCTGAGTGAACGGGCTGAGGCCTTTCCACGATTTGCCCGCCCGCTTGAGTTCAACATACGGTGACACCAGATCCATCAGATTTACCTGATGTTTGATGGTTTCAATTGATTTTTGTGTAATTCGGGCCACCTCTGCTAGATTGACGAAATCGCTGGTCTCAATAAGTGAGAGTCGGGTTAATGGAGTTGCGCGAGGGCGGTATCGGCTTCGGGACGGAGCGGATGGTTGGGCGCCAGTTCAATGAAACGTTTGTACAGCATGCTGGCCGCGGAATTGTTTTGACGAATACGCACGTAGGCGCGGGCAAGCGAGAGGACGATCTCTGGATTAGTGGGGAAACGATGGTAAGCGGTTTCGAGTTCGACGAGGAAGTCGCTTGATTCTTTAGTGTGTTGTATCACGCGCAGGTAGTCGAGGGTGAAGTCGACCTGTGTGGGTGCCAGACGGGTGGCTTCGAGCGCAGTGGTTTCGGCATTCTTGGGCTGTCCGTCAATCAGGTATATGCGCGAGAGTTGGTTCCAAATATCCGCCCGGTTATTGGCCTGTCCGAGTGCTTGCCAGTAGAGCCGAATGGCTTGTTTGTAATGATGTTCGATGCATGCGTATTCGGCATCGGCCAATATCTCGTCAAGGCTGCGCGGCCGGGGTGTGGGCTGAATCAAGGGGGCGGCGACGGTGTCGCTTTCAATGATGACATCGGCGGCGATGCGGTCGCTTAGATCGGAGCGACGGATCGCATATTCCACCGGACTTGTATCACTCTGTTGATCATACGACAGCTTGAAGCTGGGCTTGGGGTCGGCTGGTTCAATCGTGATATTCGGGTTGAAGGTGATGGTTTTGCGGGTGGGCTCCGGTGGTGCAGGGCTGGTATCGGCTGCCAATGCCGGCATATCTGCCATCTGTTCGGCTCGTTCCAGATCTGTGATGATTTGTGCCTTGCCGGAACGGGGAGCATTCTCGGCAGTGAGAGTGCTTGTAAGGGGCGGCAGGGGGGCGGCGGTCGAGTCGGTCGAGGCCGCTGTGGTGGTTTCAGTGGTGGTTTCAGTGCGGCTGAGTTCGGCTTGTTCGGCCGCTTGAGCACTGCGCCATTGTGCAAGTTGGTCGCGAGTCTTGGCCCACTTGCTGGCATCGACGGCGCCGGGAAATTGTTCATCGAGCTGTGCGATAACGGTTTCAGCCGCAGGCCACTGTTGATTTTGCGAGTGAATGTCCAGCAAATTGAACAGGGCCGTGAGGGCATCGTCGTCATCGCTTTGGGCGGCGATCGTGAACCAGCGCTCAGCTTCTGCCAGCTTGTCGAGTTGTTTGAACAGGGTGCCAATCGCGACTGCGGCTTCCGCTGCGGGCGTTTCGGTTTCCGGATCAACGCTGTTTAAATAGGCATCCAGGGCGGCTTGGGTCTGCTGTGCCTGGGCACGAAACCAGCCAAGTCGTTGCCAGAGTGGATCTGTCAGGGCGTTCGGCTCAAGCGCGGCGAGTGCTTCAAGCAACTCGTAAGCGGCTGCGTGCTGATCGGCACGTTCCTGTGCATGGTAGGTTTGGTAGAGCAGTTCGACATTATCCGGGTGAAGGCTGCAGGCAACGCTGAGATAAAAGGCGGCTTCCATGTGGTTGCCGAGTGTTTGATAGATGTCGCCAATTTGCCACAGGATGTCGCTGTCGTTTGGATATGTGTGCGATAGGGTGTCGAGTATGCTGAGTGCAGCGGTATGATTTTCGGCCGCTCTTAGTTGCTCGACTTCCTTTAGCTGATTGGCTCTGATTGCTTCCGGATTACCGTAACCGAATACCACAATGAGTGTCAGAGGAATGAGCATTGAGATTACTTGTTTGATATGTGCGTTTAGCATAGGGAGCAATTTGTTGCAAAGAATGTATAGTATTGAAAATAAAACGACAGCGTTGCCGTCATTTTCGTTCCCCTTATTAAGCTGTCAAGTGGATAGCTGGGGTGGGGTGGGGAATCGCTTGCACTATTCCTACCGTTGCATCTGCGTATGGCTGTTTGGCGGAATATTTGCCACAGCGCTTATGCCGGCCGAAGAGAGCTTGGTGATGCGGGCTCCACCGGGCTTAGTCTGGGAAGTGGGCTTGGCCGAGGAAAAATTGTACGACACAGAAGTGCGGACGTTGATTGAGGCCTACGAGGCAACTGTCGGCCATCGCTTGGCCTGTGGGGCGCGTGCGCAGGTCGGGATTAAAGTAAATACACGTGGAGGGCGTGGCCTGAGTACACCCCTGCAATTGTTGCGAGCGGTGATTAAGGTCTTGGAGGTCCGTGGTTTTGAGCGCGGGTCCATCCTGATTGTGGATTATTCCACGCATGGACTTCGGCAGGCCGGTATCATGCCTTCGTTAAGTTCCGAGCTGCGACATTTTGAGGGCTGCCCAGTCTATGCGCTTGATAGTGAGCAGTATTATGATGTCGATTGGTTTTATGACAGTCCCTTGCCGCCAAGCCTGAATCAAGAGCCACAGCTGTTTGGCAGCTTGGGGCGCGGCAGCCAGTCCTTGCAGGAGGGGGCCAAGGAACGTAAGAGTTTTTTGCCGGCACCGTTGTTGTTTGAGGTGGATTTTTGGCTCAACCTAGCGGTCGGCGTGGATGATGCCGCCTTGGGAGTGGATGGAGTCCTGGCCAACGCGACCTTGTGGAATGTCAGTAATAGTCAGCGCTTTTTGAGCAATGAGGCGACTGCCTCGGCGGCGGTTGCAGAGATTGCCGCGATTCCAGAGTTGAATGAGCGCATGGTCTTACACATGGTCTCATTGGATCGTTATCAGTACATTGGTGGGCCTCGTTTCAATGCCCGCTATGCCTACTCAGAGCCGCTGGTTTGGATGAGCTCCGATCCGGTAGCACTGGATCGCTTATTGTATGATCGGATGAATACCCTGCGACTTCTGGACGGCTTTCCAGAGATTTCGCCCTTGCCGCGTCAGCTGCCTTTTGCGGCCAGTCTCGGTTTGGGCCAGTTTGATCGATCACATATTCATATACAACATCTCGCACGTGTTGAGGCGACACCAAATGATTCGTTGTGGTCCGAGCGTAGGGGAGCCTCTCAAGTCGATGCGGGTGCGCAGTAGAATTAATCAAACAACGCTGTAAAAACACCTTGAACTGAGACAAAAAGTCTTCTTCCTTAGGTGCTATGCAGATCACCGACTATTATCCAATTCTTATTCAATTTTCCATTGCAGATCGGAAGAGCACACGTC
>CAXQRK010000134.1:0-7792 GCA_964226535.1 Polaribacter sp.
CCCTCCAAAGCTACTGACACTATCCTCGGAAATTTCGTATTGATAGGAACGGATTTTCGTTGCTTTTCTGCCTTGTTTGGATTTGTTTTTCATACGCTGTGGTTTGGTTGTTTGATCTAAATGCAGCGTAGTGTTTGCTATGCTCGAATCAAGCCACAGCTTTTTTTATTTCAGTCACCCAAATGTGATCAGTACGCTGACAAAGACCTCCTGTTTAAGCCACTCCTCGCGCAATGAAGATTAAAAACGTAAGGTTAAGGAGGGATTCAAGCTCGCGCCATCATTGTACGCTACTTTGCACCAGTAGCTTGTCGGGCTGTGTCGAGTCGTTGTCGAGCCAGTGTGGCGAGTGTGGCGAGTTCCTCAAATTGTAAGACATAGAGCAAGGCAACATATAAGGCCACGCCTCCGGGTACGCATACGCCCACAATAATGGCGGCATTCAAGCGATCTGCCAGACCGAAGCCTGGCACTAGTAGTGTTATCAGCATGCAAAACAGTCCCATTACCACTGTGGCACAGCCGATTTTGGCAATGGCACCGCGCATCTGGGCCAGCCCGATTTTGTCGTGACGCCTCGATAAAGCCCGCCATAGGCAAAAGGATTGAATCATCGCCGCAAGTATATTACCGACGGCCAACCCGCTGGCACCATAAAACTGCATCAGTATCCATCCGCTGCTGATATTCACCAGCAAGCACAGACCGGCGATGCGCACCGGTGTTTGCATATCTTTGCGGGCATGCAGGCCGCGGGTGGCAAAAGTCGCGATCGAATAGAATGGCAGCCCCA
The DNA here is from genome assembly GCA_964226535.1 of Polaribacter sp. Lineage (GTDB taxonomy): Bacteria > Verrucomicrobiota > Verrucomicrobiia > Opitutales > Coraliomargaritaceae > Lentimonas. Next base: position 794 of record CAXQRK010000134.1, read on the forward strand.
TGCCATAAATTGCAATCAGTGGACTGGTTTGTGCGACATCCTGGGGATTGAACGCCCCCCAACGAAATAGTAAATCTAAGATTGGCCCGCTCAGCACCATAAGGCCGACACCGGCAGGCACCGAAATACTGATGATCAATCGCATGCCTTGGATGAATGAACTGGCAAAGACATGTTCGGCGCGCTTCGATACGGCACCAGCCAACAGCGGAAAAAATACCGTTGCCACCGCAACTGTAAAAATCCCCAGGGGCAGTTCCATCAAGCGACTGGCCAGGTAGAGTACGGAAACTGCGGATTCATCCAAGGCATACGCCAGCAAGCGTGACACTAAAATATTCACCTGTAAAATAGCCGCTCCCATGAGGCCGGGCATAAATAGTTGCCACAATTCACTCATCTCAGTCGATGAGCCTGACTCGAGTCGAGGGCGCCATCCCTGACGAGCCAAATCCCAGGCCGGCAGCAGCAGCTGCAGCGCCCCGCCCACCAGCACGCCTGCACAGAGCCAATACACCCGTTCGGCTGGATCCTGAGTCAAGCACATTCCGGTAGCCAATCCACTGATTATGGCTACATTCAGTAATATTGGCGTGCTAGCTGCGACCGCAAAACGTCCAACCAAGTTAAGCGCTGCTGATAGAATTGCCGCAAAGCAAATAAACAGGGTATAGGGTAGTAGCACCAGTGCCAGTTTCGTGCCCAGTGCCCAGCGCTCAGACACGCAATCGAACTGAATCAGCGTCCCGAAAAGAATACTTCCGCTGAGTACGAGAATGGTCAGTCCACTGAACAAGCGCCGCAGCACCTGATTAAAAAAGGCAAAAGCTTGGGGCCGACCAGCGCGCTGCAATATATCCGAAAAAATCGGCACCATGGCCGAAGTCAACGCACCTTCTCCAAGCAAGCGCCGAAACAGATTTGGCAAGGTGAATGCCAGAATGAAGGCATCATTCCAGGCACTGGCTCCCAATGTCGCAAAGATCAATATATCACGCAGCAGTCCCAAGATCCGCGAGCCGATTGTCGAACAACTAACGACGACGATATGTTTAAAGTGTTGAAGCATAAGTGAGCGGCAGGTGCCGGCAAAACCAAATAGGCATAACAAACGACGTTTTAAAAATATTTGGCAATTGTATATTTCATGCTCTACTTAGGAGAGGGTTTTGCTTTTATTTGTTTGAACTCAACTAATTTCATCTAACTGTCACTTAAGATTTAACTTTCGTACGATGCCACTTATCGCCAAACTTACCGAGCGTCTCAAACGTCATCCCAAACGGGTCGTCTTTCCTGAAGGAAGCGACCCGCGCATTCTGCAAGCGGCACGTAAATTTGCCGCCCGTGGTCTTGGCATTCCCATTCTTTTGGGTGAGCGCAGAACGATTAAATCCAATGCGGAGCAGCTGGACATAAGTCTCGAGCATATTCGCATCATCGAGCCGCGCCGCAGCAGCGAATGGGATCCTTTCATTCGCAAATTTCAGGGACTGCGCCGGTTCAAGCAAATGCATGACAAACAAGCTGCCGAGTATCTGGACAACACTAACTATTTTGCGACCCTGATGCTGGCCACCGGTCAGGCGGATGCGATTGTTTCCGGTGCGACCGGCACCGCCTCAAGTGCCCTGCGCCCATTGTTGCAAATTATTCCGCTTCACGAAAAGGTCTCCAATGTGTCCTCCCTAAATATTTTTGATCTCGAAGATATTAATACTGGCAAGGACCGCGAACTGTTTCTGGCAGATTGCGCGGTGATGCCGAATCCTAGCAGCGAACAATTGGGCGACATTGCTGTCACCACGGCTGCACTCAGCTTTCATTTAACCAACCTCAAGCCACGCGTAGCACTGCTCAGCTACACCAGTAAAAGCCGGTCGAGCCACAACCCGACTGTAAGCAAAATGAAAGCAGCTACCGAGTTGGCTCGCCAAAAAGCTGCCGCACTCGGCATCCCGATGGAAATCGACGGCGAACTTCAGGTTGATGCGGCAATCGACCCAATCGTGGCGAGTAATAAACAACTTGAAGGCAGCGTCGCCGGGCGGGCCAATGTGCTGATTTTTCCTGACCTACATGCCGCCAACATCGCTTCCAAATTATTGCATACATTGACCCGCACGCGTAATTACGGCCCGATTCTTACCGGTCTGACCAAGCCTGCTGCGGAGATTAGTCGTGGCGCCAGTAGCAGCGATATTCTTGGCACTGCGATTATGGTCGCTTCTCAAGCGATTGAGCATAAACTACTTTACCCAACCGCCAGCGACGACTTAAATCAAGACATTATGGCAATTGATTAAATTCGATTTCAGCGTACTCCACGATTTCAGCAAACCGCTTCTCCGTCATGTCTACCGAGTCAAACACCAGGGAATTGCTTACTGCGCCTAAAAATAAGACGACCAAACGTATTTTCATTGCCGCCACGCGCATGAACGATGGCAAGACCACCACGAGCTTGGCACTGTTTGCTGCATTGCGACAGATCACACCGAAGGTGGGTTTTATCAAGCCGATCGGGCAACGCTTCGTCGAAGTCGAAGGCGATCAAATCGATGAAGACTCGGTGCTGCTTGATACCATTTTTGATGTTAGAGTTCCGATCAAGGCAATGAATCCAATTGCGATTCACTCCACCTTCACACGTGATTTTCTCGACGATCCAACTCGCAACTATGCCGCCAATATCGACAAAATCTGCCGTGCGTTCGACCGTGCGGCATATGCCAAAGAATATATTATCATTGAAGGTTCAGGCCATGCTGGGGTGGGCTCGGTGTTTAATTTATCCAATGCGGATGTCGCCAAACGCCTCAGTGCAAAAGTGATTATCGTCGCACGTGGTGGTATCGGTCGGCCGATCGATGATATTGCACTCAACCAAGCATTGTTTGCACAAGCCGGGGTGGAGGTGATTGGTGCAATCATTAATAAAGTTGAATCGGATAAATTGGAGATGATTCGTAAATACAGTCAAATCGCCCTTGAGCGCATGGGCATCCCCTTGCTGGGCTGCATTCCGATTGAACGGCAGTTGAGCGTGCCGAAGCTCAATCAAATCGTCAAAGAAGTCAACGGGCGCTGGCTAAATGGCCGCGAACACGGTGCGAGCGAACGAGTCGACCAGGTCTTGATCGGTGCGATGGCAGCCAAGGGGCTGGTCAATTTACTTGAGCGTGGCTCACTGATTATCACTCCCGGTGATCGTGAAGATATCCTCCTCAGTGCAATCGCTGCCGAAAGTACCGTCGGTGAAAAAGTACTTTCCGGCATCATCCTGACGCAGAACGTGTTGCCGCACCCAAAACTAATGGAGATGATTGCCAAGACGACTATCCCCGTGATCATTTGCCATGATGATAGCTATGCAGTGGCCTCGAAGATTAACCAGATGACTGTCAAAACACAGCCAAGCGATACCGACAAAATTCCGATCATTAAAAACCTGATTACTCAACATATTGACCTCGACGTGATTCGCAACGCTTTTCAGGCTGAATCTGTCATTACTCATATGATATAAGTCCGCTGGAACGAATGTGCACGATCAGCAAAATATTCACGATCTTTGCTCGACGTGTGCATCTCACCCAGCTAGATCCTTCAATGCGTTTCCAAATATGCCAAAGAAAACAGATACACTTACATTTGAAGAAGCCCTTGGGCGCCTTGAAACTATCCTTGAATCGATGGAAAGCGGCGATACGCCGCTGGCTGATTTGGTCGCCAAATTTGAACAAGGCTCGAATTTGTTAAAAGTCTGTCAGGCCAAACTGAAGGAGGCCGAGCTGACGATTGAACAACTCAATCTAAAAACCGGTGCAGTGGAGTTGTTTGCCGACGACAGCAGCGAGACTTAGTCCGGATGCCGTACCGCCCCAGTAATCGCAGTACCCGCTATTCTTATTCCGTATGGGCGTATTAGAGCGGATTCAATCTCCCGAAGATGTAAAAGCATTGTCGTCGGTTCAGCTGGAGAAGCTGGCTGCTGAGATACGTGAGCGCATCATCTGCACCACTGCACAAAACGGTGGACATGTCGGGCCCAACCTCGGTGTGGTCGAATTGACCATCGGCTTACACCGGGTGTTTGATACGCCCAATGATCGCTTCATCTTCGATGTTGCCCATCAGGGCTACGTGCACAAACTTCTGACTGGGCGTAATGACGAACGCTTCGATAAACTGCGTCAATGTGGTGGCCTTAGCGGATTCTTAAATCGCAGCGAAAGCACGCATGATGCCTTTGGTGCGGGCCATGCGGGTACCGCACTTTCAGCAGCGCTTGGGATGGCCATCGCTCGCGATAAACGCGGCTCAGATGAACATGTGGTAGCGCTGTGCGGAGATGCCGCATTCACTTGTGGAATCACCATGGAGGCACTCAATAATGTCGCCACTTCGACCAAACGGCTGATCATCATTCTCAACGACAACAAATGGTCGATTGCCAAAAATGTCGGCGCGCTGCCGCGCTATTTTAATGAACTAATCACCAACCCCCTGTACAATCAACTCAATGATGACTTTGAGTCCCTGCTGCACAAAGTCCCGGGTGGCGAATCGATTATTCAATTTGGCTCGAAATGGAAGAAAGAGACCAAGGATTTCTTGGTGCCATCCTCACTGTTCGAGAAATTCAATGTTCGCTACATTGGTCCAATTAATGGACATGATCTAAAGCGGGTAGAGCACTATTTGAAATTTGCCAAACAGTCCGAACAGCCGATATTAATCCACGTGTTGACCACGAAGGGCAAAGGTTACGAGGTCGCGATCCAAAATCCTGAGCGTTTCCACGGCGCGAGCCCGTTTGATATTCATACTGGTAAAAGTATTTCCGCGGCAGCGAGCCCCGCCCCGAAATATCAAGACGTGATGGGCCGTACCCTGGTTAAACTGGCCGGCAAGGATTCACGCATTATCGGGATCACTGCGGCGATGCCGTCGGGAACCGGTCTTGATATTCTGCAAAAAGCGCTACCCGAACAATTTATCGATGTGGGAATCGCCGAAGAACATGCGGTGCTCTGTGCCGCGGGGATGGCTACTTCGGGCTTCCATCCGGTGTGTGCGATCTATTCGACTTTTTTGCAGCGTGCATACGATCAACTGATTCACGACGTTGCGCTGCAACAGTTGCCTGTATTATTCTGTCTGGACCGCGCCGGCCTCTCGCCGAATGACGGGGCTACTCATCATGGGCTGTTCGACCTGTCCTATCTACGCATGATCCCCGGCGCAATGGTGATGGCCCCCGCGAATGAAGATGAACTGGCTGATATGATCGCCACCGGGATCACTTACCAAGGTCCAGCTTTTGTGCGTTATCCACGTGGCGCGGGTCTGGGCACACCGATCAAAGACCTGCCGATCCCACTCGAACCGGGTAGGGCACAACGCCTGCGAGCCGCTGGCGAAATTGAACTTTGGGCAATTGGTAGCATGGTTGCGGATGCCGAACGACTGGCGGTGCAACTCGAGACACACGGGATTAAAGCGGGGGTAATCAATGCCCGCTTTGTCAAACCTCTCGATACCGAGCTGCTGCAAGCATCCGTACATCAGAGCAAACTGATTGTCACTTTAGAAGACAACGTTATCAGCGGTGGGTTTGGCAGCGCCCTGATCGAGGCACTGCAGTCCAGTCGGTGCCTGCATCCAGTTGAATGCATTGGCTGGCCGGATCAATTTATCGAACACGGTAGTTCGGTCGCAGCCGTTCGCGCACGCTCTGGCATGGATCCCGAGTCGATTTTACACAAAGTACTGCAACGCTACAAAGCACTTTAACACAAATGCCTTCCTTGTTAAAACGTCATTCGGCAGGTGCAGCTGTGCCGAGCATGCCCTTGCGCTGTAGTAACTCTGCGATTTGAATCGCATTAAGGGCAGCGCCTTTCCAGAGTTGGTCCCCTGTCACCCAAAGCGCTAAGCCATTCTCAAACACATGGTCCTTGCGAATACGTCCCACCCCGCAAGAGAGCACTTCAGAGTAATTGATCGGCATTGGATATACCGATTCGGCTGGATTATCGACCAGGTCCACTCCCTCAAACGCATGAATGGCGGCTCGGGCAGCTGTGACACTGATGGCCCGTTCAAATTCAGCACTGATTGAAATTGAATGCGCGCGAAACACTGGCACACGCACACAGGTACAGGTGACGCGCAACTCATCCAGACCGAGAATCTTTCTGCCTTCATGGAGCATTTTCATCTCTTCTTTGGTATAGTCATCGTCAACAAACACATCCACATGCGGCAGTAAATTAAATGCAATCTGGTGCGGATACACAGTTTTAAGCAAGGGTTCCTCTTTGGCCCAGGCCCGCGCTTGTGTCGCCAACTCGATCAGGCCGCCGGCACCACTGCCGGATACCGCCTGATAGGTAGAGGCGATAAAGGATTTTAACCCAAACGCTTTGTGCAAGGGATACAAGGCCATCAGCGCAATTGCAGTCGAACAATTCGGATTTGCTATAATCCCTTGATGCGCATCGACTGCATCTGGATTAATTTCCGGGATCACCAGCGGTACGCTTGGATCCATGCGGAACGCTGAACTGTTATCAACGACAATACAGCCACGCTCCACCGCTGCAGCTGCAAAATGACGGGTCTGCTCGCTACCCGCACTAAAAATAGCGAGATCGAGGCCCTCGAAACAATCCGGTGTGGCTGCTTGGATGGTCCAGTGCTGGTCGCCATAAGACTGTGTTTTGCCAGCAGAACGTGCCGAGGCGAGCAAATGCAGCTCCGCTATCGGAAACGCACGTTCGTGTAGCAGGCGAATGAGTTCTTGACCAACTGCACCGGTTGCTCCGAGAATACCAATTTTATATGCCATTTAATTGTTTAAGAAAAAGAAATTTAACAAAACAGAGTCGTGAGCTATTGTCAATCTTGTCGACATGTCGCTGGATAATTTAGATCGGAAGAGCACACGTCTGAACTCCAGTCACGATCGTTAATCTCGTATGCCGTCTTCTG
>CAXQRK010000135.1:0-6454 GCA_964226535.1 Polaribacter sp.
TCAGACGTGTGCTCTTCCGATCTAATTGTTGCGATCGCGTTCGATTTGAATTTTCGCCATGCTGCTGAAATCTTTAGCGGAGTGTCGGACTATATTGATGCCGCGCAACCGGACTGGCAACTCATGCCCTTGCACTTCGGCTTTGAAGCACGCTTGATGGAGTTAACTGCATGTGGACGATTGGCAGGCGTGATCGGTACATTCGTAAGTGATAGCTGGATCAAAAGCCTGAGCGCACGCGGAGTTGCGGCGGTCAATATATTTAATTTCTCCAAAATTAACAGCATCCCGAATGTGAGACCCGACGATGCAGCCATTGGCAGAGTCGCTGCCGCACACCTGATCGCCCAGGGTGCCAAACGTTTTGTGTTTTTTGGAGCCGATGGAGTCTACTATACCCGTCTGCGCAAAATCGGCTTTGCAACTGCACTACCCGACCCGACCAATCTGATTGAGCTATGCTCGGGACCACAACTGAGCGATCAAATCAAAGCCCTGCGCCATGACGACGGACTGCTCGGAGTGTTTTGCTCCAGCGATTCATCTGCGCGTGCCTGGATTCTCGAAGCGCGGCGACAGCATTTAGAGTGTGGACGCGATATGCTGGTTGTCGGCGTGGATAATGATGCCTCTGAATCGATCTTTGCCGGAATCGGCATCAGCAGCTTCCAACAGCCTATCCGTGAAATCGCTTATACGGCCGCCCAAGTGCTGCACGAACTGCTGACACAGGGGCAGCTTTGCTTAAATCTGAACTTACAAATGCCGGCCCAACTCATTCCTCGGGAATCTTCACTAGCGTCGACCCGGGCACGTATCGCTCAGCAGGCAGCCACTCTACTGCGTGACAACCTAGCCAATCCGAGGCTAGACATGACATCCATTGCCAGCAAAATCGGTGTTTCCCGACGCATACTGGAATTGGCATTGAAACAACAACTCGGCACCAGCCCCTATCAGCAACTGTGTAAGGAACGACTTAAGCACGCCCGCACTCTGTTGAAAACCACCAAACTTCCGATCATGCAAGTCGGCAGCCGTTGTGGTTACCCGGAGCCACATCACTTTTCCGCATGGTTTAAGAAACAAGCCGGCCTTGCACCCAAAGCATATCGAGAGCAGCATACCAATGAATCCTGAATCCAGCGCAGAGACAACAACTGCCACCAAAACACCGTTTCCGCATACTTCGGTTTGACAATTGGCCCGCATCGCAGCTTTTCTATACATATGTCCACACAAGGCGTCATACTACTCAACCTCGGCTCCCCCGATTCCACTCAAGTGAGTGACGTACGTCGCTACTTACGCGAGTTTCTGATGGATGAGCGCGTGCTTGATGCACCGTTTGCGATTCGCTGGTTGCTGGTAAATTGTCTGATTCTGCCGACGCGACCGAAACAATCCGCCGAGGCCTATGCCAATATTTGGCAGGCGGAAGGCTCGCCACTGATTCTCACTTCGCGGGCACAGCAGGCGGCCCTGCGTGACCAAGTCGATGTGCCGGTCGCTCTCGGCATGCGCTACGGCAAGCCATCGACCGAAATGGCACTCAAAGAACTGCTTGAGCAAGGGGTCGACGACCTATTAATCGTGCCCATGTATCCGCACTATGCGATGTCGAGCTATGAGACTGCCGTCGTTCACCTGATGGCATCCGTGCGCCGCTTAAAGCCCGACCTCAAGACCACTTTGCTACCGCCCTTCTATCAAGAGCCTGGCTACATTGATGCACTTGTCGAGTGCTCCCGACCGGCGTTAGCAGACGGTACTTTCGACAAACTAGTGTTTTCCTTTCACGGCATCCCGCAACGTCATCTGGTAAAAGGTGATCCCTCGCACAGCCACTGTATGACCACACCGGATTGCTGTAACACCTGTCACCCTGCACATGCCACCTGCTACCGCCATCAATGCGCCATGACCGTGGAAAAATTTGTCCGGGCGATGAACCTTCGACGGGACCAATATGTGATTACCTTTCAATCACGCCTGGGTCGTGAACCCTGGCTACACCCGTACACCGACCAAACACTGGAACAACTTGCCGCAGACGGACACAAGCGTGTCAAAGTGATCTGCGCTTCATTCACTGCCGACTGCCTGGAAACACTCGAAGAAATCGCCGACGAAGGTCGCAAGATCTTCATTGAAGCCGGCGGTGAAGCCCTGGAGCAAATCCCCTGCCTGAATGAGCACCCGCGCTTCATCCAGTTCCTCAGTGATCAGGTCAAGGCCTGGCAAAACGGGGCCTTCGCAACCGCGCACGCCACGCCCCCGGCCGAAGTTATTCGCTAAACACGCAGGCATGCATCAGAGATTCGCTTGATTCAACTTGTTCACCTCGCCACGCTACACGCACTGTAAGGTATACTGTCTATGCTTGAGGAAATAGCCATCACTGCCCGCGACGCTATCGCCATCGGAGCCTTGATATATATAAGCGCGTTTGTTTACGCAAGCATTGCCCTATTGATGCGTAAGCCATACCGGCGAACCATTATGTTTACGCTGCTCAGCGCCGGGTTTATATTTCAAACAGTTGGCCTCAACTTACGCGCTGCCGACATCAAGGCCTGTCCAATCGGTAATATATTTGAAATTTCCCAGTTCATTGCCTGGTCGCTAGTACTGCTCTATTTTATCATCGGACCCGCCTTTCACCTGCGACTGCTGGGCTTTTTCACCGCCGGGCTAGCAGGCCTGTTGTCCGGCGCGACCCGACTTGTGCAGCATTGGGACAGCCCGTATCCGGTCGATATTTTCAGCGGAAATACCTGGATCGAATTACACGCGGCACTTGCCATCTTCAGCTATGCCATATTCGCGATTGTAGCACTTGTCTCAATGATGTTCCTGATCCAACAACACGGCTTGAAGACGAAGCAATTCAGAGGCCTGTATCAATACCTGCCCTCCATCCGGCAACTCGACTTAATCGCCAAACGCCTGCTGATTACTGGAGTCAGTGTACTCAGCGCAGCACTCATCTTCGGTGGGATCTTTTGGATTAGTCATCCTGAGCGTGTACCGATGTTTAAACTTGCCGCAACCTGCCTGGTATGGGCCGGTTATTTGACCGTTGTCATTCTGCGGATGCAACAACGACTCGTTACCCGTCGTCACGCAATCGCCTCAATCGCGCTCTTTGCATTCGCACTGGTATCGCTCTGGCCAATCCAATCCGCCCGCGGGCATTTACCCTACCCATCCGTCGACACTGCCACGCCAGCATCATCTGTGGATGATTCGACATCTGAATGAGCGCAACATTGCAGTCACTCTTTGTGCTCGGCAGCACACATCACGAAGCTCCGCTTGAAGTGCGCGAACGTCTGGCCCTCACGCCTGAACACGCAGCCACTCTGCAACAGGAACTGTACGCCCTTGAGGACATGCGCGAGTGCCTTGTGGTCAACACCTGCAACCGGCTCGAAATCTACGGACTCGCCCATTCTCCATACATTGAAGATATCATCCGCACGCACCTCTGTGCACGCAACCGAGTCAGCCGCGAACTGCTGGATGCACACTCTTTCTGGCACACCAATCTCGACGTGCTCCAGCACGCCTTCGAAGTCTCCGCCGGACTTGACTCGCAAATAGTCGGTGAGACGGAGATCCTCGGTCAAATGAAACATGCCTATGCCCGGGCCCGCAAAACAAAGTGCACCGGTGTTGTCTTGAACCGACTGTTTGAAAAAAGTTTCCAGGCCGCGAAATCAGCTCGAACACAAACCGGCATTGCCCAGGGACAAGTTAGTATCGGCAGCGTCGCCGTTGATTTAGCCAACCGTATTTTCGGACACCTTCGCGACAGCCGTGTGCTATTAATCGGCAGCGGGGCTATCGGCCAACAAACCGCACAATCACTTAAAAATCGTGACGTCACCGACATCACCGTCGCCAGTCGCACCTTCAAAAATGCACGTACCCTCGCCCATCAACTGCAAGGTGCCGCCATTGAAATAAGCGATTTTCCAGCACTCCTGCAACGCTTTGATATCGTCATAAGTGCAACCGCTGCACCCCAACTGATCCTGGATCGGGCACTGGTCGAAGCCGCATTGAAGCAACGTCCAGAGCGTCCACTGTTCCTAATTGATGTTGCCCTGCCCCGCGATATCGACCCTGAGGTTGACACGCTTGAAAACGTATATCTCTACAACCTGGATGATCTGTCCGGCATCGCCAATGAAAACCTGCAATCGCGCAAAGCCAATATCGAGCGTGCCCGCACGATCCTGCAAGGCCACGCATGGCAGCTGTGGCTGCAACTCCGACGCCGCACATTACCGATGGCTCAAGGACATGCCGCCCAACCATGTAAGCATTCCTCGCGAACACGCCATGCTTGATCAGAACCGAACATCCCTCAGCGCGAATCGCCTGCACCCATGGCATCACAGCTTTACCTCCTGATCACATTGTTCCTGTTGGCAGTGTGCACGGCTGATGCGAGATCAGACACCACCCGTGTGGACTTGTACTATGGCATTGCAGAGGGCAACTACCTGATCGGCGACCTACAAGGAGCCACCAAGGGAGTGGAACAAATCTTTAAAATAGAGCCTGACCATATCCCGGCCCTCACTCTGTACACTCGAATCCACATGGATCAAGGTAAGTCCGCAGATGCACTCAAGGCAGTGGATCGAGCGATCGCCCTGGAGCCCTCAAATCTACAGCACTGCTTACTCAAAGCACTCGTATTAGGCAATATGCATCGGCGTGAGGATGCCCGCCATCTGATTGAGCAAATCATGCAACGCGCCAGGGTCGAAAGCGATGACTACCGCGTAGCCAGTCAATTGCTCGGCCTGCTCCTGATGGCCGACGGCAATTGGGATGCCGCTGCCGGAACCTTCAATCAACTCTATCTGGAAAATCCCGAAAGCGCGGCTATCAGCCTCGAACTGGCTGGTGAAGCATATCTGGGAAAAGCCAACGATGCGCTCAATCAAGGTGCCGTCGATGCCGCCATTGATGCGATCGACCAGGCCCTGCAGGTCGATGCAAAGCAACCTGGGAACACCAACTTCACGCAGGCCACCCATCTGCGGATGATACGTGCCCGCATGCTCACACAAGCTGGCCGCATCGATGCTGCCATTGCCGATCTGCAGCACATTACCGGGCGACAACCGGACCACTTAGAAGCCCTCGTCACCCTCGCCTCTCTTTACGCCAGCGCCGGGCGCTGGCGGGCATTGGAAGCTGTGATCGCCCCGATCGCGGCCCACCCGGAGCTACAGGATATTGCGCTCTATCTCGAAGGGCGTGCTGCACTCGCCAAAGGTCGTGCCGGCACCGCCCGCGAAAAATTCGAGCAGGCCCGCAATCTGCTTGCCGATGGCCCGAGTCCACTGCGCAGCTCGCTGGAATTCTATCACGGCGTCTGTTTAAACAAGACGGGGCGCCCTGCAACCGGCGACGCCGAGATCGTACAAGCACTTGACGGCGGGTTTCGCCCGGAAACAACCGACGAAGCCATCCTGGCTAGCCAGGCACTGCTACGCGCCCACAAAGCACACGCTGCCATCACGATTCTAGAAGCCATCACGCTCAATCCGCTCGCTCCCTCCGCAGAGGCATGGACACTGCTCGGCCGCGCTCACAAAGCCGAAGGCTCCACAGCACTCGCACTCAGCGCATTTAACCAATCCCTGAGCATCGAGGCCAAGCAGGCGGACACGCTCGCTCTTCGAGCTTCGCTGCTGCGCAAACTCGGTGATTTTGAAGGTGCGGCAGCCGACACGGAAAGTGCCATTATACTCGATCCAGACAACCCGGCGCTCACCTACAGCCTCGGACTCATCTATTTTCAAGCAGGCAATCTGCACGCCGCCGAACAATCGATTCGACACTGTGCAGCGCACCTTCAGGACAACCCCGGCCTATACCTTCTACACGCCCTGCTAGCCCACAGCGTAGACGCCCCCACAATTGCACAAGCGGCACTCAATCATTATCTGGCCCTAGTGCCGGAACAAAGCAATGAATCGGCCATTTATTTGGAATACACGCTCAACGCACAGAAAGACCCTGAGGCGGCAGTCCTCCGGCTTCAGCAACGGATCGAATCGGGCACGCCCTCTCCGGCCCTGCGGAATTTCCTCTGGTACAGTCAACAGATCCTCGATCGCAAAGCCGTACTCGACGCAGCAGGCCGCGCGGAAACTCCTGCAATCGCCCAGCGACAACTGTGCGAAGCTGCCTACTGGCTCGCCCAGCACGAGCAAGCCCTTGGCAAGTCCACACAAGCAACCGAGCTGCTGCAACTCGCCTGTCAAATCGGCACCCCCGACATGCCTGAATTCCAACTGGCCCAGTGGCAATTAAAGCAATAGGCGATCCTTTTATCCTAAATTCGGGAGTTGGAGTCGATTAGATTTTGTAAGATTTTGTTTCACAGGGCATTGCAAAGGCGTGAAGGCGCACCATTTGGTGCATC
>CAXQRK010000136.1:0-10337 GCA_964226535.1 Polaribacter sp.
TAGCGCAGGGGACGCACAATCTACGGCTTGTTCTAAGCGCCACAGATAGTTTGGGTGTGGATTTGGATGTGATCAGCATCGGCATGGATCAACGACTCAAGCCCTTTGTGATGAATCTGGCCGATCCCTTGTGGGGCACGTTGGAAGTGGCGCAACTGACCGTGCCATTGCTTAATTATTTGCTGGGAGGCAGCTTTATCGAAACACTCTTAAGCAGCGATCCTCAATGGGCAAAAGCATATGATTATTATGCCGAAGCAATCCATCAAGGTGACGTTGACAGTACTTTCGATGGCGATTTAAATGAAGAGTAAATAAAACTCAGGTGTGTATGCCTGAATCTTGCTCAAATGCCTAAGACCCTCTATCTGCTTGACGGTATGGCGCTTGCCTACCGTGCCCACTTTGCCCTGATTCGCAGTCCTATTTATACTTCCCAAGGCTTTAACTCTTCGGCAATCTTTGGATTCACTGGCACTTTAATCGAACTGATCACCACGCAGGCGCCAAGTCACCTGGCGGTCGTGTTTGATACTGCCGCACCAACGGCGCGTCATCTCTTGCACCCTGAATACAAAGCACAGCGCGAAGCTATGCCGGAGGATCTTGCACTGGCGCTGCCTCACCTCGATCGGATCGCTGAGGCCTTTGGGCTGTCCGTGCTGAAAATGGATGGCTACGAGGCCGACGATATTATTGGGACACTTGCCCATCGCGCCGAGGCCGATGGCTTTGAGCAAATCTTTATGGTCACCCCGGACAAAGACTTTGGCCAACTGGTGACTGAAAAAATCAAAATGTACCGCCCCTCGCGCCGGGGAGACGGCGCAGAGATTTTGGGGATTGATGAGATTAAGGCAAAATGGGGTATCCTTCGGGTCGATCAGGTGACTGACATGTTGGGCCTGTGCGGCGATACTTCAGATAATATTCCGGGTGTGCCGGGGATCGGCCCGAAGACCGCGGCCAAGCTGTTGGCGACTTATGACAATCTGGACACGCTCATCGCCAACATTGATGCGCTCAAGGGCAAGCAACAAGAGCGTATCCGTGAGCATGCCGAACAGGCCCGCCTGTCAAAAACACTTGCGACGATTCAGTTGGATGTGCCGATTGAGGTCGACTGGGATCAACTGTGTTTGCAGCCGCCCAACAAAGACAAGCTGCTGCCACTGTTTGCCGAATTCGAATTTCGTAGCCTGAGCCAACGCGTGTTTGGTCAAGAATTCAGCGCTCAAGCAAATAAAGCAAATAGTTCCGATCTCGTGCTCATGAGCGAGGACGACGAGAAAGCCGCCGCCAAAGCGGCAGCATCAGATAATCAACAACTGGAACTACTTCCTGCAAGTACGTTTAAAACATTCGCCGATATCAAGACAGATTACCGCATGGTCGATTCAGTCGCCATGCTTCAGCAACTGATCGAGGAACTTCGTGCGGCTGGCAGCTTTGCCTTTGATACCGAGACTACGGGCCTGAATCCGCGCAGCGCGGAGCTAGTCGGCATCTCCTTTGCCACTCAGGCTCATTGCGGCTGGTTTGTGCCTATATCCGCTGACAATTCGCAGACAGGTACGATGCTGGATGCACTGCGCCCGGTATTTGTCGATCATCGCTTAAGTAAGATCGGGCACAATCTAAAGTTTGATTTGTCGATTCTTGCTGAGCAAGGCATTGAGGTGGGTGGCTTGTGCTACGATACCATGTTGGCACACGCACTGATTTATCCAGAGCAACGACATACGCTTGATATACTGGCAGAGGATTACTTACACTATCGCACCATCCGTTTTAACGAACTGATTCCCAACCTGAAAAAGGGGCAATTGATTGATTATGCAACAGTCGATCCCCGCGCACTGGCCAATTATGCGATTGAGGATGCAGATGTGACCCTGCAACTATGGCAATTGTTGCAACCAAAACTCACTCAACATGGTCAGGCCAAAGTATTCTATGAAATCGAAACACCATTGCTCCCGGTACTGGTTGCGATGGAACGCGAGGGCATCTTGATTGATCAGTCCATACTAGCCGCCACTGGTGAGTCTCTGGACACGCATATTAATAGTTTACGCGATTCGATCCATGCAGTCGCCGGCCGCGTATTTAATCTCAACTCTCCCAAACAACTCGGCGAAGTACTCTTTGAGGAACTGAAACTCGTCGATAAGCCCAAGAAGACTAAAACCGGGCAATATGCGACCAATGAGCAGGTGCTCTCCTCGCTTGCAGCCAAACACCCAGTGGTCGCCCATATTCTTGAATATCGCCAACTGACAAAACTTAAAAGCACCTACATTGAGGCCTTGCCGCACGCGATTGATCCGACAAGCGAACGCGTGCATACGCATTACGGTCAAGTGCACACCTCCACTGGGCGCCTGTCCTCAAACGATCCCAACCTGCAAAATATTCCGGTGCGCAGTGCCCAAGGGCGCGAAATCCGCAAGGCATTCATCGCCCGACCTGGTTGGAAACTGCTATCGGCTGACTACTCGCAAATCGAATTACGCATTCTTGCCGCTCTCACTGGAGATGCCGGCCTCTTGACCGCCTTTCAGCAAGGGCGCGACATTCACACTGCTACTGCAGCAAAAATTTTTGGCGTTGCACTAGAAGAGGTGACCCGCGAGCAGCGCAGTACCGCCAAAATGGTCAACTTCGGCATACCTTACGGAATCTCCGCGTTTGGACTGGCCCAACGACTCGGCACAGTCTCGCGCACGCAAGCTCAGGAAATCATCGATCATTATTTCGCTCAGTTTCCCGGCATTCCCAGTTACATCACACGTATGCAAGCAAACGCCAAAGCTCAGGGCTACGTGGAAACGATGAGCGGTCGTCGCCGCACTTTGCGTGATATTGATTCTGGCAATAGCACGATCCGTGCCGCTGCTGAGCGCAATGCCATCAATATGCCGATCCAGGGCACTGCCGCAGACATGATCAAACTGGCCATGGTGAAGATACATAAGGGACTGGCTGCAGCACAGTTGCGTACCCGAATGTTGTTACAGGTGCATGACGAATTGATCTTTGAACTCGATCCTGATGAAGAGCAGGTGGTCCGTGCCCTTGTGACCGAAAGCATGCAAAGCGCTCTTGAGCTTAAATGCCCGCTTGAAATTGAGATTGGCATCGGTGACAATTGGTTGGAAGCACATTAACCGCCAGCCATCAAACAATCCGCATCAAAGTAGTCATATCTGATCGATTTGACTGTCATAGCTCATTTCCGCCATGCAAAATAAAAACGTGGACGCGCAGACAAATCCTTCAGACGTTCACCGTGCAGCCCCGCATTGGCAGCAAGTGCATCCAAGCTCCCACACTGTGCAATTCCGGTTTCCAGAGCCAGCAGACCACCGCTGTTTAAAAATGACCGGACATGTTGAAAAATCAGGCGGAAGTCATCCAGTCCATCCACACCGGCCCCGAGGGCAGCGTGTGGTTCGTACTGCAGCACTTCGGGCGCGGCGCTGGCCATTTCTGCCGCAGTCAAATACGGTGGATTGGAAACGATTAAGTCATAGCGCGGCTCAGCCGCCGGCAAGGGCTCCCACCAACTGCCCTGATGAAAGGTAAGGCGTGCCTCCAGTCCCAGCGAATGGGCATTTTCCCGCGCTAATGAGAGTGCCGCCGCACTGCAATCGACGGCATCCACCCGTGCGTTCGGATACCGATGCGCAAATACACACGCTAGCACACCGCTGCCCGTGCCCAGATCCAGAATTGTAGTGGGTGCTTGCGGCAAGACCTGCATCACCCGCTCAACCAATTCTTCAGTCTCGTGACGCGGAATCAGTGCACGGGCATCTACTTTGAATTGTAGATCACAAAAGTCCACGGTGCCGACAATATATTGCAGCGGCTCACGAGTTGCCCGGCGCTTTACCAGCGAGCGTAGATCAGCAAGCTGCGCCAGGTCAACCGGACGATCCAAATCGAGATACAGTTCCAAGCGTTTGATTCCCAGCGAATGTGCAATCAACAGATCCGCATCAAGACGTGCATTCGGCACGCCTTTTGACCTAAAAAACGCCTCTGTGCGCTGCTTGATTTCGCGAATCGTCAAGACTGCCATTACTCTGCCAGCTGCTGTTTCAACAGATTCTGAATGCGTGCCTCGTAATCAAAATTGTGTAAGCCATCAATCAAGTCCTTGAGATCTCCGTCGATCACTGGTGCGAGCGAAAAGTTCAGGCCGATACGATGATCGGTAAGGCGGCCTTGCGGATAGTTGTAGGTTCGAATACGCTCGGAGCGGTCACCAGTCCCAATTTGACCCTTACGTTCGGCGGCATACTTGGCATTTTCCTCATCCACCTTGGCCTTGAGCAACCGAGCACGCATTACAGTCAATGCCTTCATGCGATTTTTAAGTTGGGAGCGCTCATCGGCACAATATACAGTTACGCCGGTCGGTTTGTGCACCATCATGACCGCTGAATCGGTCTTGTTGACATGTTGGCCGCCGGCGCCGGAGGCGCGCATGGTCGAGATGCTCAAATCCTGTGGATGGATCTCAATATCGATTTCCCTGGCTTCAGGCAGTACCGCGACGGTTGCCGTCGAGGTATGGATGCGGCCTTGTGTTTCGGTTACCGGCACACGTTGTACACGGTGCACACCACTCTCGAATTTCAAATACTTATACACATCCTCACCGGTCACATTGAAAATAATTTCTTTAAACCCGCCCGCATCGGCGAGACTCGAACTCATCACCTCCACACGCCAGCCGCAAGATTCGGCATAGCGACTATACATGCGAAACAAATCACCGGCAAAAATATTAGCTTCATCTCCCCCCGCGCTCCCTCGAATTTCAATCACCGAATTGCGACTATCGGTGGGATCAGGCGGCACCATTGCCCGAAAGACCGCATTCACCAAAGCCGCACGCTGATCGTGCAGCAGCTGAGTCTCCTCTTCTGCCATCTCACGCAATTCCGGATCAAGCGCTTCGTCCGCAAGCATCTCCTGATTGTCTTTGATCTGTTGCTCGGCGGCATAGTAAGCCTCGAATTTTTCGATCAAACCGCTCAAGCGCTGCTGTTCGCGGGAAATTTCACTCGCGCGGCGTTGATCTGAGTAGAAGTTGGGCTCAGCCATTTGCGCGTCCAGCTCCTCAAGCTTGACACGAAAGGGCGCAATATCCGGAATTTTATGCATATAAACGGTTAATGATGGTTTTAATGCGTTGCAGAAAAGCAACAAACAGACCACTGTCGAGACCTGCTTGCAATGATGAAAAAAAATCTCCATCGCCAAAACATTGTCGCCTGCATCTGGGACTTCGACAAAACCCTTATTCCCGGCTACATGCAGACCCCCATCTTTGAGGCCTATGGAATCAACGAAGCGGTCTTCTGGAAAGAGGTCAACCAACTGCCCGCGATCTACGCCAAACGCGGTGCACGGGTCTCCAGTGACACCATCTACTTAAATCATTTACTCAGCTTCGTCAAAAACGGCTGCCTAAAAGGCCTCACCAATGAACGCCTGCGCGAACTTGGTCAAACACTGCATTTCTACCCCGGCCTGCCGGAGCTATTCGATCAACTCAAAGCCCTAGTCCACTCGCGCCCGGAATATCGCAAGCACAATATCAGCCTGGAGCACTACATTATCAGCACCGGTCTAGCCGAAATGATCCGTGGCAGTGGTATCGCCGCCTATGTCGATGGCATCTTTGGCTGTGAGTTTATCGAAGCACCGCTGCCGCCCAACTATTCGGTGCAAAATGAGTTGCCATTGCATATCGACTTTGAAATTAGCCAAATAGGTGCCATTGTCGATAATACGATCAAAACACGCTTCATCTTTGAAATCAATAAGGGCAGCAATAAAAACCCGCAAATCGATGTGAATGCATCAATGTCTCGAATCGACCGTCGGGTACCGATTGATCGAATGATTTACACTGCCGACGGCCCCAGTGATGTACCGGTCTTCTCGGTGGTCAAAAGTAACGGCGGCAAAGCCTATGCAGTGTTCAATCCAGATAGCGAAGCCGAGTTTGCCCAGAACGATGCCCTGCTTCATGCGGGCCGCATTCACGCCTATGGACCAGCTGACTACACTGCAAACAGCACTACTGTGAAGTGGTTGCGCATGCATGTGCAACAAATCTGCAATCAAATCGTCGCTGAATGCGAAACATCGCTTTCGCAAACGATCGGCAAGGCTCCCCGTCACCTGCATGCGGAAGATTCGCTTGAAACACCCGCACCGCCCAAGCATTTACAACGCGAATTGTTTTAATCGCCGACGCAAGATATGTTTACTGTGTGCAAGTGCTTTACATATGAATGATCAGACCCTATAACCGCTATATGAATCGCTTTTCTCATCTCTTCGCCCTGGTTCTTGGCTTTGCTACTTTGGCATTCAGCGCGTGCCAAGTTACCGCACCCTCTCGAGTTCATCGCAGCCCGAATGTGGCCCCGCAAGCGTCCACTGCAATGATAGGGCAGCCAGCAGCCAACCAAGCGGCGCCGGCCGCACAAAGCACGCCACGGCATGATGCCAACACCATCTTTAAGTCTAAGCAAATAAAAGTAAGCAAAACTATACTTCAGGAGGCATCCGTTGGTGGCGAAATCAAATATCGTATCCAACTCAAGGCACTTGAAGACATCCAGACCGTCCGCGTCACCGAAACGATGCCTGCTGGGATCCAATTTAAATCCGCTACTCCGGCAAGTGCTGTTTCCGGCAACAATGTCTCCTGGGTATTTTCTGCGATGAAGCAGGGCCAGATTCAGGATATTGATCTCACCGTTATCTCGATCAGCGAAGGTGAGCACCAAATATGTTCGACTGTATCGGTGGACAATATCTTTTGCCTGAATGTATTTTCCGGCCAGCCGCGACTGAGCGTCGTCAAACAAGGTCCGACCAGTGTCGAACTAGGTGAAATTGCGACTTGGACGGTTACCGTGGATAATCAGGGTTCGGCCGCAGCGAGCAATGTGGTACTCACCGACAAATTGCCCGAGGCCTTCGTACCCACCACTAAACTTCGCCAAACCATCGGCACACTCAATCCAGGTGAGACTCATGTAGTCGAATACAGTGCCAAAGCCATTGAGCAGGGCACTTTCAACAATCATGTCGTCGCCACTTACGAGGATGGCCCTGACGTCGCCGGTGAAAGTAGTGTGCCGATCACAGTGGTTCAGTCCGGCATCCGCATCGATAAAACTGGCCCCCAAAACGCATATGTGTTCAAGCCAGCTACTTTTACGATCACGATTGAAAATACGGGCGATACCGACCTTAAAAATGTTCGCATCACTGACATTTTGCCTGCAGACAGTTCGGTTGCTGACAATGGCCGCGGACGCGTCAGCGGCAATGCAATTGGCTGGAAAATTCCACACCTGCCTGCTGGATCCAGTCAATTGATCACCACCGAAATTGCCGCCACTCGCAAGGGCAAGTCCACCAATACGGTCAAAGTCCTGACGGAAAACGGCCTCGAAGCCAGCGATGCGGTGACCACAAACTGGCTTGCCGTTCCTGGCGTAAGTATTTCCATCAGTGACAGCAAAGATCCGATCCGCATCCGGGAAAGTACGAACTATCAAATCCGGGTCAGCAATCAGGGCAAGTTTGAACCGGTCAGCGGCACTGTCACCGTCACCTTTAACGATTCGATCACACCAACTGCGGTTGCTGGCGATGCCCCCGGCACCATCAATGGTCAAACTGTAACATTTCCGCGCACTACACTCGAACCAGGCAAAGACACCACGCTCAGCATCACCGCTGAAGGCGTACAAATCGGCCCAGGCCGGGCAGTGATGAACTTCAGTGCGGACTTCCTGAATGATCCGATTATCAGCCAGGAAACCACCAACGTTTACTAAGACCGCTTCGGTTGCCAGACGGAGTTAAGCTTTGAATCGCCCTAAAGGCCGTTTTTCGCGTTTTTAGCAAAATTTGATGCCAAAAGTAGACAGCCAGAAATCAACTTCAAATATCTGGCATTACCGCTGGGGATTCAGACAGCAAGCGCTGATTTTTTTAGCACTTCTGGACACCGTTCTAAATTCCCCACTCCATGGCCCATCTCTAAAAATCACGCCTTCTGACTAAAGCTTGCTTCCAATCTAAATCACATCATTATCAATTATGATGCATGCACCTTTTCTTGCACCTCATCTAGATGCCATTCGACAACTCTGCCGAACGCATGCTGTAGCGCGTTTGGATGTGTTTGGCTCAGTCTTACGCTCCGATTTTAAGGAGACCAGCGATGTAGATTTCCTAGTTTTTTTTCAGCGAGATGCATCGACCAATGCATTCAGCCAATACTTTGACTTCAAAGAGGCGTTAGAACGCGTGCTCCAGCGTGAGGTCCAGCTCGTCTGCTCCAATGCAATCCGCAATCCGCACTTCAAACAGGAGGTCGAAGCCACCTGCCAACCGCTTTATGCCGCATAGGCGCCGAAAAACTATTCTAGATGCACAGCAAGCCTGCAGCGAACTTCGTGAGTTCACCGCTGGCAAGAGCTATGATGATCTACTCAATGATCGCGGCCTACAGTTAATTCTAGAACGGCTGTTTGAGGTGCTTGGAGAGGCCTTATATCGACTAAGAAATCTGGACGAACCTTCATTTGATTCCATTTCCGATGGGCATCGCATTATCGGCACGCGAAACCTGCTCGCACATGGCTACGACATTGTAGATCATAAAATTTTATGGGATGCCGTCCAGCGAAGCTTGACTCAATTGGAACAGGAGCTTCACGACCTGCCCAACTAAATGATGGCTTTGTAGAGGTTGCTCTGCAGTAAATAGCGAGATTTTAAGCGCATCAGTGCTTTACCAATACGGCGCAGGATCAGCGCTGATTCCGCCGCACGACGGATACCCCGCAATTTAGTGCTGGCTTCGGATGCACGGCTTGTCCCTTAAATAAATTCTTCACACCGTCCTAAATTCTCTTGTCCCTTTAAATCCCCTCGACTGCTAATCTCAGTATTAAAGCAGGAGCGGGACAACTGGTGAAGGAATATGATTTAGTTTTGCTTGAATTTTCGTGACACACACCTGCAAAATAACATTCAATCTTGTAGAATTTCTCGCAGCTTGCAGCGAGGACAGCAAATATGTTCGATAAGATATGTGTACGAGGAAACTGATCAAACCGTGCCGCACTTACCCAACCGAAACCGCAAATTATCCACCATCAGTCATCCACCATCAGTCATAGCGGCAAAGCCACAACAAATTTGGGTGGTCAACCCGTTCGACCCACTGCCTAACGAATCGGACGTGTCCTTGCGCTATTGGGCGCTGTGTCGCACCTTTGCTGAACAAGGGCACGAAGTGATTTGGTGGTCCTCCGACTTTTCCCACCTCGTCAAGTCCAAGCGTCAACCCTGTCCCGATACGGATGGATTCTCAGTGCGACTGATTGAAACACCGCCTTATACCAAGAACGTCAGCATCACCCGGCTCAAGAACCATAGAGCTTTTGCAAGCGGTTTTTATCGAGATGCAATGAACGCACTAAAAAGCGGCGAACTGCACAGCCCCGACCGCATTGTCGTCTCGCTGCCTCCACTTGGAGTCGCCGAGCAAGCCTTCAGAATTAGAGCGTCCTGTATGTCCACGACAACTTCACGCTGTGAAGTTGTCGTCGACATACAAGACGCCTGGCCGGAGAGCTTTTATCGAGTTTTACCTAGGATTATCCCGACTAAACTGCAAAAACAACTACTTAAGCCAATCCATCATAGCGCCAGGAACGCATATCTTGGAGCCGATAAAATAAGCGCTGTCGGCCAAAGTTATTTGGATTTAGCACAACACTATACTACCGATTCAAACCAACAGGCAAAACCTACACATCTTTGCTACCTTGGAGCAGAATCACCGAATACTGCATATCGAACACCTTTGAGAAAAGTAGATGAGAGGCTTCAATTAATCTACATTGGCGCCATGGAAATCGGCTATGATTTAGAAACGCTTATTTTAGCAGCAAGTGAAACAAAGCGTAACCGTTCATGCCAGATATCTATACACATGTGTGGAAGCGGCAGCCTTAAAACAGAGCTTCGAAAAATGTGCAATAAATACAAATTAACTAATGAAGATGTTAAATGGCATGGATATCTAAAGCAACGCGAGCTTGCTTCCATTATGTCTGCATCGGATGTTGGCATTGTCCCGAATCGCTTAAATACTCATGTGGCATGCCCCAATAAAGCCTGTCATTATGCCGCACATGGACTACCTATGATTAGTTGCCTTGGGGGTGAGCTAGAAGATCGGAAGACACACGTCTGAACTCCAGTCACGATCGTTAATC
>CAXQRK010000137.1:0-8602 GCA_964226535.1 Polaribacter sp.
TAAAAATTGAATCAAGAGGGTTGCATTTCTTATTTAAATCACAATAGTGTAGCTATAACTTCTAACCAATCACATATCATGAAATTTGTACAATTCCTCGCTCTGTTCTGTTTGACAGTCGTTTTTGCCGGTTGTGCATCAACCGATGACTCCGCCGAAATTCAAGATAACACGGATGCAGGCCTTAAGGCTACTGATCCTTCGCTTGAAGACCAAGGAGAAGGTCTATTGATGGATCGCTACACCTCCGGTGAGATTCCAGGCTTACACGAAGAATAAGCACTCGGCTGGGCTCAAACATTTAAAAAGCGCCGTTTTTCGTATGAAAGACGGCGCTTTTGCGTGTGCGCCCAACAGCGCGTTTGGATATTAGACCACTATGTTGAGCTGAGTTGTTCCAGAATTTGATAATTACGCTGAATCATCGCGGAGGGATCTTCAAGCAGGCCAGCCGCGACCCGTGCCGTATCTAAAATTTGCGCACTAATTAATTCAGCAAGTGCCTGATTGGAGTCATGTAATCCAGCTAGATTTTTAACCAATGGATGGCGTGGGTTGATCTGCAGTTTAACTGGGGGCTCCGCCTCCGGTGCAGCGGCATCGCCGCTTCCCTGCTGCTGTTGCATAGCCTTCATCATCTTGCGCATTTGAGCAGTCATCATCTTATCGCTGTTGACAATCATCGCCGGGCTATCGACCAGGCGGTCACCGGCAACCACTTCGCTCACCTCTTTGCCAAGCGTTTCTTTGATGAAGGCGCACAGCCCGGCAAGGGCATCGTCCTTCAGGGCCTCAGCTTGCTCGCTGTCGCTTGCTGGTGCGATGGCCTCAAGATCGATCGCATCGGAATCCGCAGAAATGAAGGATTTCTCTTCAAAGCTACGCGCATGATTCATGACGAATTCATCAATCGGTTCGTATAGGTAGAGTACCTCAAGATTGCGTGCTTTGAACGCTTCCAAATAAGGCCCGGTTTCGATCGCCTTGCGGTTGGCTCCAGATAGATAATAAATCTCTTTTTGACCTTCGGGGGCACGTGACAAATAGTCACTCAGGCTGGTCGTACTGCCTGCTTCGGTGTAGGAAGATTCATAACGCAAGAGCTTGAGCAGTTGGTCACGGTGGGTGAAATCGGTGGTAACACCTTCTTTAAGGAAGATCCCAAACGAGTTCCAGAAGTCATTATATACCTCAGGTTCTTTATTGGCTTTTTCTTCCAGTGTTTTAAGGAAGCGCTTGGTAATAACCTTGTTAAGTTTTTGAATCAGACTGCTGTCCTGCATCGATTCGCGCGAAATATTGAGCGGCAGATCGGCACTATCGACCACGCCGCGCACAAAACGCAGCCATTCGGGCAGCAAATTCTTCGGCTCGCCATCAATTAGGATTTTACGGCAATAGAGTGCGACGCCGGGCTCCATACGGCCAAAGCCGAAGCCTTCCATATTTTCCGTGGGCGCAAACAACAGCGCATGGATGGAGAGTGGTGCATCAGCAGCAAAGTGCAGCCAGAAACGCGGATCGTCAAAGGCATTGGCCTGAAATTTATAGAATTCTTTATAGTCTTCTTCGCTAAGATCATTTTTGTTTTTCAGCCAGAGCGCTTGAACCGTCTTGAATGCATCGCCATTGACCTTGATCGGGAACTGGACGAAGCTAGAATAACGCTTGATGATGCGCTCCAACGTATCTTTCTTAGCGAAGTCCTTATGCGCTTCTTTGAGGGTCAATACGATGCGCGTGCCGCGGCGTTCGCCTTCGACCGATTCAATCTCATAGGCACCATCACCTTTGCTGGACCAGCACAGGCACTCTCCCTCGGTCTGCCAGCTACGGCTGTAGACTTTAACCGAATCGGCCACCATGAATACCGAGTAGAAGCCGACCCCGAATTGGCCAATCAGGTTTTCATTTCGTTCTCCCCCCTGCTTGAGTGCATTGAGAAAGGCTTTGGAGCCGGAGTGAGCGATGGTGCCGAGGTTTTCGATCAGTTCATCGTGGGTCATCCCGATGCCAAAGTCTTGAATGGTGATCGTGCCGGCGGCTTCGTCGGAACTGACCTGGATCTCAAGGTCCAAATTGGCATCGTAGATATCTTTTTCAGTGATTTGCGTATGGCGCAATTTTTCGGTCGCGTCCGAGGCGTTTGAAATTAACTCGCGAATAAAAATCTCTTTGTCTGTATAAAGAGAGTGTACGACAATATCGAGGACTTGTTTAACCTCGGCTTGAAATTCGTGGCGTTCAGGTGTGGGTGTACTCATAGATTTACATGGAATGGGTTAAAATTGAAAAGCAGGCAACTTAAGCCGAGTTTTGCAAAAATCAAGCGCCCTTCGCACTTATTGCGCCACTTGTTTGACTGTAACCAAGTGCTTCAGAATCGAAGTGCATGTCAGCCACACGGGTCGCGGGGCCGCACATGCGGATAGCGAACTGATCGCCGATCGTGATCGCGATCGTGCCGCCTGGCATCTGTACGGTAATGTCGCGATCACACAGACCGATCCGATGTGCCACCGCAGCCGCCGCGCTGCTGCTGGAGCCGGAGGCCAGCGTGTAACCCGCTCCGCGTTCCCATATTTCAATCTGTATCGTATTGCGATCAATAACTTTAAGGAATTGTACATTGGTACGATTCGGAAACATCGGATGCGCCTCAATCGCCGCACCAACGGTACAGGCAAGTTGCGCAGAGATGGCAGGCAGTGGAATCACGCAGTGAGGATTGCCGATGTCCGCGAGATAAACGGTGTAGTCAGTACCGTTGATATGTAATGGTTGGCTGATGTCTTGATCCGTTAGTTCGGGCCCATCCAGTGGGATGTGATCCATCGCAAAGCGAACCGTGCCCATATCGACGGTGATCATGGCAGGCGCATCATTGACTTGGCAGGTCACGATGCCGCCAGCGGTCTCAACGGTGAAGGTCTGGTTTGTAACGCGCCCAATATCGTATAGATAACGGGCAAAAATCCGCAGACCATTACCGCTTTTTTCAGCTTCACTCCCATCCGGATTGAAAATGCGCAAGCCAAAATCAGCATTTGCAGAGTCCAGTGGACCGTACAGGATGCCATCGGAGCCTAGGCCGAAGTTGCGATGACAAATACGCACGATATCTGCGGCCTGTGGCAGTTCAGCGGGCAGGCCTGCATCGAGTATCAGATAATCGTTGCCAAGTGCGTGGTATTTGGTGAATTTCATAATGGTCTAGGGTTATTGGGAAGAGGATTCAGGCTGCACTCCATGCGCACGATTGAAGGCACTGACCAAGGCATGTAAGCCGGCTCGTTCGATATTAGGGTCGATGCCGCAGCCAAAAAAAATCAAGCCATCGTCATGCCGGATTTGAATATATGCGGCCGCTTTGGTTTTTGAGCCACTGCCAATCGAATGCTGACGGTAATCCAACAGAGTGAAATCTTTCCACTTATGATGTTTCAATGCATCCACAAAAGCACTGATTGGGCCATTGCCGTGACCGGAGATAATCAAGCGCTCACCTGCAAAGCGCACCTGTGCTTCAATGTGCACCTCACCGCTGTTTGAAAAATCCTCGCGCTCAATCGATATCAACTCAAGCGGTGTCGCGAGATTGACATATGCATGCCGAAACAGGCCGTGTACTTCGTCGGCAGTCAACTCACGGCTATCTCTATCGGCGGCATCATTAATCACACGACCAACTTCCGGATGCATCGCTTTCGGCAGATCCAGGCCAAATTCACGAGCCAAAATATATGCCACGCCACCCTTGCCGCTTTGGCTGTTGATACGAATGATTGCCTCGTAGTCACGGCCGATATCGCTGGGGTCAATTAATAAATAGGGCACTTGCCAGAGTGCATTTGGATCAGCCTCTTGTGCACGTAGGTCCATTCCCTTTTTGATTGCATCCTGATGAGAGCCAGAAAATGCAGTAAAGACTAAATCGCCCGCATATGGCTGGCGCTCCGGCACGCGCATCCGCGTTACACGCTCGTATATCGCCCGCGTATGTTCCAGATTGCTAAAGTCGAGCCCAGGATCCACGCCCTGCGTATACAGGTTCAAGGCGACGGTGACAATATCGAGATTGCCAGTACGTTCACCATTGCCGAACAGTGTGCCCTCCACTCGATCCGCCCCGGCCATCAGAGCCAGTTCGGTAGCGGCAACACCGGTACCGCGGTCGTTGTGTGTGTGCAAGGAGATGATTGCTTTGTTGCGTTCGGTTAAATGACGGCAGAACCATTCGATCTGATCGGCGTGCACATTCGGAGTCGCGACTTCCACCGTAGCTGGAAGATTTAAAATAATCTTGTTGGCAGCGGTGGGTTGCCAGACCTCCATTACCGCTTCGCAAATCTCCAGCGCATAATCGACCTCCGTATCGGAAAAACTTTCTGGTGAATATTGCAAGCGCACCTGTGTTTCCGGAACGGTTGTCAGCAGACGCTTGATCAAGTGTGCGCCGTCGACAGCGATCTGCTTGATCGCTTGTTTGCTCTTATTAAAGGTGACCCGACGCTGCAAGGGCGAAGTCGAGTTGTACAGGTGTACGATGGCATTCGGCAGGCCTTGCAAACTTTCAAAGGTGCGGCGGATCAAATGCTCGCGTGCTTGCACCAACACTTGCACCGTGACATCAGCAGGTATACGCTTTTCCTCGATCAAGCGACGAATAAAGCGAAACTCGGTATCGCTGGCAGACGGAAAGCCCACTTCAATTTCTTTAAATCCGGTGGCGACGAGTAATTCAAAGAATTCGATCTTTTCATCCACATTCATCGGGATGGCCAGTGCCTGATTGCCATCACGCAGGTCGACGCTGGCCCAGATCGGTGCCGCATTAATCCGTTTGTCCGGCCAGGTGCGGTCGGGCAAATGAATTGGCTGAAAAGATTGATACTTGCAGATGGTGCCTGTTTGCATGGTGATCTATTCAAATGGACGGTTGATGGCGCTCATGTCAAGCGTGGGCTGACGGCTCGCCTGCTCGGGCGGTCCCAATTCAGCTTTGTTTGTGCGTGCAATTCCCTCTCAACTGGGATTATTGTGGTCCATATGGATTCAAACTTAAGCACACGCACCATCATTTTGGGCGTCACTGGTTCGATCGCAGCCTATAAAGCGGCGGACCTTACCAGTCGTCTGACCGAATTGGGCGCTCGGGTCTTTCCAGTAATGACCGCAGAGGCCTGCCGTTTTATTCAACCGCTTACCTTACAAGTGCTGGCACGCAACCCGGTTGGATTCGATCTGTGGCAGGAGGGCGAAGGCTGGCAGCCCGGACATATTGAACTGGCCGATCAGGCGGATCTTTTACTGGTGGCTCCGACAACGGCACATTGCTTGGGATTATTTGCGCAGGGACTCGCCCCAGATCTGCTGTGTTCAATTCATCTAGCGACAACCGCGCCGGTCATGCTAGCTCCAGCAATGAACGGCAAAATGCTGACGCATGCCGCAACGCAAGCAAATATAGCAACCCTGCGTTCACGCGGGTATCAATTCATCGAGCCGCAACATGGCCGCCTGGCTTGTGGCTATGAGGGGCCAGGTAAACTTGCCGCAGTTGAGACCATTGTGGCTGCAGTTGTCAATTTGTTCGCCAGGAACTGAGCCCTCAAACCGTGCAAAACACTCCATTTCTAAGTAATGCAGTGCTTTGTTGAAAATATTCGTATTGCCGTCGAGCTTATTGCTGCACGCTACTGCAAGCAATCGAATGAAGGAATGGCTGTATGGCTGTCAGGTTCAGGCTCAAGGTTGAGATGAATATGGTGCGTCCGATCTGCGTTGATGCGAAGATACAAGTGCCAGGCATGATCTGGTATACTTGCCGCAATACGTTCCGGCCATTCAATTGCAAGGCACCAGGGGGGCACCAGAAAATCATCAATCATGAGGACATCCAGATCAGCTGCAGAATTAAGGCGATAGGCATCCAGATGTAGCAGTTGGCGACTGCCCTGATAAATTGTATACAGGTTAAACGTCGGACTTGTGACCGGCTCGACGATGTCCCAGGCGCGTGCCAAGCCACGAATAAAAGTGGTCTTACCAACTCCCAGATCACCGTGCAAAGCGAGCACTTGATTGTCCGGTATCAATGTGCCAAGGACGCCGGCGAGCTGCTCAGTTTCCTCAGCTGACTGGGTACAGATCCCACCCCGTAGCTGTTTCAATAGATCGTTGCCTGCACTATACATAATCACTTCCAGTGCTCAAATCCCTGTGTCCATGGCAAGGCTTTCTGTGTATCTGCATCTAAATAAGGCCACGTGCTGGGGCCTGCGTGGATACTCCCGATACAACTGAGTGGTGTTTCGGGGAAGCGTTGCCGCCAGGTGTGTTTAAAGCCTGACGGATCGATCGTCGCGTCCATACTAAACAAGAGTTCATAGTCTTCACCATCACAAAAAACATGTTCCATTACTTCTCGGCCCGAGTCCATGGCAATTTTAATAGCGGCATCGGCAACCGGGATCTGATCCAGCTTGAGCTGCGCGCAGGCATCGCCGGGCAAGAGCGACTGCAGGTCTTTACCGAGTCCGTCAGACAGATCCATCATCGCATGGCAATCTGATCGAGTACTCAACCATTGACCTTCCGCAAGCCTTGGCTCGAAGCTGTAGTGCTTGCCGAGTATGCTGCCGCCGAGGCTGCCGGTGACGTAGAGCATATCGCCTAGCTGGGCAGCACTGCGCAGCCGAGGGCTGCGCGCAGTACCGGTCAGTGTCAGCACTGCGGAAAAATGACCGGGCAATAAAGAGCTGATGTCACCGCCGACCAATGGCAACGCATAGTGTTCGCATGCGTGCCGAATCCCAGCAAAAAAATTTTGTAGCCAGCGAACCGATAGGTCGGGGCCGCTTAATAGTGCAAGCACGGCCGCGCCGGGCATCCCACCCATCGCAGCAATATCACTCAAATTGCGTTTGATTAATTTGGCTCCCGCATGGTTCGCTGAAACACGGTCATCAAAATGCTGCCCGTAACTGATTGAATCAGTGGTCAGAATGGGGTGGCCTTTAGGCAGCGGATCCAGCACGGCACAATCGTCACCGATACCTGCGGGTGCCGGTGGGCTAACGGATCCCAGCCAACGACGAATCTGTTGAATGAGTGCCATCTCACCAAGAGTGGAGATGGAGTCGGAAGCGTCCTTAGTGAATAGCATGAAACGATTACGGTTTGAGCAGTGCCGGTAGAGTCATTTAAGTAAAAGAGCAACTGGGCAATGGTCAGAACCCTGAATCTGATCGAGGATGCAGGCATCCTGAATTCGTTGACTGAGGGATGTGGAGACACAAAAGTAGTCCAACCGCCAGCCAATATTTCGAGAACGTGCTGCCGCGCGATACGACCACCAAGTATAACGTTCGGTCGCATCTGGATAGAAATGACGGAAACTATCGACAAAGCCGGCATTGAGAATCCGATCGAAGCCAGCCCGCTCTGCATCGGTAAATCCGGCATTTCGGCGGTTGGCTTGCGGGTGACTCAGATCGATCTCCCGGTGCGCCACATTCAGATCTCCACAGAAAATTACCGGCTTGGTTATTTGCAATGATTCGACGTAGGCAAGGAAATCAACGTCCCATTCCTTGGTTCGATAATCAAGCCGTCTAGGACGTTTGTTTGCATCATGATTTTGGGCATTCGGGGTATAGACGGTGACGAGGAAGTAGTCTTCGAATTCGGCGGTGATCACACGACCTTCAGCATCATGTTTCGCCATGCCAAGCCCCATTTGAACCGAGAGTGGGGCGTGCCGAGCAAGAATGGCAGTGCCCGAATAACCTTTTTTGGCCGCACAGTTCCAATACACATATGGATAGTTGACAAATGTAAAGCCATCAACCAAGTCCGCAGAAAGCTTGGTTTCTTGCAAGCAAATGACGTCCGGCTGTGTTTGACTGAGAAAGACCTCGAATCCTTTCTTAAGTGCGGCACGTAGGCCGTTGACATTCCATGAAATAAGTTTACGCGGGAACATGGTTGATGCAGAATGAACTCTATCTGTTTTGGCAGTAATTGAATGGGTGCGCCATTTATCTTGATTTATAACGGTATTATTTTGCTATAAATTGCTAATACTTTATGAATCGCAATGCAAGCCGCGCGAAAATAATTTAGATACTTGTTTTTTATGCTTTTTGAGTTAGCGTGTATACGTATGAACGGTCTTGTTTTCAAATCCTCCAAGCAAGCATTTTCGCTCGTTGAAATGATGTTTTCATTTGCAATTTTCGCCATTGCGGCTGCCAGCAGTTTTGCATGCTTTGGATCGGGGGCACTGTTACTAGAAAATGCTCGGCATAACACTCGATCATGTCAAATCATGCAAAATGAGATCGAAAGAATACGCGCACTCCCCTGGGAAGAAGTCATCAAACTGAAAGATGGAGAAGTTAATTTGACGGAGAATCTAAATTTGGATCTGGATGATACGATTCTTCGCCGTTATACTCAAACTTATACCTTAACACGTGAGATTAATCCTTATCCTGTGAGCGATCAAGTTTCCACTGTTAAAATAACTCTTTCAATTGAATGGAAAGATTTTAGTGGTCGCGATCATGAGCGTACCTATATCACACAATATACAGAT